>JBOHRQ010000003.1:0-92141 GCA_050732875.1 Gemmatimonadota bacterium | reverse complement strand
GCGGGATGGAATCCAGGGAGCTGAAGGACGTCAGCGGGCACATGGACAAATCGGTGGAGGCGATCCGCCACGAGCTGGGGACCGTCCGCACAGGGAAAGCCTCGCCGAGCCTGCTCGACCTCGTGAAGGTCGAGGCTTACGGGCAGCAAATGCCGCTCAATCAGATGGCGACGATCTCGGCTCCCGAGCCCCGGTTGCTGGTCGTGTCGCCCTATGATCCCAGCCAGGTTGGCAGCATCGAGAAGGCGCTCCTGGCCAGCGATCTGGGCCTGACGCCTGCCAACGACGGAAAGATGATCAGGCTGCCGGTCCCCCCGCTAACCGAAGAGCGCAGGCGGGAGCTCGTCCGGGTCACGCACAAAATCGCGGAGGAGGGGCGGATCGCGATTCGCAACATCCGCCACGAGGCCAACAAGAGGGTCCAGGCCGCCCAGAAGTCCGGCGAGATCAGCGAGGACGAAATGCACCGGCAGCTCAAGGAAGTGCAGGATCTGACCGACCGGCACATCAAGAAGATCGACGAGATGCTGGAGAGGAAAGAAAAGGAAGTCATGGAGGTCTAGTGTGCTCAGCACGCCAGGGCGGGCCGAGCATGCATCCGAAGCGATGAAGGATCGAACGGGCGAGATCGCGGCGCAGGGCAAGATCCCGCGTCACGTGGCGGTGATCATGGATGGCAACGGCCGCTGGGCCGAGCGGCGTGGAAAGCCCCGGATCTTCGGCCACCAGGCGGGCATGAAGGCCGTCCGCGAGGCGATCGAGGTGACCGCTGACCTCAACATCCCCTATCTCACGCTGTATGCGTTCTCCCAGGAGAACTGGGAGCGGCCCGCGGCAGAAATCGATGCCCTCATGGGCCTGCTGCAGCGCTACATCCAAGCCGAGCGCGAGGACCTGATCGAGAAGCGGGTCCGCGTCCGCGCGATCGGCGAGCTGGAGCGCATCGCGCAAGGTCCACGGCAGGAGCTCGAGCGCCTGATCGCCGAGACTGCGGCCAACGAGAGGCTGACGGTGACACTCGCTCTTTCGTACGGAGGCCGGAGCGAGATTCTGGAAGCCGTGCGCCAGATCGCGGAGCGGGTCAAGGCCGGCCAGCTCGACCCGGAGGAGATCGACGAAGCCGTTTTTGCGGGGTCCCTCTACACGACCGGTCTTCCCGACCCCGACCTTCTGATCCGTACCAGCGGGGAGCTCAGGATCTCCAACTTCCTTCTCTGGCAGATCGCCTACACCGAGCTGTACGTGACCGACGTCCTGTGGCCGGACTTCGACCGCCAGGCCTTCCTCGACGCCGTCGCCGCGTATCAGGGTCGGGAACGCCGGTTCGGACGAGTGCTGGTTTGACGCCCGATCGGGGGCTCGGCCGACGCATGGCGACGGCCGCTGTACTGCTGCCGCTGTTCGTCGCCACGATCGTCGTCGGCCAGCTCCTGTTCCTCGCTGCCGTGATGGTCCTCACCGCCATCGGCATCGTCGAGTTCTACGGTTTCGCGGGCGACAAGCCCTACCGGCCGCGACGCGTCTCGGGTGTGGCCCTGGGCGCAGTGGTTCCGGTCCTCCTGTACTGGATGCCGGGTGACCCGCTCGCCGTGACGACGCTGATGACGGTGGGGGTCGCCGGGATCGCGACGGCGCAGATGCTCGACCCCGGTGGGGACGAGACGATGGCCAGCCTCGCCTTCACGTTGCTGGGTTCGCTCTACGTGGGGTTCCTCTTCGGCCACATGGTGCTTGTCCGCGAGATAGCACGTGAGATGCCGCGGGAGCCGTACTGGGTGGGAGCGGTCCTCCTCGGGATTCCGCTGGTGCTCACGTGGGTGAACGACACCGTCGCCTACTTCGCCGGCCGTCGCTGGGGAAAACGGCGTCTCCTGGAACGGGTCAGCCCGGGAAAATCATGGGCGGGGGCGATCGTCGCCTTCGCGGCCACGGTGATCGTGGCGGTGCTCGCCTTCCCCTGGTTGGATCGGAGCCTCGGACTCTTCGAACCCGCCGACGCCCTGGCCCTCGGTGCGCTGGTGGGAATCGCCGCGCCGTTCGGTGACCTCGTGGAATCGGCCTTCAAGCGGGACGCCGGCGTGAAGGACTCGTCGCAGCTCGTTCCGGGGCATGGCGGAATCCTCGACCGCTTCGACAGCGCGCTTTTCAGCGTGCCGGTCTTCTATCACTACCTGCGGGGATGGGTTCTGTGAGCGGCGCGGGACTCGTGCTGCTCGGCGCCACCGGGTCGATCGGCGAAAGCGCCCTCGACGTCGTGGCCGATCTGGGGGAGCGCTTTCGGGTCGTCGGTTTGTCGTGCCACCGCCGCTGGCGAGAGCTCGCCCGAATCGCCGAGCGGACGGCGCCCGAGGCGGTGGCCATTGCCGATGTGGAAGCGTGGCGGGAGGCGCGGGAAGCGGGGGCGTTCCAGGGCCTGGAGTGCCTGCCGGGTCCGGAGGGCGTGACCGATCTCGCCCGTTGGGACGGGACGGCCATCGTCCTCAACGGAATCGTGGGCGCGGCGGGGCTCCCGGCGACGCTGGCCGCGCTCGAGGCCGGGAAGCGTGTCGCCCTGGCGAACAAGGAGTCGCTCGTCGTGGGCGGCGAGCTGGTCCTGCGGGCGGCCGGGGAAGGAGATCGGCTGCGGCCCGTCGACAGCGAGCACAACGCGATCTGGCAGCTGCTACGAGATCGTCCCCGGGAGCACGTCCGGCGGATCGTGCTCACCGCCAGCGGCGGGCCCTTCCGCGACATGCCCCGCAGCCGGCTGGCCGGCGTGACCCCGGAACAGGCGCTGGCCCATCCGACCTGGGTGATGGGGCCCAAGATCACCGTGGACTCCGCGACGCTGGCGAACAAGGGCCTCGAGATCATCGAGGCGCACCACCTGTTCGGCCTCGACTACGACCGAATCGACGTGGTCATCCATCCCCAGTCGATCGTCCACGGGCTCGTCGAATACGTGGACGGCACGCTGTTTGCTGAATTGGGGGAGCCCGATATGCGGGCTCCGATCCGCGCCGCGTTGACCTCACCCGAGCGGGTCGCGGTCGGCGAGCCCGTCGATCTCACGCGTCTGAGCGGGTTGGCCTTCGAGGCGCCCGACCCGGAGCGGTTCCCGGCCCTCGGAATTGCCCGCGCCGCCGGGGAGACGGGTGGCACCGCCCCGGCCGTGTTCAACGCCGTCAACGAGGTCGCCGTGTCCGCGTTTCTTGCCGGCCGTATCCGTTTTCCCCAGATTCCATCGCTCTGCGAGAGCGTTCTCTCGGAGCACGACGTGCAACCGGCCGATTCGGTCGAGACGCTCTTCGAGGCGGATCGCTGGGCTCGCGCGCGCGCCGGTGAGCGCGCCGGAGTCGAGTGGACCACGATCGGCACGACGGGGTAGCGAGGCAGATGCAGACCGTCCTTCTAACCATCCTCATTCTCGGCCTTCTCGTGTTCGTCCACGAGCTCGGTCACTTCATGACCGCCAAGTGGGCCGGGATCCTCGTGCCGCGCTTCTCGATCGGTCTGGGTCCGCGGGTCATCGGCTTCCAGCGCGGGGAGACGGACTACTGCCTGTCGGCGGTCCCCTTTGGCGGCTACGTCAAGCTGGCGGGCATGGAAGGCGAGGAGGCCTTCGAAAGCCTGGAAGGGGGGGCCGCGGACGGATTCGAGGAGGCCGACGTGCCCGTGGACCGCCGCTTCGACCGGAAGCCGATGCGCTGGCGGCTGCTCGTGATCAGCGCGGGCGTCCTCATGAACTTCCTCCTCGGCTGGGCGCTGTACGTATTCCTGGCCGCTGGCCAGGGGGTCGTGACCACCAGAGGAACCCACGTGGCGGGCGTCGACACGACGGCCCTCGGCGAGTTCCCCGCGCTCGAGCCGCTCGCGGAAGGGGGCGTCGAGATCGCCAGCATCGAAGGCCGTCCGGTCGCCAACTGGTACGAGATCGATCGCGCCATCCAGGAGGCGGAGGGCGAGACCGTGGAGATCGGGCTGGCCCCGGATCGCGCGATCTCGGTGCCGGCGGCCGGAGAGGACCGCGCGGCGCTCGCCGCCGCGCTGCTGCCGCTGACGGAGCCTCTCATCGTCGAAGTCGAGTCGGGGAGCCCGGCCGCCCGGGCCGGCATCCAGCCGGGAGACAGGATCGTCTCGATCGACGGCGAGGACGTGAGCTCCTTCGCCGAGGTCGTGGAGATCGTCCGCGATCGGCCCGAGCAGCGAATCTCGGTCCAGGTCGAACGCGCCGGACCGGCCGAACCGGAGCGGCTCTCCCTCACCGTGCACACCGGCTCCGAGCAGACCCCGCGCCCGAGCGACGGCAAGTTCATCGAGACCGGGTGGCTCGGTGTGACGGCCGACACCGAGACGATCGAGCTCGGTCCGATCGAGGCTCTGTCAACCGGCACGAGCACCGCGTTTCAGGCGAGCACGCTCATCATCGGGGGCACGTACGAGCTGGTAACCGGCGGCGTCAACCTGCGGTCCCTCGGCGGGCCGGTGGCGATCGGGCAGCTCACCGGCCGCTTCGCGCGGCGCGGCTGGCAGAGCCTGGTCGGCTGGATCGCCCTGTTCTCGATCAACCTGGCGATCCTCAACCTGCTCCCCATCCCGGTCCTGGACGGCGGTCACATTCTGTTCCTCGGGATCGAGGCGCTGCGCGGACGCCCGCTGTCGGCGCGGCAGAAGGTGCGGCTGTCGCAGGTGGGGCTGGCGTTCATCGTGCTGTTGATGGTGCTGGCGCTGACGTCCGACGTCCTCCGCCTGATCGGGCTCTAGGCCGCTGAAGACGGCCGATATCTGCGTTGCGCGGCCTCGCATTCAGGCGCTCCCAGCCGGATCGCCCTGACCCGGCCATCGGACGGCTGCTAGCTTGGCGGGCGTGAGCCGGCCGCCGCGCGATCGTCCACCTCGCCAACGACCCCCCGGAGATCATCCACCGGCTGGCGCTCGTCCGAGGGTCGTCGTCTTCGCCAAGGCTCCCGAGCCGGGTCGCGTCAAGACGCGGCTGATACCCATCCTGCGGGCCCGCGAGGCGGCCGAGCTCCACGAAACGCTCCTGCTCGACACGCTCGACGTCGTCGAATCGTGCGCCGACGTCGTGGTCGCGTTCACCCCGGCCACCGGACGGCGGACCCTCGAGCGGCTCCTCGGCCGTCAGCGCCGGCTCCTGCCCCAGGGGCCTGGCGACCTGGGTGATCGGCTGGCGCGCGTCTTCGAGCAGCTCTATGGCGAGGGGCGGCCCGTGCTGGCGGTGGGCAGCGATTGCCCGGGCCTCACGACCGCGCGGATCCAGGTGGCGGCGGCAGCCCTGCGCCGGACCGACGTCGTTCTGGGCCCCGCCCTGGACGGTGGCTATTACCTGGTCGGGCTTCGGAAGCCATATCCGGAGCTGTTCCAGGACATCCCGTGGAGCACCCCCGCGGTCCTGGAGAGGACTCGAAGCCGCGCCGCGGAGACGGGCCTGACGGTCCAGCTCCTCGAGCCGGCCCGCGACCTGGATACGCCGGAGGATCTCTACGAGTGGTACGCCGGAGCGCGATCGGAGGAGTTCGCGAGCGGCTATCCGCGCACCTGGCGGCTCCTGCATACGATCCTCCCGCCCCGGCGATTCGCCGCGCTCGAGGAGGTGATCGGGGCCCGACCCGATCGGTGAGGGTCGGTCCGCCGCCGATCGCCTGCGCCGGACGGGATGGCCGCTGCTCCTGGCGCGGGTGGCCGGCACCGCGCTCGGCGGCTACGATGGGGCGACTTGGGGCGGCCTGGCCACCCCCGCCCTCGGCCCGACCGCGCTCGGCTGCACGGCGATGAACGATGCCCTTCGGTACCTCCACGCGCACGAGGTGAACGTGTCCATCTTCGGTGAGCCGATCGGGGCCGCGCTGTGGGCGACGCGACGACTCGTCCCTGGCGAGATGACGGCGGCCAACCTGTAGTGTCGGCGGGGGACAGGACTCCGGAGCCCGTGCCGACCTCCGGCGTCCGCGTGTGGCGGGGCGGCCGCGTCGAGTCGATCCACATCGTCCACGCGGCCGTGTCCGATGCCGGCGGCAGTCTCGTTTCGGCCCACGGGGACCCGGGACAGGCGACCTATTTCCGGAGCGCCGCCAAGCCGATCCAGGCCCTCCCCCTGGTCGAGGAGGGCCTGGTCGAGCGGTTCGGCTTCACGACCCGGGAGCTGGCAACGATGGTCTCCTCACACGGCGGCCAGCCGTTCCATCTGGACGCCGTCCGCGGCATCTTCGCCAAGGCCGATCTCGATCCCGGGCTTCTCCGCTGCGGACCCCACCCGCCGCTCGATCCCGAAGCCGCGGAGGCGCTTCGGGAGTCGGGGGAGGAACCGGGGCGGATTCACAACAACTGCAGCGGCAAGCACGCCGGGATGCTGGCCCTCTGCCGGGCCATGGACTGGCCGCTCGAGACGTACCTCGATTTCGACCATCCCCTGCAGGTGCGCATTCACCGCACGCTGGCCGACCTGGCGGGGGTGGCGGCCTCGGAAATTCCCCGCGCGATCGACGGATGCGGAGCCCCGACGTTCTTTCTTCCGGTCCGCCTGATGGCGGCCGCGTTCGCCCGGCTGGCGGGCGCCGACCGGACCCGGGACACCGACCGGGCGCGGGCCATCGGGCGCATCCTCGACGCCATGACCGCCCATCCGGAGTATGTCGCGGGGACGGGACGCATGGACACTGACCTGATGAGCCTGTGCGGACAGAACGTCATCGTGAAGACGGGGGCCGAGGGCGTATTCTGCGCCGTCCTCCGCGAGCGCGGGGAAGGTCTGGCCCTCAAGGTGGGGGACGGCGCGAAGCGCGCTCAGGACGTCGCGCTGGTCGAGCTGCTGCTGGAGGCAGGCGCCATCGACGAGCCCGCCGCGCGCCGGCTGAAAGGGCACTGGCGGCCCGAGCTCCAGAACCACGCCGGCCACGTCGTGGGAAAGATCGACGCGGCGCTGCCGCTCGGGGTGCCTCGATGACCGCCGGGGAGGCGATGGCGATCGGGATGCTGGGCGCTGCGGCCGCCGGGGGCGACCCGGACCGCCTGCGGGAGGCGATCGCCGGGGCCGTGGAGGTCCTCACGGCCGAGGACATCGACGAGCTCCTCCTCCAGACCTACCTCTTCGCCGGCTTCCCGCGGACGATCAACGCTTTCTACACCTGGCAATCGTGGGCGATGCGGCACGGAGGTCGCGGAGAGCCGCTCACCGAGCCCATGCAGTTGGAGAGCTGGCGGGAGCGTGGAGAGCGCCTCTGCCGGCTCATCTACGGCGGGAACTTCGAGGCCCTCCAGATCCGCCTTGCCCGCCTGCACCCCGAGCTCGCCGCGTGGACGCTCGTGGACGGCTACGGCAAGGTGCTGAGCCGGCCGGGACCGGCGGCGGACGTCCGGGAGATGGCGGCCGTGGGGGCGCTGATCGCCCTCGGGGAGCGGCGCCAGCTCGCCTCCCACCTGCAGGGCGCCCGACACACCGGCGTCGAAGCCGACGTCCTCGCGAGCACGGCCCGCGCGGTGGCCGCAACGTGGGATCGAAGAAGCCTGGTCGACGAGCTGCTGACGGGACTCGACGATAGCTGAGACGGGCCAGCCGCCGCCCCCGGGCGTCCACCGCGCGCGGGTCCGGGTCCGCTACGCGGAGACCGACCAGCAGGGAATCGCCTACCACGCCCACTACCTGGTCTGGATGGAGGTCGGGCGGACGGAGTTCCTCGAGGCCCTGGGCTTCCCCTATCACCGCCTCGAGGAGGAAGGGCTGGTCTTCTCGGTCGTCGAAGCGCGCTGCCGCTACATCCAGCCGGCGCGCTACCACGACGTGGTCGAGATCGCCACCCGCGTGGCCGAGCTCCGCAGCCGATCGGTGGTGTTTGCCTACGAGCTGACCGCGGGCGGGCGCGGCGTCGCCGTCGGCGAGACCCGGCTCCTGGCGATGGGGGCGAATCGTCGCCCGCGCCGGATCCCCGAAGACCTGACGCTCGCCCTGAGACGCGCGGCCAGCGGCTAAACCGGGTCGCTCCCGGCGACGTTTCCCCTTCTGCGGGTTGCCCGCGGCGTGGAACGTGCACATGCTTGGGGTGGGCCCGGATCGTGCTCACAGGCCCGGAACGACCACCTGCGGGGGCTGGACAGGACGATGGCACATCGCCGACCCGATCACTCGATCCGCACCCTCCTGCTGCTCGCCCTCCTCCTGATCGTCCCCGCCCCGCTCTCCGCCCAGTACTCCCGCTTCGGCAAGAACAAGGTCCAGTACGACGATTTCCAGTGGGAGATCCTGACCGGCGACCACCTGGACGTCTACTACTACCCGGAGGAGCGGGAGCTGGCTCTGGTCGCCCTCGACTACGCCGAGGGGTCGTTCGAATTCCTGGAGCAGAAGTTCTCGTACAGCCCCAAGGACCGGATCCCCCTGGTGGTCTACGCCAGCCATCAGCACTTCGAGCAGACCAACATCGTGCCGTTCTTCATCCCCGAGGGCGTGGCGGGGTTCACCGAGTTCCTGAAGGGCCGGGTCGCGCTGCCCTTCAACGGGTCGTACGCGGATTTCCGGCGTGTCATCCGGCACGAGCTCGTGCACGTCTTTCAGGCCCGCAAGGGCGCCCATCTCAAGCGGCTCCATCCGGGCGGCTACGCCTGGAACTCGCCGTTCTGGTTCACCGAAGGGCTCGCCGAATACTGGTCGGGCCCGTGGGGCGCGGAGGGCGACCTCGTGGTGCGGGACCTGCTTCTGAACGGTCGCGTACCGGCCGTCTCCGAACTGGACCGCTTCGCCGGGTCGTTCGCCGCCTACAAGCTGGGACAGAACCTGTTCGAGTTCCTCGGTCGCGAGTTCGGCGAGGATAGGGTCGTCGAGCTGATGGAGAGCGAGTGGAAGTATCGGAACTTCTCGACCGCATTCGGGAAGGTCTACGGCATCACGGTCGACGAGCTGACCGATCGCTGGCATCGCCATCTCATGCAGCGCTACTTCCCGACCCTGGCCGCCGAGCGATCGGTGTCCACGGTCGCGGAGCCGGTGGTGACGGAGGGGCGGCTGAACTTCACGCCCGCCGTCCTGCCCGCCGGCGCCCGCGGCGACGGCGACGGTGGGATCGCCTATCTCTCGCTGGGAAGCGGGTACACGACGATTCGCACCGCGGACCTGGACGAGCCCAATCACGACGTCGAGACGGTCGTGACGGCCGGGCGATCGGGGGACATGGAGTCCTTTCATCCCCTGCAGAGCCTGATCGACGTCAACGATGGGGGATGGCTGACCTTCGTCGCCAAGTCGGGCCCGCGAGATGCCCTTTTCGTCTACGACATCGAGTCGGGCGATCGAGAGCGCGAGATCTCGTGGGAGGATCTCGCAGTGCTCTCCTCCCCCACCTGGTCTTCGGACGGGCGGCGCATCGTCTTCGTCGGCCTGTCGACGGCCGGTTTCTCCGACCTCTACCTCTGGAACACCGAAACCGGCCGCCGCGAACAGCTCACCGACGATCGCTACCTGGAAGCCACGCCGAGCTGGTCGCCGCAAGGAGACGAAATCGTGTTCGCGAGCGATCGGACGCCCTTCGGCAGCGAAGGGGCACGGAATCTGTTCCTGATCGACGTCGGGAGCCGCGAGGTGCGGCCGTTGACCTTCGGGCGCTGGGTGGACCGGGACCCGGACTGGTCCCCGGACGGCGAGCGGATCGTCTTTTCCTCAGATCGGGCGGGGACCCTGGATCTCTACGTCCTCGACCGCCAGGGCAACGGCACGCGCGCGACCGGGATGGCGGCCGGAGCGATGCATCCGCGCTGGTTCCGCGAGAACGGGCGCGACTACGCCGTCTTCACGGCCTATGAGAACCTGGCGTACGGAATCTACCGGGCCGAGCTGCCGCACGACGCCCCGCCGACCTTCTCGCTCTCGGTGGACTCCGAGGTGCCGCAGTGGGCATGGGACATTCCCGAAGGCGAGAAGTACGTGCAGCGCGAGTACGAGAGGGAGTTCGGTCTGGACTTCGCCAGCGCGGCGCTCGCCTTCGCCGAGGACGGGAGCCGGGGCGAGGGAGCGCAGATCTTCTTCAGCGACCTTCTGGGGGATCATGTCATCATCGGCCAGGTCAACTCCCAGCAGGGCCGGACCAACCTCTTCTCCGGCTTCACCGGTGTCCTCACGTACGTGAACCTGAAGAACCGGCTCAACTGGGGCGTGAGCGGCTATCGTCTGCGCTCGTTCTTCGAGTCGCTGCTCGGAGACGAGTTCAGCAGCGCCGGACAGTTCGCGCGCGAGGGCATCGGGTTCCGCAACGACTTCTTCGAGGAGCGGTGGGGGGCGACGGGAATCCTGCTGTACCCGTTCTCCAAGTTCCAGCGGGTCGAGGCGGAAATGACCTTGGAGCGCAACACGATCGACGAAGCCTCGGACAGCGGCGATTTCTTCCGCGATTCATGGCTCGTGATCCCGTCGTTCGGCTATGCCTTCGACAACACCCTCTGGGGGCCGGCCGGACCCATCGACGGCCAGCGTCTGAGCTTCACGGTCAGCCCGGTCGTGAACCTGAGCCAGGGCGGGATCGAGACCACCGACGTTCTCCTGGATGCCCGCAAGTACTTCCGCACCTCGCAGAGCACGACCTACGCGGTGCGCGCCCGCGGCCGCTACTCGGAGGGCGACATCCCCACCTTCTACTTCCTGGGGGGGCCGCTCTCGCTGCGGGGCTATCCGCGTTATACGCTGAGCGGCAGCACGACGCTTCTGCTCAACCAGGAATGGCGCTTCCCGATCGTGCCTCCCGATCGGTTCCGGAGCGGCCCGGCGGTCCTGATCGCCAACGGGATCTGGGGCGGCCTGTTCGTCGATCTCGGCAATGCCTGGATCCAGCGGTTCGAGGAGTGGCCCGGTCTCCTCGGATCCTACGGGGCGTCGATCCGCTACCCGCTCTTCGGCCCGCTGATCCTGCGCTTCGACTGGGCACAGCGGTTCGAGATCAACGATCGGCGGAACCTGTTCCCGGGCGAAGAGGACGACACGCAGTTCTCGTTCTTCGTGGGGTACGACTTCTAGGGCTCTACCGCGCCGCCCCCTCCGGGCGGAAGGCGTACAGCGTCCCGCGCTCGGTGAACACGAAGAACTCGCGCTCGCGGGCCAGCGGGCGCGAGGTGATCGCGCCGTCGAGGCGGGCCTCCCAGAGGGGCTCGCCGGTGGCGAGGTCGATCAGGTGGAAGTCGCCCTCGAGGCTGCCGATCCCGATCACGCCGCCCGAGATTCGCGGCGGCGAGCGCAAGGTCGACGGCAGCTCGGCGTGCCACACGATCTCCGAGCCGGCCCAGTCGTAGCGCCAGATCGTCCCTTCGTGACCTACCAGCAGGAGGTCGCCCGCTACTTCCTCCGGACCCAGGTAGAAGCGGCTCGGAAACGAGCGCTGCTGGACGATCTGGAGATCGTCGTCCACCTCGATGAGAAGCCCTTCCAGGGTCGCGAAGATCGCCGTTCCGCTGCCGGGGCGGACGAGGGGATGACCCCATAGAGGACCCGCGCCGGGGTCGGTCGAGTCGCGGACGGAGCCGTCGAACGCGTCGACCGCGTAGAGCTCGCCGTTCGAGGCCGCGAGGACGAGCGTACCGTCCAGGAGAGCGGGGGCGCTTGTCACCCGTGTCTCCAGCTCGGTCAACCACTGCTCGACGCCCGCTTCGTCGAAGGCCCGCACCTCGCCGATCGAGGAAACCGTATAGATGCGATCCGGGGTCACGATCGGTGGCGCGACGAGATCGCCCGCCTTGGACGCCCAGAGCACGCGCTGCGACCCGCGGTCGAGGGCGACCAGACGGGCCCCTCTGCGCATCTCGGCCAGGTAGATCCGCTCCTCGGTGACCACCGGAGCGGCTTCGAACCCTCCCTTGAAGGTCTCCTTCGAGACCACCTTCGGGCCGTCCAGGCTAACCACGTGGAGGTTGCGATCGAGGCTCGCGATCAGGATCCGGGAGTCGTTCCAGACCAGCGGGGCCGAGCCACCCCGGGACACCTCCAGCCGCCAGGCCTCCGTCCATGCACCGGGCGGGGCGGCGGGCCTGCGCTCGACGGTCGCCAGGGCGGGGGCCGAAGGCGGCGCCGGGTTCGACTCCGGGACCGGAGCCTGCGCGACGGCGGGTGTGGTGGTGAGGGTGATGGCGAGCGGGACGGCCGCCAGCGTTGCGACGTGGTGAACACGGGGAGACCGGTTTGACAAGCGGTACCTCCAGGCTACCTTGCGGGCCGCGTGAACGCGACAAGATACGTACGTATCGCGGAACTCGCCGACCACGTGGGAGAAACGGTCGAGCTCCGGGGATGGTTGTACAACAAGCGCTCGAGCGGGAAGATCTCGTTCCTGCTCGTTCGGGACGGGACCGGGGTCGTCCAGGGCGTCCTGGCCCGGGCCGACGTCGATCCCGAGACCTGGGCGGCGTACGACCGCCTGACCCAGGAGTCCTCGCTGATCGTGACCGGCACGGTGCGCGAGGACACCCGCGCCCCCGGCGGGTTCGAGCTGTCGCTGCGCACGGTAGAGCCGGTCCAGATCGCCTCCGAGTACCCGATCGGCCCCAAGGAACACGGCAGCGGCTTCCTGCTCGACCACCGGCACCTGTGGCTCCGCTCGAGCCGCCCCTGGCACGTCCAGCGCGTCCGTGACACGGTCATCCGGGCGATCCGCGACTTCCTCCACGAGCGCGGCTTTCTGCTCCTCGACACGCCGATCCTGACGCGCGCCGTCGGCGAAGAGGCGGGAACCCTCTTCGAGACCGAGTACTTCGACCTCGGCACGGCGTCCCTCGCACAGACCGGCCAGCTCTACGTCGAGGCAGGCGCCATGGCGTTCGGCCGGGTGTACTGCTTCGGGCCCACCTTCCGCGCCGAGAAGTCCAAGACCCGCCGGCACCTGACCGAGTTCTGGATGGTCGAGCCCGAGATGGCGTGGTTCGACTGGAAGGACAGCATGGATCTCCAGGAGGATCTGATCGTGTGGGTCGTGGATAGCGTGCTCGCCGAGCGTGGACCCGACCTTGAGGCCCTGGAACGGGATCTCGCGCGCCTGGAGGCGGTCAAGGCGCCTTTCCCGCGCCTCTCCTACGACGAAGCGGTCGAACAACTGCGGGAGAAGGGGAGCGCGATCGAATGGGGGCAGGACTTCGGGGGCGAGGACCAGACCCTCCTCACCCAGACCTCCAACCGGCCGGTCTTCGTGCACTCGTTTCCGAAGAAGGCCAAGGCGTTCTACATGAAGGAGCACCCGGAGCGGTCGGACGTGGTGCTGTGCAACGATCTGTTCGCACCCGAGGGCTACGGCGAGATCATCGGCGGCTCGCAGCGCGAGGACGACCATGATCGTCTGCTGGCGCGGATCCGCGAGGAAGGCCTTCCCGAGGAGGCCTACAGCTGGTACCTGGATCTCCGCCGCTACGGCTCGGTGCCCCATTCGGGGTTCGGCCTCGGAGTGGAGCGGACAGTGGCCTGGCTCTGCGGGCTCGCCCACCTGCGCGAGGCGATCCCGTTCCCGCGGCTGATCAATCGGCTGGAGCCGTAACCGCCGGTCAGGCACGCTCGGCTTCCTTGACCTCCTCCCATAGCGCGTCCAGCGCATCGAGGCCCTGCTCCTCGAGCGCCATGCCGCGCCGGTCGGCGAGCTCCTCGAGCCTTCGGAAGCGCGCCTCGAACTTGCGGTTCGCCCGCTGGAGCGCGGTGTGGGCGTGGACGCCCAGGAGCCGCCCCCAGTTGACGGCGGCGAAGAGGAGATCGCCGTACTCCTCCTCGAGGCGCTCGGGCGACTCGTCGCCTTCGGCCCGCACGGTCTCCGCGATCTCCTCCTCCAGCTTGGCGAGAGCGCCGTCGGCCGCCTGCCAGTCGAAGCCGACGGTCGCCACCTTCTGCTGGATACGGTAGGCGCGGACGAGCACCGGAAGCCCTTCGGGAAGCGAGCCGATCACGCCCGTGCCGCCGGCGCGCTCCTCCCGCTTCAGCTTCTCCCACATCGCCTGGTGCCCTCGGCCGGCATACTCCGCGTCGCCGAACACGTGGGGGTGGCGGCGGATCATCTTGTCGATCAGGACGCCGGCCACGCGCGGCTCGTCGAACGCGTCCGATTCCTCGGCGATCACGATCTGGAAGGCCAGGTGGAGCATGAGGTCGCCGAGCTCGTCGACGATCCGGTCCCGGTCGCCGGCCTCGATCGCCTCGGCGGCCTCGTGCGCCTCCTCGAGGAGGTGAGGCACCAGCGTGCGGGGGGTCTGCTCGCGATCCCAGGGGCAGCCATCCGGGTCGCGCAGGCGGCGCAGGAGCGCCAGCACGCCCTCGAAGTCGCGCGAGAATCCCTCGTCGTCGTCCACGCCGTCGAAGTTAGCGTGGCGAATCCGAAGTGTCTTGGCATCATCCGTTTGCATCCCGACGCCGCTGGATCCACGGGGGACGCGGGTTGCTGGGGTCCCGGGGGCCCCCTATCCTTCGGCCCCCGTGACGACCCCTCCTCCGATCGCGCCCGAGACCGCTCGTACGTGGGTGGACGTGGACCTGGCCAGGCTCCCGGACAACGTGCGGGCCCTGCGCTCCGGGCTCCATCACGACGCCGACATCCTGGTCCCCGTCAAGGCCGATGCATACGGCCATGGCCTCGTTCCCGTGGCCCGCGCCCTGGAAGGGGCCGGGGTGTGGGGACTCGGGATCGCCGCCCTGGACGAGGCCGCGATCCTGCGCAGGGAGGGGGTCGAGACGCGGCTCCTCTGCCTGATGCCCATCCTGCCCGCCGAAGCCGGCCGTGCGGTCGAGCTCCGCGTCACACCGGCCATCACCGATCGCGGCCAGGCGGAGGCGCTGGCGGCGGTCGGCAGGGAGGCCGGCCGCCCGGTCCCGGTGCACGTCGAGGTGGATACGGGAATGGGGCGCAGCGGCGTCCGGGATGATGGCGCGGTGGCGCTCGTCCTGGCGATCCGTGAATTGCCGGGGCTGGAAGTGGAGGGTATGTTCACGCACTTCTCCAGCGCCGACGAGGCCGACCGGGGCCACACCGACCGCCAGCTCGCGCGCTTCGAGGCCGTGCTCTCGACTCTGGCCGAGCGCGGGTTCCGTCCCCGCCATGTTCACGTCGCCAACAGCGCCGCGGCCCTCCGATTCCGTGGAGCCGGCTGCACGCTGGTCCGGCCGGGGATCGCGATCTACGGCTCGGTGGACGAGATCGCGACCGATGTCGACAGCGACGAGGCGGCCTTCGATCCCGGGAGGTTCGCTCCGGTCCTCAGCTGGCACGCCCGGGTCGTGGCGGTCAAGCGGCTGCCGGCCGGCGAATCGGTCAGCTACCATCGCCTGTACGCGGCGCGGGGGGAAGAGAGGATCGCGGTTCTGGCGGTGGGGTATGGAGATGGCTTACCGCTGGGGCTCTCGAACCGCGGCCGGGTGCTTCTCCGCGGCCGCCAGGTGCCGGTTCGCGGGGCGGTGTGCATGGACCTGACCATGGTCGATGCGACCCCGTTCCCGGACCTCGCGGTGGGGGAGATCGCCACGCTGATCGGGAGTCAGGGCGCTGCTCTTCGCACGGTTGCCGACGTGGCCGGTGACAGCGGTCTCTCCAGCTACGCCGTGTTCACCGGCATCACCGCTCGCGTCCCGCGCCGATATTCGAAGGGAGTCGGAGGATGACGGAGGCCGATGGCAGATACCGCGAGCGTCGCTCGGCCCACGCCTCGGAGGAGGAGGAAACGGGGACACGCCCCGCCGCGCCCGCCGAGCCGGTGCCCGAGCCCGAGGCTCCGCCCGCCCGGCCCGCCGACCGGGAAACGAGGATCGCGACACCTTCCGGTGAGATGCCTCCCGAGCCCGGGGAGGCCCCGGGCGCTCCCTTCCCGGAAGGCCCCTTCTTCGAGGTCGTCCAGTACGTCGTTCTGCGGGCCAGCCAGTGTCTGGGCGAGATCCCTTTCGACGAGACGGGCGAGAAACGCGTCCTTCCGCGCGAGGCCAAGGGATACATCGATCTCCTGTCGGCGCTGCACGAGCGGACCAGGGACGATCTGTCTAAGGAAGCCGAGAGCGCTCTCGACAACGTCCTCTCCGACCTGCGCATGCGCTATCTGGAGCTGGGGTGAGCGGGGGCTCCCTCGAGGATCGGGCTCTCGCTGCGCGTGATCGGGCCTACGCCCCCTACTCGGGCTACCGGGTGGGAGCCGTGCTCGAGGCCGAGGACGGTCGCCTCTTCGACGGGTGCAACGTCGAAAACGCCTCCTATTCGATCACTTGCTGCGCAGAGCGCGTCGCTCTCTTCGCCGCGGTGTCCGCCGGGGCCAGGCGGTTCCGACGCATGGTCATCTCCGCGTCGGGACGCACGCCGTATCCCTGCGGGGCTTGCCGACAGGCCATGAGCGAGTTCGCGCCGGACCTGCCCATCGTCATCCTCGCCGAGGACGGAGCCCGCCACGAGTTCACGCTCGGCGAGCTCCTGCCCTTACCTTTCCGTATGGAGCCGAGACGGTCATGAAGATGGGACGCGTCGTGGGCAGCGTGGTCGCCACCCGGAAGGACGAGAAGCTGGCGGGGCTCAAGCTGCTGCTCGTCCGGGATCTCGACGTGGACCTCTCGCTGGACCGCGGCTACATCGTGGCCGTCGATGCCGTCGGCGCCGGTGCCGGAGAGGTGGTCCTCTACGCGACCGGCAGCTCGGCTCGCCAGACCGACCTGACCGATGCGAAGCCGGTGGACGCCGTGATTATGGCCATCGTCGACGAGTACGACGTGGGCGGAGAGGTGACGCGCACGTGAGGCGCTCGGTTCTCGCGGGGATGGCGGTCTGGTCGGCGATCGCGGCCTGCACCGGCGGCGACCCGAGCCCGGTGGGGGGCGACCTGCTGCCCGATGGAGTGCTCGGGGAAGGACTCGAGGTGATCGCGCACCCGGACCTCGCGCTGGCCGAGGACTATCCGATCTTTCCCGCGACTCGCGCCGATGGTGACCGGCTCGTATCCGCCCACCTGTGGCCGGATGCGGCGGGCTTCGAGAGCCGGCCGTTGTTCCGCTTCTCGCTGGCCGACCTCGACAGCCTGCCTCCCGACACGCAGATCCTCGAGGCCAGCCTCCGCCTGGTGGTCGGATCGAGGCTGGAGCAGCCGCTCCGGCTCGCGGTCCATCGCGTCTCCGCGGGGTGGAGCGAGGAGGCCGCGACCTGGGAGCGCCGCCAGCTCGGCGAGCCGTGGATAGAGCCGGGCGGCGACTTCGATCCCGTTCCCATCGCCGAGTTCGTGATCGAGCCGCTCGGAGAACAGGACTCGGTGCTCGCCGACACGGTCGACGTGGCGCTTCCGACCCAGCTCGTGACAGGCTGGCTCTTCGAATCCGTGCCCAACGAGGGCCTGATCCTGATCCAGCAGACCCCGGGGGCGAGCGTGGAATTCGTGTCCCGCGGGTCGGGCGTCCTCAACCCCAACGGGCCACGTCTGGAGTTCATCTTCCAGCTCGGCGCTCCCGGGAGTCCGTCGGCCGAGGTCTCCGAGCTGGCCCGCGACGACACCTTCATCGCCGCTGGAGGCGGGACGCCGGCCGGCGAGCTGGTCGTATCGGGCGGGGCGGAGGTGCGGCGCATCGTGCTGGAGCCGGACCTGACCGGTCTTCCCGACGGCACCCTGGTGGCCCGCGCCCAGCTCGTCCTGCCGGTGGATGGTGTCAGCCTGCCGGGCGACTCCATCGCGCTCGTGGCGGGCCGCGTGGGGAGCGAGTTCCGCGGCGAGAAGACGATCCTCGTCCCCCCATCGGGCAGCAACATCTTCGGCCTTGCACCGGTCGTGCGTGACAGCCTGCCGGTCGACTCGCTCGTCTTCGAGAGCCCGTTTCTGACCGACGCGGTTCGCGACTGGCTGCGTGATCCCGAGACGAACCTGGGACTGTACATCGTGATGGCCAACGAGCCCGCCGACTTCGGAGCCGTGGGATTCGCGGGACCCGCCTCCCTCCCTGAGCGTCGACCGCACCTCCGGCTCGTCGTGGTCCCTCCCGGAGAGTCGGGGCCGTGAGGCGGGTCGTCCTGCTGACGGCGGCGGCGGTCGTGTGGGCCGCTCCCCTCCGCGCCCAGGAGAGCGTGTTCAACCTGCCGCTGCCCGGACTCCCCGAATCCGGGGAGAACGTTCGCAGCCGCGGGATGGGTGGGGCGCCGGTCGGGCTCACGGGCGAGACCTTCACGATGGACAACCCGGCCTGGATCGCCGGCGTCGAGCGCGCCGGACTCTACCTGTCCCTGCTCGGGCAGCGGACCACCGCGGAGGATGGCCGGACCTCCGGAGACTTCGACGATGTGGTGTTCCCCATGGGACAGGCGGCGTTTCCGGCGTGGGGCGCGGTGATCGCGATCGGCTATTACCAGCATCTCGATTTCGACGCGTCGATCGAGTCCAGCGTCGTATTCGAGGGCGACACCGTGCCGCTCGGCTTCACTTCGAACGGCGGGGTGGGTGTCCTCGCGCCCGCTCTCGCATACCGGCTGAACGAGCAGACGAGTGCGGGGATCGGGCTGGAGTTCTATCTCGGATCGCGAGAAGTCGTTCGATCCGTATCGATCCCGGGCGAGCTGGCCACCCGGGACACGCTGGCGCGGGATTTCGGGGGGGTCGGGCTCACGATGGGCATCACGCGCGAGCTTGGGAAAGCCATGCGTCTCGGGCTCGCCTATCGTCTCCGGCCCGATCTGGACAGCGAGGTGACGCGAGCCGGAGATCCCGACCTGCTGGGCCTGGAGTCCGAGATCCGTCTGCCGGACGAGCTGCTCCTCGAGGCGAGCATGCCCTTGTCGGAGCGTCTGCGGCTGGGAGCCGGCCTGCGGTATGCGGGATGGGAAGGGACGCTCCAGGAGGATCTGGCCGACGACGAGACCGAGCTCGGGGACGCCTGGGAGGTGAGTGGCGGAATCGAGTTCGCGCCCGCGAGCCCGGTCGCCTTCGTGATCGGCCCCGAGGCGCCCCTCAGGGTCGGCTACCGCTGGCGCCGGCTGCCGATCCGGATCGATGGCGAGCCGGTCGCCGAGTGGGCGCTGGCGGTCGGCTACAGTCGTGGATTCAGCGATTTGAGTCGCCTGGACGTGGCGCTGGAGTACGGCCGCCGGGGAGATCTCGAGGCGAACGGCCTTAGCGAGAGGTTCGTGAGGGTGGGGGTGGGTTTGGGGGTTTTCGAGATATGGCGCCGCTTCGACTGACGGGCGCTGGAAACGGTTTGACGGTCATCGCGAGGGTGTCTAGTTTGGCTTTTTTCCGTCGATCAACCGGAACGTCCTGCCCTGTGGGGATCCGGCAGGGATCCCCGACCCGGTCGAATGCGGCATAACCTCAGGCTACGCTGGGCGATCGTCGCGATCGCGGTCCTCGCCGCGGCCTGGTATCTGTGGCCGACACTGCGGCTGTACTCGATGTCGGCCGGGGAGCGTCAGGCCCTTCAGGAGTCCGATCCCGGCGCGTGGGACCGCCTGAGCGAACGGTCGATCCAGCTCGGCCTGGATCTGCAGGGAGGGATGCACCTCGTTCTCGAGATCGACGAGAGCGAGCGATCCTTCACCGATGACGAGCGGCGGGACGCCGTCGACCGCGCGCTCGAGATCATCCGTAACCGTGTCGACCAGTTCGGTGTCGCCGAACCCCTGATCCAGAAGGTGGGCGACGAGCGGATCATCGTGGAGCTCCCCGGAATCCAGGACGAGGAGCGGGCCAAGGATCTCGTCCAGCGGACCGCCTTCCTGGAGTTCCAGATGGTCGTCGACGGCAGGGAGCTGACCGATCGGCTGCGGGACGTCGACGGCGCGCTCACCGGACGGCCATTGACGAGCGCCGCAGCGCCCGCCGATACCACCGCTCCGGACACGCTGGCTACGGGGGACGCCGGCACCGCCGCGGTCACCGGGCAGGACACGTCCGGAGCCACCACGCTCGGGGAATTTCTCGGCCAGGAGGAGCCCCCGGGCGCGGGCGCCGGGGAGGCCCCGGCCGACGACGAGGCGCCTCTCTCCTCTCTGCTCCAGACCGAGGCCGTAGGGGCGGATGCATTCAACCTGCTGGTCGACGAGAGGCAGGTGCAGCGGGTCCGCGGGCTCCTGGAGGATCCAGCCGCGCAGCAGGCGATCGGCGACGGGTACGAGTGGCTGTGGTCGGGCGAGCCTCAGACGTTCGCCGACGGTCGCAGCTACGAAAGGCTCTACCTGGTCGAGCGCGAGCCCGCGCTCACCGGCGAAATCATCGCCACCGCCGCCGCCGGCTTCGATCCTCAGCTGATGAACCAGTCGATCGTGTCGCTCAGCATGACCGACGAGGGCGCGTCGACGTTCGCCGACGTCACGGGGCGACACGTCGGGGACCGGATGGCGATCGTCCTCGACGAGGTGGTGCGGATGGCTCCCAACATCCGGCAGCGGATCACCGGAGGAAACGCGCAGATCGAAGGCTTCGACTCGGTCGAAGAGGCACGCGACATCGCGATCGTCCTGAGGGCCGGCGCGCTGCCTGCTCCGCTCGAGATTCTCGAGGAGCGGACGGTGGGACCGTCGCTGGGGGCCGACTCGATCGCCAGCGGATGGCGCGCGAGCTGGATGGGCATGATCGCCGTGCTCGCCCTCATCGTTTTCTACTACCGGGCCTCGGGGATGGTCGCCAACGTGGGCCTGATCCTCAATCTCTTTCTGATCCTGGCGGCCCTGGCCGGCTTCGGGGCCACGCTCACGCTCCCCGGGATCGCCGGGCTCATTCTGACGGTCGGCATGTCGGTGGATGCCAACGTCCTGGTCTTCGAGCGGGTACGCGAGGAGCTGGGTCTCGGGAAGTCCGTGCGGGCGGCGCTCGACGCCGGATACGACCGGGCGCTGGTGACGATCCTCGACTCCCAGATCACCACCCTGATCGCCGCCGCAGTGCTCTTCCAGTTCGGCACCGGGCCCATCAAGGGGTTTGCGGTCGTGCTGACGATCGGCATCATCAGCTCGATCTTCACCGCGGTCTTCGTGACACGTACGATTTTCGAAACCTGGACCCGCCGCATGGCGGCCCAGTCCCTGAGCATCTGAGGCGGCCATGATCTGGCTCTTCCGGAACGCCGACTATCCGTTCATGAAGTACCGCAACTGGGCTTTCGGGCTTTCGGGGCTGCTGATCCTCATTACGGTCATCTCGATCATCGCTCGCGGGGGCCTGGAATACTCCATCGACTTCACCGGGGGCACCCTCGTCCAGCTCGACTTCGAGGAACCGATCGAGACCCAGCAGTTGCGGGACGCCCTCGACGACATGCCGGGCCTCGAGTCCAGCGAGGTCCAGAGCTTCGGAGATCCTTCCGACGTCGTCGTGCGGGCTCAGGTCCCGGTCGGTGAGGAGGAGATGTTCGGGCAGCGGATCGAGGAGCACCTCCGTCAGGCGCCCCGGCTGGAGGGCCGTCAGTTCGAGGTCGTCCGCACCGAGGCCGTGGGTCCCAAGATCGGCGAGGAGCTCAAGCGGGATGCGCTCATGGCCATCCTGTACGCCATGGGCTTCATCATGGTCTATGTCGCCTTTCGATTCGACTTCAAGTTCGGAGTGGCTGCGATCCTGGCCACGCTTCACGACATCGTGCTGTCGATCGGGGTATTCTCGCTGACCGGCAAGGAGATCTCGCTCGCGGTCGTGGCGGCTTTTCTTACCATCGTCGGCTATTCGATCAACGACACGATCGTGGTCTTCGACCGCATTCGGGAGGACGTCAAGACCATGCGGCGAGAACCGTACGAGGTGCTCGTGAACCGAGCGGTGAACGAGACTCTGTCGCGAACGATACTGACGGGAGGAACCACGCTGGTGGTTCTCCTGTTCCTCTTTTTCATCGGGGGCGAGGTCATCCACGACTTCGCGTTCGCGCTCATCATCGGGATC
Organism: Gemmatimonadota bacterium; assembly: GCA_050732875.1. Taxonomy (GTDB): domain Bacteria; phylum Gemmatimonadota; class Gemmatimonadetes; order JACCXV01; family JAHWKZ01; genus DASRVA01. The sequence goes on along the minus strand of JBOHRQ010000003.1, from coordinate 70,331 downwards.
CTCATCGGGACCTACTCGTCGATCCTGGTCGGCGCACCGCTGGTGGTCGAGTGGAAGCACCGCATCGAGGATCGCGGCGGCGATGCGGCGCTTTCGAAGAAGCGCAGGAAGAGCAAGCAGCCCGCCTAGTGTGGCGTCGCTAGCAGGGGCTTACCGGTCGTGCCTGGCCCCCCCCGGTTCTTCGACAGCCATTGCCACCTCCAGGATCCGGCCTTCGATGGGGACCGGGACGCGGTTCTTGCCCGGGCCTGGCAGGCCGGAGTTCACGAGATCGTGGTCATCGCATCGGATCCCGACAGCGCCGCCAAAGCCCGGGCCCTGGCCGCCCGCGAGCCGGATGGGGAGAGCCCCCGGCTCTACTGGACGGCCGGTCTCCATCCGCACGACGCCGTGCGGTGGGACGTGGAGCTGCGCGAGGCCATCCTGGCGCAGCTCGAGGCCGGGGCCCTGGCGGTCGGTGAGACGGGTCTGGACTTCCACTACGACAACAGTCCGCGGGACCGGCAGCTCGAGGCGTTCGCCGATCATCTCGAGATGGCCCGCGAGCGGGACCTGCCGGTCGTCGTCCATTCACGGGACGCCGAAGACGAGACGCTGGAGGCCCTGGCCGGATCGAAGCTCTCTCCGGAACGCGTCGTGCTGCACTGTTTCAGCGGAAGCCTGTCCATGCTCGAGCGAGCCGTGGAGACCGGTTACTACGTGTCCTTCTCCGGGATGGTGACGTTCCGCTCGTTTGCCGCCGCGACGCTCGTAGGACGCGTGCCGGTGGATCGTCTGCTGGTGGAGACCGATGCGCCGTACCTGGCGCCGGTTCCTCACCGGGGGATTCGCAACGAGCCGGCCTTCGTGGTCGAGACGATCGCCCGCCTGGCCGAGCTGAAGGAGACCGATGTCACGGCGATGGGTGCGCTTACGCGAGCCAACGCGCGGCGGTTCTACGGGCTTCCGGAGGGGGGCGATTCGGCGTGAGGAACTCGCGGCGGTTCTTCCTGCGCAACCTGGACGGCTACGATCATCTGGAGATGTTCGTCGTGTCGGCCGTTACCGCGATCCTGGCCATCCGTCTCTTCCTCCACCTCACGGGCTATCCGCAGATCGGCGGCGAAGAGTTTCACATCGCGCACCTCCTGTGGGGCGGCCTGCTCATGCTGCTGGGATTCGTGATCGTCCTCGCTTTCCTCGGCGAAGCCCGGCTGCGCGCGGCCGCTGTGCTGGGAGGATTGGGGTTCGGCACGTTCATCGACGAGGTGGGGAAGTTCGTCACCCGCGACAGCGATTACTTCTTCGAGCCTGCGGTGGCGATCATGTACGTCACCTTCGTCTCGCTCCTCATCGCCGGGCACCTGATCCATGGGCGCGGCGAGTACTCCGGCCTGGAGTACCTCCTGAACGCGCTGCGCGAGATGGAGGAGCTGGCCCGTCACGATCTCGACGAGGTCGAAGCGGGGAGGGCGCGACGCTACCTCGAGCAGAGCGAGCCCGGGCATCCGCTGGTCGCCGGGCTGATGACCGCCCTGCACGTGGTCGAGCTGCGACCGCCGCGGCCGACGGCGTTCACCGTGGGCCGCGAGCGCCTGAGAGCCCTGTACCGGAAGCTGGTCCGGCTGCCCTGGTTCGACCGGGCGATCATCCTGGTGTTCGTGGGCCAGCTCGCGGTGAAGCTGCTGTACGGTGCGCTCCTGGTGTACACGGTCGGGCTGCGTCACGACGAGGTCCTGGACTGGCGGTTCATGGGTTGGGCGGCGGAGCGGACGCTGGATCTGTCGGGGGCCGAGATGGCCCAGCTCGTCGCCAGCGGGGTGGCCGGCGTCTTCGTCCTGCTCGGCGTGACCCGCGTCCTCAAGGGAAACCGGCTGGCCGCGTTCCACATGTTCGAGCGTGCGATTCTCGTCTCGATCCTGCTGGTGCAGGTGTTCAGCTTCTATCAGGAGCAGTTCGCCGCCCTGGTCGAGCTGCTGGGCAACCTGTCGCTCCTCGTTCTCGTGCGGTCGATGATTCGCCTCGAGACCGAAGAGCGGGAAGCCTGAGGCTCTTGTTCGGGGCGGAACGCGTTCCTAGTTTCTCCTCGCGCCTTTTTTCGTTACCCATTCCTCGAGGTGTCGTTGGCCATCCGCGCGATCGCCGAGCTCTTCGGGCGCTCCCCGTTCGGACCGCTCGTCCAGCACACCCAGAAGGTTCACGAGACCGTGCGCGAGGTGCGCCCGCTCCTGGAGGCGTTCCTGGCGAAGAACTACGACGAGGTTCAGATGATCTACGACCGGATCTCCGACCTCGAACACGAGGCCGACACGATCAAGCGCGAGATCCGCAACCACTTGCCGAAGTGGTTCTTCCTTCCCGTCGATCGCGGCGACATGCTGAAGTTCCTCAAGGAGCAGGACGCGATCGCCGATACCGCCGAGGACATCGCCGTTCTGCTCACCGTGCGCCGCACCATCGTTCCCGAAGATCTGCACGCCGAGATCCTCGCCTTCGTCGACAAGGTCATCGAGGTCAGCGAGCTGCTCGTCCGGGCGGCCGGGGAGATCGAGACTCTGCAGGAGGCCGGCTTCGGTGGACGGGAGGCCGATCGGGTGATCGAGGAGATCGAGCAGGTCTCGCACGGGGAGTACGAGGCTGACAAGCTCCAGACGAACGTCTCCCGTCATCTGTACGCCATCGAGGACCAGGTCGATCCGATCTCGGTCTACTTCATCATGAAGCTCTTCCGGCTTCTCGGTGAGATCGCGAATCACGCCGAGAACACCGGGGACAACCTGCGCATGATGCTCTCGCGGCAGTAGTCTCCCGGGTGGTGCCCCGCTCGCAACCAACGTCACCGTGATCGTGATCGCTCGTACCAGGCGGTGACGTGGACGGGCTGACGGCCTTCTACGTACTGGCCATCGTCATCGGCCTGTACATGGCCTGGAACATCGGCGCCAACGACGTCGCCAACGCCATGGGGACGAGCGTGGGCTCGGGGGCCTTGACCCTGCGCCAGGCGATCCTGGTGGCGGCCGTGTTCGAGTTCGCCGGCGCGGTGCTCGTGGGCGCCCACGTCGCTGAGACGATCAAGGGCGAGATCATCCCGCCCGAGATCTTCCTGGACAGCCCCGAGCAATACATGTTCGGCATGGCGGGCGCCCTGTTCGGCGCCGCCACGTGGCTGCTGGTTGCGACGGCGTTCGGGCTGCCCGTGTCGACCACGCACTCGATCGTCGGCGCGGTGGTCGGTTTCGGCCTCGTCTCCGTGGGCCCCGAAGCGGTGGCATGGGGGACGATGGCCTCCATCGTGCTGTCGTGGATCGTTTCTCCCGTATGCGGGGCGACCATCGGGTTCCTCATCTTCACGTTCATCCGCCGCGCCATACTCCTCGATGAGGACCCCTACGAGGCCACTATCCGCTGGGCGCCCCATCTGGTGGCGCTGGTGGGCTTCATCCTCGGGCTGTCGATCCTCTACAAGGGACTCGAGAACCTGAACCTGGACTTTCCCTTCTGGATCGCAGGGCCGCTCTGCGTCGCGATCGGCGCCGGTGTGGGTTTGGGAATGCGGACCTGGCTGCGGCGGCGCCCGCGCCCGGCCGGGCACGGGGCACCGGCCGTCGAGCGACTGTTCGGCGGGCTCCAGGTCGTCACCGCGTGCTTCGTCGCCTTTGCCCACGGCGCCAATGACGTCGCTAACGCGATCGGCCCCATGGCGGGCATCGTCCAGATCCGCTCGCAGGGCTCGATGAGCGGCGAGGCTCCCGTACCCTTCTGGCTGCTCCTGGTCGGCGGCGCCGGGATCGTGGCCGGGCTCGGCACCTACGGCTACAAGGTGATCGACACGGTCGGGCGCAAGATCACCACCATGACCCCCACGCGCGGCTTCTCGGCGGAGTTCGGCACCGCGACGACGGTGCTCGTCGCGTCGCGTCTGGGGCTGCCGATCTCCACGACCCACACGCTGGTAGGGGCCGTGGTCGGCGTCGGTTTCGCGCGCGGGATGGCCGCGCTCGACCTGCGCGTGATTCGCAACATCATTTCGAGCTGGGTGGTGACCATCCCCGCGGCGGCGGGGGTCACGGTGTTGTGCTACTTCGCTCTGGAGGCGTTGTTCGGGTGATCGTTGATCCCTCACGCGGGAGGAAGCATGGCGCGACGTGCAGTGCACACCGAAGGGGCGCCCGAGGCCCTGGGGCCGTACAGCCAGGGAGTCGAGGCGGGAGACTGGGTGTTCACCGCCGGACAGGTTGGCCTCGATCCGGAGAGCGGTGAGCTCGCTGAGAGCATCGAGTCCCAGACCACCCGCGCGCTGGAGAACATCCGGGCGGTCCTCGAGGCCGCCGGCTGCGGGATGGATCGGATCGTGAAGACGACCGTCTTCCTGCGGGACATGGCAGACTTCGCGGCCTTCAACGCGGTCTACGCGGAGATGGTGGCGGATCCGCCGCCGGCGCGGTCGACGGTGCAGGTGGCCGGGCTTCCGAAGGGCGCGCTGGTCGAGATCGAGGCGGTGGCGTACCGGGAGGGGTGACATCGCGGCGCCTCGCCGCGGCCCGTCGGCCACGGCGCCATGGCCTCGATCTGACAGGACGCGGTCGGAAAGGCGATATTCCTCCCGTGAAGATGACGAGCGAGGAGATCACGCGGCTGACCGAGAAGGTGCGCTGCGCGGGTTGAGCGTCGAAGCTGGGTCCGGAGGACCTGCGCCGCGCGCTCGCGAGGATGCCGCGGCACGAACCCGATCCGAACGTGCTCGTGGGCACCGAGTCCTACGACGACGCCGGCGTGTACCGCCTGAGTGCCGACCTGGCGCTGATCCAGACCGTCGATTTCTTTACCCCGATCGTCGACGATCCCTACGACTACGGGCAGATCGCGGCCGCCAACGCGCTCTCGGACGTCTACGCGATGGGCGGGACGCCGCGCACGGCCCTGGCGCTCGTGTGCTGGCCCCCGTCGGGACTCGAACCCGAGATCCTGGGCTCGATCATGGCCGGTGGTGCGGACAAGGCGCACGAGGCACGCTGCGCGTTGGTCGGCGGCCATTCGATCCAGGACGAGGAGCTCAAGTACGGGCTCGCCGTGACCGGCACCGCCCATCCCGACCGCATCCTCACGAACGCGGGCGCGAAGCCCGGGGACGTGCTGGTCCTGACCAAGCCGCTCGGCACCGGTGTGCTGACGACGGCGCTGAAGCGGCGGGCGCTGGACGAGGCGGCCCTGGCGCCCGCCATCAACGCGATGAAGGCGCTGAACGGGCCCGCGGCGGAGATCGCGCTGGAGGTCGGCGTCCGAGCGGCCACCGACGTCACCGGGTTCGGCCTCGCCGGGCACGGCGTCCAGCTCGCGGATGCGAGCGGGGTCACGCTCCGGATCGACGCCGGCGCGCTCCCGATCTTCGAGCGGGCGCTGGCGATGGCGGAGGAGGGCCATGTGCCGGGCGGCGGGGTGTTGAACCGCGATTTCTTCGGGCCGCGCATGGAGATCGGCGACGCGATTCCCGAAGCTCTCGTCCGCGTCGTCTTCGACCCGCAGACGAGCGGCGGGCTCCTGCTCCCGGTGCCGGAGGGGCGAAGCGAGGAGATCGTCGAGCGATTGCACGCCGCGGGCGCCGAGGCCGCCCGGAGGATCGGCGAGGTCGTGCCGCGGGGTGGGACCGCGCTGGTCCTGGATTGAGGGCCGGCGGCCCGGCCGGGAGCGAGTCAACCGAGGAGACGCAATGACGACGACCACGGTCGCGCGGCCGGTCCGCGCTCCGCGCGGCAAGGCTCTCCGCTGCCGGGGCTGGCACCAGGAAGCCGCGCTCCGGATGCTCATGAACAACCTCGACCCCGAGGTCGCCGAGGATCCCGACCGGCTGGTCGTCTACGGCGGATCGGGCAAGGCCGCGCGCGACTGGGCCTGCTTCGAGGCGCTGGTAACGGCCCTCGCCGAGCTGGGGAACGAGGAGACCCTCTGCGTCCAGAGCGGCAAGCCGGTCGGCGTCTTCCGGACCCACGCCTGGGCGCCCCGGGTCCTGATCGCCAACGCCCATCTCGTGCCGCGCTGGGCCACGGCGGACGAGTTCCGCCGGCTCGAGGCGCTCGGCCTCACGATGTACGGCCAGATGACCGCCGGGTCGTGGATCTACATCGGCACGCAGGGGATCGTGCAGGGCACCTACGAGACGCTGTCGGCGATGGCCCGCCGGCACTTCGGCGGCTCGCTCCGGGGACGCTGGGTGCTGACCGGCGGCTGCGGCGGGATGGGCGGGGCCCAGCCGCTGGCGGCCACGATGAACGAAGCCGCGTGTCTGATCGTCGAGGTCGACCGCCGCCGGCTCGAGCGCCGGCGCGAGACCGGCTATCTCGACGAGATCGTCGCCGATCTGGACGCGGCCCTGGAGCGCGTGACGGGAGCCGCGCGCGCCGGAGAGGCGGTGTCCGTGGGGCTGGTCGGCAACTGCGCCGAGGTCGTTCCGGAGATGGTGCGCCGGGGCGCCGTGCCCGACGTGGTGACCGACCAGACGAGCGCCCACGACGCCCTGGAGGGCTACGTGCCGGCCGGTCTCACGCTGGAAGAGGCGCTCGAGCTCCGGCGGACCCGGCCGGAGGACTACGTGCGCCGGTCAATGGAGTCGATGGCGATCCATTGCCGGGGGCTGCTGGATCTCCAGGCGGCGGGCGCCGTGGCCTTCGACTACGGCAACAACCTCCGCGGACAGGCTCGTGACGCCGGCGTCGAGGACGCCTTCGACATTCCGGGGTTCGTGCCCGAGTACATCCGCCCCCTGTTCTGCGAGGGGAAAGGACCCTTCCGGTGGGCGGCTCTCTCCGGAAACCCGGCCGATATCGCCGCCATCGACGGGGCGATCGGCGAGCTCTTTCCCGAGGACGAGGCGCTCCAGCGCTGGATTCGCCTGGCCTCGGAGCGGGTCGCGTTCCAGGGCCTGCCGGCCCGGATCTGCTGGCTCGGCTACGGGGACCGCTGGCGTCTCGGCGAGCGCATCCACGAGCTGGTGGCCGATGGCACCCTGGAGGCGCCGATCGTGATCGGCCGCGACCACCTGGACACCGGCTCGGTGGCGTCCCCGTTTCGCGAGACCGAGGGGATGCGGGACGGGTCCGACGCGATCGCCGACTGGCCGGCGCTAAACGCCCTGCTCAATACGGCGAGCGGCGCGTCGTGGGTCTCCTTCCATCACGGCGGTGGGGTCGGGATCGGCAACAGCCTTCACGCCGGACAGGTGACCGTCGCCGACGGGACGCCCGAAGGCGCGGCGCGGCTGGAGCGGGTGCTCACGAACGACCCCGGCCTGGGTGTCGCCCGCCACGCCGACGCCGGGTACCCGCGCGCCATCGAGACGGCGCGGGACCACGGGGTGAAGATCCCCATGCTCGAGTGACGCCGGAGAGCGAGGCGCCCGCGGGCGCGGACTTGCTGGTCACCGGGATCGGTCAGCTCGTCGACTTCGGGGCGGGCGGCGCCTCGGAGCCGCCCGAGATCGTCGAGGACGCCTTCGTGTGGATCCGCGGGGGCCGCGTCGCGGCCCGCGGTTACGCCCGGGACGCTCCGGTCGAGGCCGGGCGGGCGCCGCGCCTGGACGCCGGCGGAGGCGTCGTCCTGCCGGGCCTGGTCGACAGCCACACCCACGCCGTCTTCGGCGGCACCCGCGAGCACGAGTTCGAGCGCCGCCTGGCCGGCGCGACCTACCAGGAGATCGCGGCGGCGGGCGGGGGGATCCTGTGGAGCGTCCGCGATCTGCGGAACCGCGGCGAGGACGAGCTGCTGGACCTCGCCGCCCCCCGGCTGGCTGAGTGCGCGCGCTGGGGTGTGACGACGGCGGAGGTGAAGTCGGGCTACGGGCTGACGGTCGAGGACGAGGTCCGCACGCTCCGTGTCGCGCGGCGGTTGGGGGCGGATCCCGGGCTGCCACGCGTCGTGCCCACCTTCCTCGGCGCCCACGCCCTTCCGATGGAGTTCGACGGCGACCGCGCCGGCTACATCCGCCTGGTGGTCGACGAAATGCTCCCCGCCGTGGCCGAAGAGGGCCTCGCCCGCTTCTGCGACGTGTTCTGCGACGAAGGCGCTTTCACGCTGGAAGAGAGCGCGACGATCCTGGCCCGGGCGGCCGAGCTCGGGCTGGGGCTCAAGATCCACGCCGACGAGTTCGCCAGCCTGGGCGGAGCGGGGCTGGCGGCGCGGCTGGGGGCGGCGAGCGCCGACCATCTGGTAGCGGTGGATGCGGCCGGGATCGAGGCCCTGGCGGGAAGCCGGACGGTGGCCACGCTTCTGCCGGGGACCTCGTTCTTCCTGCGGCTGGGGCGTTTCGCCCCGGCCCGGCGGCTGGTCGACGCCGGGGCCACGGTGGCGCTGGCGACCGACTTCAACCCCGGCTCCTCGATGACCCAGAACCTGATGCTCATGGCCGCGTTCGGCTGCTGCCTGATGGGCCTCACCATCGACGAAGCGCTGCGCGCGGTCACCCGTGGCGGAGCTCTGGCCGTGGACCGCGAGGACCTGGGGTCGCTGGCCCCCGGCTCGGCGGGCGACCTGGCCCTTTTCGATGTCCACGACTATCGGCAGCTCGTCTATCACTACGGAACGAGCCACGGACGGGCCACCGTCCGGGACGGTCGTGTGATCTGGCGGGACGCGGGGAAGGCCGACGCCCCGCCCTGTCGATCGGAGTCCCGGTGATTGATGGCCGCGGCGCGAGGGCGCAGATTTGAACCCATGAGCGGGCTATGGCATCGCGGTGGGAACCGGCCATCCCGTCACCTCGACCCGAACGCGGCCCTCTCGCGCTACATGGAGGTGATCCGCCGGGCCGAGGTGGCGGGTCTGGCTCCGCCCCCGGCCGCCCTCAACGGGCTCGGCGACGCGTACCTGGATCTGGGCGACGTGACGCTGGCCAACGAGCATCATCTGCAGGCCGCCGAGGCCTTTGCCACCGAGGGCCTCTACGACAACGCGATCGCCTGCTGTCGCAAAGTGCTCAGGAGAAGCGAGGATCACTCACGTGCGGCGCTGCTGCTGGGCCGCTATTGCGCCGCCAAGGGGCTGAAGGCGGAGGCGCTCGAGGTCCTGGGGGCCATCGCGGAGCGACGTGGCGAGGCCGGAGAGATGGGGGAGGCCCTGACCGCGATGCAGGAGGTCGTCCGGATCGCCCCCGACAGCGCGCGGCTGCGCGAGCGCCTGGGCCGCCTGCTGCGGGAGGCGGGCCGGCGCGAGGACGCCCTGCGCGAGTACCGGGCCGCCCTCGAGCTGTGCCTTCAGGCGGGCGACCCCGCCGGCGCCGAGCACGCGCGGACGCGGATCGAGGCGCTCGAGGCGCCGGTTCCTGAGCCGGAGACGGCTCCCGCCCCGGGGTCCGCCCCGGAGCCCCCCGGCGGCACCCGAGGGCAGGGGGAGCCTGAGCACCTGGCGGTCGTCCGTCGGGAAGCCGCCGAAGCCTTCTCGAGCGGACGGTGGGCGGACGCGGAGGAGGCCTACCGCCGGCTGGCGACCGCCGGAGATGCGGGACTCGAGGAGTTCGCCGCGTGGACCGAGTCGGCCCGCCGGTCGGGCCGGGCGGCCGCCGTCCTCCAGTCTCTCGAAGCGCTGGCCCTGTGGCACCTGGATGGAAACCGCTCGACCGAGGCCCGGGGGGCGGCCGAGGAGATGTTGCTCATCGACCCCAGCAGCGAGGCCGCCCTGGCCATCCTGAACATTCCGGCGCAGCAGATCGACAACAGCCGAAGGATACCGTCGTGACACGATCGTCGAACCGCGGAGACGGGTTTCTCGAGCGCCTCGCCGAGGGCGTGCTGGTCGCCGATGGCGCGATGGGTACGCAGATCTACGAGCGAGGGGTGTTCATCAATCGCTGCTTCGACGAGCTCTGCGTGTCCAGCCCGGACATGATCCGGGAGATCCATGCCGCTTACGTGGCCGCCGGGGCCGAGCTGCTGGAGACCAACACGTTCGGGGCGAACCGCGCCCGGCTGCTTGGGCACGGTCTCGAGGACCGGGTGGCGGAGATCAACCGGGCCGGAGCCCGGCTCGCCCGCGAGGCGGGGGGGGAGCGGGCCTGGGTGGGCGGATCGATGGGCCCGATCGGCGTGACCGGTCAGGTCGCCGGCGGATACAACGTCGATGACATGCGAGGGATCTTCGCCGAGCAGGCCGCGGCCCTGCTCGAGGGCGGTGTGGACCTGCTGGTCGTCGAGACGATCCCGTCCCTGGTCGAGATGGACGCGGCCCTCGCGGCGATTCGCGCTCTCGACGACGCTATTCCGGTCGTCGCCATGATGAGCTTCACCGAGGAAGGGCTGACCCAGTCGGGAGACCGGCCGGAGCTGGTCGCGCGTCGACTGGCGGAATCGGGGGCCGACGTCGTCGGTGCCAACTGCAGCGTGGGTCCCCGGCCCATGCTCGACTGTCTGGTCCGGATGGAGGGCGGCAACGGGGCCTTTCTGGCGGCGATGCCGAACGCCGGGCTGCCGCAGTCGGTCGAGGGGCGGCTCATGTACATGGCCGGGCCGGAGTATTTCGGCAAGTACGCCAAGCGCTTCGTCCAGGCCGGCGTGCGCTTGCTCGGAGGATGCTGCGGGACCACCCCGGAGCACGTGCGGACGATGGTCCACTCCGTCCAGAGGTATGCTCCGAAGGTCCGCGTCACCGTCGTCGAAGAGGTCGAGGCCGAACCGGTCCGGGCCGCGGTTTCACGGCCCGATGTCCGCCCCACGGAGCTGGCCCGGCGACTGGCCGAGGGCCGGTTCGTCGTCTCGGTGGAGCTCACCCCGCCGACGAGCGCCGATCTCGGGTCGCTGGTGGCGGCGGTCCGGGACATCGCCGAGACCGGGGTCGACGCCGTCAACATCCCGGAATACGCCCGCATCTCTCCGCGTGTGACTCCGCTGGCGATCGCCCGGGTGCTGCGCGATCGCGTCCCGGTCGAAACCATCATCCATTACTGCTGCCGCGACCGCAATCTTTACGGGATGCAGGCCGACCTGATGGCCGCCCATGCCCTGGACGTCCGCGACGTGCTGATCATCACCGGGGATCCGCCCAAGGCGGGGGAGTACGCGGTTCCCACCGCCGTCTTCGATGTCGACTCGATCGGGCTCGTGCGCGTGGCGAGCCGGCTGACGCTCGGGCTGGATGCCGCCGGAAAGGAGACCGGTGTCCCGCTCGATCTGCACGTCGGGGTCGGGGTGAACCCGGGCGCCGTGGACCGCGCGCTCGAGGTGGAGCGCTTCCGACGGAAGATCGAGGCCGGGGCCCGCTTCGCCATGTCGCAGCCGATCTTCGACGCCGGGGACCTGGCGGACTTCGTGGCGGAGGTGGGTCCGCTCCCGATCCCGATCCTGGCAGGCATCCTGCCGCTGTATTCGTTCCGCAACGCGGAGTTTCTGCACAACGAGGTGCCGGGGATGCGCATACCCGAGGCGGTCCGGGAGCGGATGCGGCGGGTCGTGGATGGCCGCGAGGCGGCCGCCCTGGGGGTGGACATCGCGCGCGAAGCGTTGGCCGCGGTCAGGGGCGTGCCTGGCGTTCAGGGGGCCTACGTGATGCCCCCGTTCGGTCGTTACGAGATGGCGCTCGAGGTGCTCGACGGGCTGATCGCACGCTAGTGTGCTGAGTCAGAAGTCGTTGGCATTCGAGCCCCGCTGCATCCCCGGGGGCTTCGTTGCGACTCGTGCGGAATGGCGCTGCCATTCCTCCTCGTCGCGCCTCGCCCGCAGGGCGCAGCGGGGCTCTCGGTGCTTCACCGGACTTCTGACTCAGCACGCTAGTGCACGCGGTCATGAGTACGATGACGTGTGCCGATCGGGCCGGCGGCGCCCACCTGCGTTGGGTACCCCGCGCGAGGCGCGACGAGGAGGCATAGCAACCAGGTGAGCGTCGATCTCCACACTCACACCAATGCCTCCGACGGGGCGCTGCCCCCGGCCGACCTGGTGGCGCGAGCGGCCGAGCGGGGAATCCGCTTCCTGGCGGTCACCGATCACGACACGGTGGCCGCGGTGGAGGAGGCCGTCGCCACGGCGCCCGCGGGGATGACGGTCATCACGGGTGTCGAGCTGACCTGCCACGCCGGAAACCGCGAGGCGCACATCCTGGCGTACGGCGTCGACGTGGGGGACCCGGTCTTCCGGCGCGAGCTGGAGGAGCTGGCCGGCCAGCGACACGAGCGTGCCCGGGAGATGGTCGGCCGCCTCAACCGGCTGGGAATCGAGGTCGAGCTCGCCGACGTGGAGCGGATCGCCACAGGGGCCACGATCACGCGGCCGCACGTGGCCATGGCGCTCGTCGAGCGCGGTCACGTGCGCACTCTGGACGAGGCCTTCTCGCGGTTCATCGGACGCTCGCGGCCGGGGTTCGTGGCCAAGCCTCTTCGCGATCCGGGCCGCACTTTCCGGGCGGTGCGCCGCGCGGGCGGCATTCCCGTCCTGGCGCATCCGGGAACCTTTCGATGCGACGATCTGATCCCGGTCCTGGCCGAGGAGGGGCTGCTCGGTCTCGAGGTCCGCCACACCGAGCATTCCGCCGCCGCGATGCGTCATTACGAGGCGCTGGCAGGAGACCTCGGGCTGTTGCCGACGGGGGGCAGCGACTTTCACGGCACGCCCGGTCACCGCAGCCGGATCGGGCTGCCGCGCGTCCCCTCGGAATGGGCCGAAAACCTCGTTGACCGGCTCGGGGGGCGAGGTTAACCTAGGCCACCCGATGAGCCGCAGCGCCGCCCCCGAGCAGCTCGAGCGCCCATCGCTGGCCACGATCCAGGGGCTGGTGCACGGGGTTCTCGACGAGGTCCTGGTCCAGATCGGCGCTGCTCTGGCGACCGACGTCCCGTTCATCAACGAGGTCTCCTTCCATCTCAACCAAATGCGCGGGAAGCTCTTCCGGCCGGCGCTCCTGGCCCTCTGCAACCGAGCGGAGGAGCGGCCGGACGCGCGCGAGGTCCCGCTGGGCGCGGTGGTGGAGATCATCCATCTGGCCACGCTCGTCCACGACGATTCGATCGACCACTCCAGCCTGCGGCGGGGACTGCCTACGCTCAACAATCGCTGGGGGCACAAGGTCTCGATCATCATGGGGGACTATCTGTACTCGCGGGCGATGGCGGAGATCACCCGGATCGGTGATCTCGAGCTGATCGGAATGGCGGCCCGAGTCACCAACGATCTGACGGTCGGGGAAATGGTCGAGATCGCCCATCACGGGCGGCTGGTCGAGGATCCCGCCCAGTACTTCTTCATGATCGAGAAGAAGACGGCCAGTCTGATCGCCACTGCGTGCGAGATGGGGGCCGTGATCGGGGCCCCCGCCTGCCGGCGCCCCCTCCACGATTACGGAATGCGGCTTGGGATGGCGTTCCAGCTGATCGACGACATGATGGACTACGGCGGCGAGCCATCGGTGATGGGGAAGCCATCCGGATCGGACCTCCGCGAGGGGCAGGCGACCTTCCCCCTGCTGGCCATCCTCCCGCGCCTCGATTCGCGCGAGCGACGGGCCGTGCAGGCCGTGTTCCCGACCGCGGGCAAGCCAGCCGCCGACGCCGTCGAGGAGGTGGTTCACATGGTTCGTGGCCGGGGAGGAATCGAGGCCACGCGACGGGTGGCCCGCGAGTACGCGACGCGCGCGAGAGAAGCGCTGGGAGCCGTGCCGCCGACCCCAGCCCGCGAGGGGCTGGAGTCCGCCGTGGAGTATGTTCTGGGGCGGGACCGCTGAGCGGTGAGGGCCCCGCCGTTGGCTGCACCGACCGATTTCCGGTCCGGCCCGCGTTCCGGTAAGCTAATGCACCGCAAGAACTTCAAGGTATACACGATAGTGTTGACCATGGGTCTGCTGGTCGGTAGCTTGATCGGAGAGCTGCTGGCCAGGTGGCTGCCGGCGGGAGTGGCGCGGGATTTCTTCACCACGTCGGTGGCGGGCGCGTTCGGCCCGGTCTCGATCGACCTGGTGGCCGTGGCGCTCACCCTCGGCCCGTTGACGCTCTATGTGAACATCATGAGCCTGGTGGGGATCGTCGGGGCGGCGTACCTTTACCGCGCCTTTTTCTAGGCTGCCCGTCCCTGCTCGTCTTGTCCGCCTTGCCAGGCGGAGGGAGGCATCATGTTCGGAACGATCGGGATGCAGGAGATCGTCCTCGTCCTGTTCATTCTCTTGCTGCTCTTCGGGGCCAAGCGCCTTCCCGAGCTCGGCGAGTCGCTCGGCAAGGGTATTCGCGAGTTCAAGCGGGGATTGAACGAGATCAAGGAAGACATCGACAAGGAAGAGCACAAGCCTGGAAAGGAATAGCCTGGGGCGTTGAAAACGAGCGCCCTGACGTGACAGCCCGGTCGGTCAGGTGCCAAGGATCTGGGCCCGCCGGTCCTCGACCTCGGCCCGGTCCCGCAAATCCTCGAACCAGGCGTTGAACGACGCCCGCATCTTCTCCACCTTGAGTTGCTCCCTCAATGCCGCCCGCTCGCGCTCGAAGGCGGTCGGATCGTACGCCCGCTTTTCGAGGACCTGGATGAAGTAGAGTCCCGCCGGGCCCTCGATCGGTCCGGCGACCCGCCCCTGCGCGAGACCGAAGGCGGCGCCCGCGACGGGGGTCCCCGAGCCGATCCCCGGAATGTTGTTGAGACGGCTGAACCAGCCCGTCGTGCGGACGTCGAGGCCAAGCTGCCGGGCCGCCGGCTCGAGCCCGTCCCGCTGGACAGCTTCGCGGAAGTCGGACGCCATTTCGGCGACCATGGCCCGTTTCTCGTCGCTCCGGACCCGTGCCCGGATCTCGTCGGCCACCTGCTCGAGAGCGATGGTGCCGGCCGGATACCGCTCGAGGACATGGACGACGTAGAACGACCCGTCCTGTTCCAGAGCCCCGCTCACGGCGCCGGGATCGTTGGCGAATGCGAACTCCGAGATCGTCGCGGCCGGGCCGATCCCGGGGACGACGATGCCCTGCTCGAACAGCGGCGTCTCTCCGACGCGCGTCGCCCCGGGCTCGGCGAGCCAGCGGAAGGCGGCGGTCGAATCGCTGGCCTCGAGGGCGAACGCCTGGGCGGCCTGTCGAGCGCTGTCCCGGGCTGCCGCCGACGGTTTGACGGTCACCAGAATGTGGCTCGCCTGGTAGCGCGCCTCGCCCTGGGCGGGGTTCATGCGGTCCTCGAGCTCGAGGACGTGCCAGCCGAAGGGAGTCAGCACGGGCTCCGACACCTCGCCGGGCTCGAGGCCCGAGAGCGCGGAGGCGATCGCCGGATCCATGGTCGACAGCTCGAACCAACCGAGCTGACCGCCGCCGTCGCGCGTCAGCTCGTCATCCGAGGCCTCGGCGGCCAGATCGGCGAACTCCGTAGCGGGCTCGCGCGCCAGCCGGGCCAGGCTGTCGGCCCGGGCTCGTGCGGCCGCGGAATCCGCGCCGGTGATTACCGGACGGAAGACCGCGAACTCGATCCGCGAGCTCGCCTCGCGGCGGTACTCGTCACGGTGGTCCTCGTAGTATCCCGCGATTTCGGTGTCCGTGACCTGGGTCCGGGCGTCGGGAACGAGCCGCTCGGGGTCGAGGTACACGTAGCGGATCCGGACCTGTTCGTGGCGCTCCCGGTAGGCGTCGAGGACCTCGGCGTCGGTCACGGTGACCCCGGCGAGGATCTGCTCCTCGAGCTTCCGTATCGGAAGCGTCTGGCGAAGCTGTCGCTCGTACTCCGCCCAGGTTTCCCGCAGCGACGGATCGCCGAGGGCCTGGCGGTACTTCTGGATGTCGAACTGGCCATCGGTTTGGAAGGCCGGCAGACGGGCGACCTCCGGGGGCGGGTTGTTGCGGATGTACTCCACCAGCTCGCTGTCCGCCAAACGGATGTCCCGGCGCTCCGCCTCGTGCCGCAGGAGGGTCAGGTTGACCACGTCCTGCCACGCCTGATCTTCGACCTGCCGGAGCTGCTCGGGGGTCAGACCCTCGTCGCCGGCCCGCTGCTGGGCCTGATCGTAGAGGATCCGGTACTGGTTCTGGTACTCCTCCATCGAGATGTCGGCCCCGTCTACCGATCCGAGCCGGGTCTGCGTGCCCGAGGTGGCGCTCCGCCCGGACAGGTCCATCCCCCATTCGAAGACCATGAGCCCGACGAAGGCGATCGAGGTCAGGATCATGATGATCTTGGTCGATTCGCGGAGCTTCTTCATCATGGTTCGTGCGGTCCTGGAAGCGGTTTCGGGATGCCCTCGATCCTCGCGATGCCGGGGCGGAACGTTTCGACGGGCCGGTCGATCGAAGGATAGGGAAGGCTGCCGGACTGACGCGTCGAAGATAGCTCCGCCGTGCCATCGCGTCGAGAAACGGTGTTGCGTCGAGAAACGGCGTTGCTCGGGGAGGGGGCCCGTCTCTATACTGGCGCCGATGATCGTGCAGGAAGACGAACGCGACCGGGGCGGGCAGGATCTGGCCACCTCCACCCTGGCCGAGATCTATGCCCAGCAGGGTCTCCTCGAGCGCGCGCGGGCGATCTACGAGCGGATCGCGCAGCGCTCGCCGGACGATCCGCGCATCGCCGAGCGGATCGAAACGCTGACGCAGGCCATCCAGGACCGCAGCCGGGTTTCCGCGGCGGAGCCGGACCTCGTCGTCGAGCGCTCCGACCTTTCCGCGCAGATGGAGAGCGACCCCGCGCAGATGGAGAGCGACAGCGCGCGCGACGAGGAGATCCGCCACGCAGGCCCCCCCCACGAAGAGGCACGAGACGAGGTCTTCGAGGCGTGGCTGGCGAGCCGCTAGCGGCTCGCCGCGGCGGCCTGCGTGAGCGGCTGGCCGATGTCGGAGGCTCGGCCCTGCTCGTCGTCCACCCTCCCAACATCCGCTACCTGACCGGCTTTCAAGGTGGTGGCGCCCTCCTGCTGGCGGCCGACGGACCGGACACCCTCTTCATCGTGCGGATGAACGAATCGCAGGCGCGCGTGGAGGTCGGCGAGGACGTCGCGGTCGCGATCGCCGCGGAGCGCCCCCTCGAGACCACGCGCGAGCACCTGGCCGGCCACGAGGGAGTCGTGGTGTTCGAGCAGGATCGTCTGTCGGTCGCGCAGTACCAGGCGTGGGAATCCGCGGGCGGACCGCCGCTGGAGGGCGTCTCGGGATGGGTGGAGGGGCTCCGCACCGTGAAGTCGATTCCCGAACGCGAGGCGATCGCCCGTGCCGCCGGGATCGCCGTGGACGCGTTCGAGGCCGTCCTCCCGGAGATTCGACCCGGCGTGACCGAGCTCCACCTCGCCAGTCGCCTGGAGCATGAGCTGCGGCAGCGGGGAAGCGAGCGCTTCCCCTTCGACACGATCGTACAGTTCGGAGAGCGGGCCGCGCTTCCACACGCCGAGCCGGGCGGGCGAGCGCTCGCGCGCGGAGAGGTCGCGCTGTTCGATTTCGGCGCCGTGGTGGACGGCTACTGCAGCGACGTGAGCCGCACCGTGGCCTGCGGTTCTCCGGACCCTCGCCTGAGCGACGCGTATCGGGTCGTCGACCGCGCCCGGTACGCCGCGATGGACGGGCTGTGCGGAGGCATAGAAGGCCGGCGCGCGGATGCTCTGGCCCGCGACCTCATCGAGGAGGCAGGCCATGGCCTGGCGTTCACCCATTCGCTGGGACACGGCATCGGGCTCGAAGTCCACGAAGATCCGCGTCTGTGGAAGGGGAACGCCAGTCCCGTTCCGGTGGGCGCGGTGGTGACGCTGGAACCCGGTATCTATATTGAAGGATTGGGCGGCGTCCGAATCGAAGACGACTTCGTCGTAGCGGCCGCGAGCGCGCGCCCGCTGGCCCGCACCGCGCCGGACGAGCTCATCGTCCTGTAACCTCCACCGGACCCCATCGGCACCCCCATGGCGACGACGGCAGACTTTCGGAACGGCATGGTCCTGCGGATGGACGGCGACCTCTGGCAGGTCGTGTACTTCCAGCACGTCAAGCCAGGCAAAGGCGGCGCGTTCGTCCGCACGAAGCTCAAGAAGGTCGAGACGGGCCAGGTCGTGGAGCGGACCTTCCGCGCCGGAGAGCGCGTCGAGGAGGTGCGCCTGGAACGCCGCTCGATGCAGTTCCTCTACGCGGACGAGCACCATGCCTATTTCATGGACATGGACACCTACGAGCAGCACCCCGTCGACGAACGCCTGCTGACCGATCAGAAGGCGTTTCTCAAGGAGGGGACGATCTGCGACGTCCTCGTCCACGACGGGTCGGTCCTCGGGGTCGAGCTCCCCAACTTCATCGAGGCGCGCATCATGGAGACCGATCCGGGTGTGCGTGGGGACACGGCTACCGGGGGAACCAAGCCGGCCGTCATCGAGACGGGGGCCGTCGTGCACGTGCCGTTGTTCGTGAACAAGGGCGAGACGATCCGCGTGGACACCCGCACTCGCGCCTATCTCGAGCGGGTTTCGTGAACCGGGACGAGCTCAAGACCCTGATCCAGCTCGTCGAGGAGAGCGAGATCGACGAGCTGGAGATCCGGCGCTGGTGGAGGACGGTGCGCATCGTCAAGAACAGCCGCCATCCGAAGGCGTCCGGGGGAACGGGCGAGGTCCCTTCGGCCAGCGCGGTGGCAGGGGGTCGGTCCGAGGAGGCGGAAGCCCCGGCGGCCGCCTCCAGGCCCACTCAGGCAGTCGCTTCGCCGATGGTTGGCACCTTTTACCGGGCGCCCGCTCCGGAGGCTCCTCCGTTCGTGGAGGTGGGAGACACCGTTCGGCCGGGGCAGACCCTCTGCATCCTCGAGGCGATGAAGCTGATGAACGAACTCGAATCGGAGGTCAGCGGAGTCGTCCGCAGGATTCTGGTCGAGAACGGTCAGCCCGTCGAGTACGGGCAGGCCCTCTTCGAGATCGAAACGGCCTGAGCGTTGTGTTCCGGAAAGTGCTCATCGCCAATCGCGGAGAGATCGCCCTCCGCGTGATTCGGGCCTGCCGGATGCTGGGGCTCAAGACGGTCGCCGTGCACTCGGAAGCCGATGCCGATGCCCTGCACGTGCGCTTCGCCGATGAAGCGGTCTGCGTCGGACCGGCCAGCTCCGGGCAGTCCTACCTGAACATTCCACGCCTGATCGCCGCCGCCGAGATCACCGGTGCCGACGCCGTCCATCCCGGCTACGGCTTTCTGGCCGAGAACGCCGAGTTCGCCGAGATCTGCCAGGAGTCGAACCTCGTCTTCATCGGGCCGACGCCCGAGCAGATCCGCCAGATGGGGGACAAGGCGCAGGCGCGCCGGCTCATGAGTGACGCCGGCATTCCGGTGGTCCCCGGATCGCCCGGAGCCACCGACGATCGGAGCGTCGCCCGCCAGGTCGCGGAGGAGATCGGCTTTCCCGTGCTCGTGAAGGCGGCCGCCGGAGGGGGCGGAAAGGGCATGCGAGTGGCCCGCGACGCAGAGGATCTCGAGCGCGTCTTTCCGCAGGCCCGCCGCGAGGCGGAGGCCGCTTTCGGGGACGGCCGAGTATACGTCGAGAAGTTCCTGGAACGCCCACGGCACGTGGAGATCCAGGTCCTCGGCGACACCCATGGGAACGTCATCCACCTGGGCGAGCGCGACTGCTCGGCCCAGCGTCGCCACCAGAAGCTGCTCGAGGAGGCCCCGTCGCCGGCCGTGGACGCGGACCTGCGCTCGCGCATGGGGGAGGCGGCCGTGCGGGGGGCGGAACGCATCGGGTACGTCGGAGCCGGCACGATGGAGTTCCTGCTGGCCACCGACGGGGCCTTCTATTTCATGGAGATGAACACCCGCATCCAGGTCGAGCACCCGGTCACCGAGCTGATCACGGGTGAGGACCTCGTCCTGCGCCAGCTTGTGGTGGCGGCCGGCGAACCTCTGGATCTGTCCCAGGACGGGGTCGAGTTCCGGGGCCACGCGATCGAGTGCCGCATCAACGCCGAGGATCCCGAGCGGAACTTCATGCCCGCGCCGGGCACGATCACGAGCTTCCACCAGCCCGGCGGGCCGGGGGTCCGGGTCGACACGGCCGCCTACCAGTCCTATCGGATCCCGCCGCACTACGACTCGCTGATCGCAAAGCTGCTGACCCACGGCGCGAACCGGGAACAGGCGATCGCCCGGATGCGAGTGGCGCTCGACGAGTTCGTCATCGAAGGCATCCCGACCACCATTCCCCTCCACCGCCGGCTCATCGACGAGCCCGCCTTTCTGGGTGGCGAGATCCACACCCGCTATGTGGAGGAGTGGCTGGAAGGCGCCGTGGTCGAGGAAGTCGCGGGGTAACGCCATGCCGCCACGCAAGAGGAAGCGCGATCATCTCCGCCTGAGGCACGAGGTCCTCGGGCTGCTCATGGCGGCCACGGGCATCTTCCTGCTGCTCGCGCTCTGGCCGTTCGACCCGACCCTCTCGCGGCTCCCTTCGACCCTGAATCTGGTGGGGGTGGTGGGGGCCATCAGCGCGTACCATCTGTATGCCGCGCTCGGGTACGGGGCCCTCCTCGCGGCGGTCCTGCTGCTCGTCTGGGGAGGGCTCGTCTTCCTGGACCAGGTCACGCGCAAGGCGGGCCTGATCTCCGGGGCGGCCGCGGTCGCCGGCGTGACGCTGCTGGTCCTGATGGGCGTGGTGGCGATCTGGAGCGGTGCCGGCGGGCTCTGGGGCGCGCGGGCGGGTCGGCTGGGCGAAACCCTTGCCGGTCTGGCCGTGGAGGCCATCGGGGTGGCCGGCGCCCTGATCGCCTGCGTCGTCCTCGTCGCCGTGCTGGCAGCGGTGGTCTTCCGGATCTCGCTGGCGGAGGGAGTCCGGACGAGCATGGATCTCGGTCGGGCCGGTGGTCGCCGCGCCCGCGACGGGATGGGGGCGCTGGGCACCTCGGTCCAGGAATGGCGCGCCGGTCGAGTGGCGGCGGACGAATCGCCGCCCGAGCCGGAGGCGGCGACGGTCAACGGCGGCCCGCCTCCGGCGGCCCAGGCCGAGCCGCCCGTGGCTGACCCGGGGACCGCGAAGCGAGGCGCGCCGCGCCCTCCGTCACCCGGCCCCCGGAGGGAGAAGCCTTCTTTCGAGCCCGACGGATTCATCCCCCCCATCGATCTGCTCGATCCGGCCCCTCCCGCCGGGAGCCGGCAGACCCGCGAGGAGCTCGAACAGCTCGGCGGCGTGCTGATCGAGAAGCTGCGTTCGTTCCATGTCGAAGGGGAGATCGTGGCGATCCATTCGGGTCCCGTCCTCACGCAGTTCGAGGTCAAGCCCGCGCCTGGCGTCAAGGTGAACCAGATCGCCAACCTCGCCGACGACCTGGCGCTCGCCATGCGCGCCCAGCGCATCCGCATCGTGGCCCCGATCCCGGGCAAGGGAGCGGTCGGCATCGAGATCCCCAACACCCGCCCGCACACGGTCACCATCCGCGAGATTCTGGAGGCCGCAGAGTGGAATGGATTCCGCGGCAAGCTCCCGCTCGCGCTCGGGCGCGAGATCGCCGGCGCGCCGATCGTGACCGATCTGGCAAGGATGCCGCATCTGCTGATCGCGGGCGCTACGGGCTCCGGCAAGTCCGTCTGCATCAACGCGCTCGTGACGAGCCTGATCTATCGGTACGGCCCCGAGGCCGTGCGCCTCATCATGATCGATCCGAAGATGCTCGAGCTCATCGCCTACAATGGCATCCCGCACCTCCTGCACCCGGTGGTGGTCGAGCACAAGCACGCGGCCAAGGCGCTGAAATGGACGGTCGCGGAGATGGAGCGGCGCTACCGGCTTCTGGCGGCCAACGGCGTGCGGAGCCTGGAGGACTTCAACGCTCGTCACCGGGCCGGGAGCGACCTGGATTGGCTCGACGAGGAGGATCCGCGCCCGCTGCCCTTCATCGTCGTCCTGATCGACGAGCTGGCCGACCTCATGCTGACCGTGCAGAACGAGATCGAGGAGCCGCTCGCCCGGCTCGCCCAGATGGCCCGGGCCGTCGGGATCCACCTCGTGCTTGCCACGCAGCGGCCCTCGGTCAACGTGATCACCGGCGTGATCAAGGCCAACTTCCCGTCGCGGGTCTCGTTTCAAGTGTCCTCGAAGATCGATAGCCGCACCGTCCTCGACATGAACGGCGCCGAGCAGCTGCTGGGCAACGGCGACATGCTCTTCATGCCCGCTGATCGGGCGGAGCCGCTGCGGATCCAGGGGGCGTATGTCTCGACCGCCGAGACCGTGCGCGTAGTCGACTACCTGCGCGCGGCGGGCGAGGTGCTCAATGCGTCGGAGGTGGCCCCGCCGGTGGACATCATCGCCGAGGTGTCGGAGCTGGAGATGGCGGCGCTGGACGAACGGGACGAGCTCTTCCTCGCGGCCGCGCGCGTGGTCATGGAGCACGATCAGGGGTCGACGAGCCTGCTCCAGCGCCGGCTCAAAGTCGGCTACTCGCGGGCCGCCCGGATTCTGGACCAGCTCGAGCGAGCGCACGTGGTCGGACCTCCGGACGGGACCAGGCCGCGCGAAGTCCTGATCACCGCCGAGGAGCTGGAGCAGCTCGAGGCGGCCCGCCGGGGATCCGCCTGAATGGCCGTGCGCGGGATGACCGGCACAGGGCGGATCCTGGTCACCGGGGGGGCCGGCTTCATCGGGTCCCACCTCTGCGAGTCGCTCGTGGAGCAAGGCCACGAAGTGGTGGCCTTCGACAACTTCGATCCATTCTACCCCCGGAGAATCAAGGAACGAAATCTCGCCGCCCTGCGAGAGAGCGAGCGGTTCCGACTGGTGGAGGGGGATCTCCGGGAACCGACCGACGTCGCGGGACTCTTCGCGGATGGGACGTACGATGCCGTCGTCCACCTCGGCGCGCGCGCCGGCGTCCGACCGTCCCTGGAGGACCCCTGTGGATACGTGAGCACCAACCTCGAAGGCACGGTGATCCTCATGGAGGCGATGCGCGAAGCGGGCTGCCACCGGCTGGTGTTCGGCTCCTCGTCGTCGGTGTACGGCAACAGGCCCGACGTGCCCCTCCGGGAAACCGATCGCGTCGATCGGCCCATCTCTCCCTACGCGATGACGAAGAAGGCCGGCGAGGAGCTCTGCCACGTGTATCACTCGGCGCATGGCTTCACGGTCATGTCGCTGCGGTTCTTCACCGTCTACGGGCCTCGCCAGCGTCCCGACATGGCGATCCACCGCTTCGTGCGTCTCATGGAGGACGGGCTGCCGATCCAGGTCTACGGCGACGGCACGAGCGAACGGGACTACACGTACTTCTCGGACATCGTCGCCGGCGTCGTGGCGTCCGTGGGGTGGGTCCGGAGCGAGGAGGGCTTCGAGGTCGTCAACCTGGGGGAAGCGGTCCCGGTGCGATTGAACGATCTGATCGAGGCGCTCTCCCGGACCACCGGCCGCCAGGCGCGGATCGAGCGTCTTCCGCTTCCGGTGGGGGACGTCGAGCGGACCTGTGCCGACATCGAGAGTGCCCGAAGGCTGCTCGGGTACGACCCCGGGACCGGCCTCGACGAGGGTCTCGAGGCGTTCGTCCGCTGGTACCGCGAGGTCGCGTCGGCCGGGGCCGAGTGACGGTCGAAGAGCGCGCCACCTCCGCCGCCGCGCAGGCTCTCCGGGAGAGGATCGACTCGGGGGCCACACGGGTGGGCGTCGTCGGGATGGGCTACGTAGGCCTGCCGCTTTCGCTCGCCTTCGCCGAGCGGGGCTTCGACGTTCTGGGCTTCGATGTCGATCCGGCCAAGGTCGAGGCCCTTTCACGTGGCGAGAGCTACATCGCGCATCTGGATGGAGGGCGCGTGCGGGCGGTCGTCGAGGCCGGCCGGCTGGTGGCGACCGGGGACTTCGAGCGCCTGTCCGAGCCGGACGCTATCCTGATCTGCGTTCCCACCCCGCTGACGGCCCATCGCGAGCCGGACATGCAATACATCGAGCAGACGACCGATCAGGTCCGCGGCCGGCTCCGAGCGGGACAGCTCGTAGTGCTCGAGTCGACCACGTATCCGGGTACCGCGGAGGAGCTCCTCCGGCCGCGGCTCGAGTCGGGCGGCCTCCGCTGCGGCCACGACTTCTTCCTGGCTTTTTCGCCCGAACGCGAGAACCCGGGGGATGCGCAGCACACCACGACGACGGTCCCCAAGGTGGTCGGCGGTGTCGATCCCGTCTCGGGCGATCTCGCGGAGGCCCTCTACCGTTGGATCGTCCCTTCCACGGTCCGGGTCTCCTCGGCCCGGGTCGCCGAAGCCACCAAGCTCACCGAGAACGTCTTCCGCGCCGTCAACATCGCGCTCGTCAACGAGCTCAAGCTGATCTACGAGCGGATGGGGGTCGACATCTGGGAAGTCCTGGCGGCCGCGGACACCAAACCGTTCGGATTCATGCGCTTCGATCCCGGCCCTGGCTGGGGCGGGCACTGTCAGGACGGCGAGGAGTTCGTCTTCGTCCGCCGTGACGGCGGCATCGACGCGGTCCGCATGAAGGAGCTCGCCGGGGACGGGGCCAGGCTGCGGAGGATCGGAGAGGTAGAGGTGCGGGCGCTCCGGGAGATGGAGGTTCTCTCCTTCGATCTCGACAGAAGCGAGGTCTGCTTCCGCAGAGCAACGCACGTATTTCGAAGGTGGTGCGGCGACCGCGTCACCCTGCGCACGTCGGAGGGCCGGACGCTGACGGTGACGGACGGGCACCCCTTGATCGTGCGCCAGCGGGGCGAGCTCCATGTCCGGCGGGCCGATTCGATCGAGGATGCCCGACCCATCCTGGCGCTGGGCCTGCCCGAGTCCGGGTCGCTGCGATCGATCGATCTCATCGACGCCCTCGATCTCGCATCCGGCTCGAAGGTCCGGGTGAAGCCCCGGACAGGGGCCTGGATCGACTCGTGGCCGTCCATCCGGACGGTGGCGCGCCGGGCGGGACTCGAGGGTAAGGACCTCCGGCGCTCGAACACCCTCCCCCTGTCCGCGTTTCTGGAGCTCGAGAGCAGCGGGATGGTGGCCTTCCGCCGCGAGGACCTGTTCCTGACCACCGGCAACGGGGCGGCCCAGGCCCGCGTCCCCTGCATCATCGCGCTGGATCCCGAGTTCGCCCGCCTGATCGGCTACTACCTCAGTGAGGGGTGCCTGTCTCGCGACCGGTCCTGGCGTACGCGGTGGGTCTTCGGATCCCATGAATGTGAGCTGATCGACGACCTGACGGGGATCCTGACGCGGATGGGCCTGCGCTGGTCAATGCATCGCGTCAAGCGCTGGCGGGCGGTTCAGATTAAGGTTTCCTCCAACCTGTTCGGCATCTTTCTCAAGGACGTGCTCGGCTGCGGAGTCCGGTCGGAGGAGATGAGCGTGCCGGCCATCATGTTGGGTGCCAGCGAAGAGGTGCGGCTCAACCTTCTGGGGGCGTTGCTGAACGGCGACGGGAGCGTCTACGCGACCCAGGGTCGACGAGTCTACCGGAAAGGTGGCCGAACCTATGATCATCGGCTCGATACCGCTGAAGTCAGCTACTTCACGTCCAGTCCGAAGCTCTTTCAGCAGGTTCTGCTGCTGATGCACAGTCTGGAGCTGACGCCGACCATCAAGCGGAATTCACGCGAGATGCGGCTGTACGGCAGAGAGCAGCTGCGGCGGATCCGACCCCTGCTCGCGGGAGCGAAGGGCGCGAAGCTGGATACCTATCTGGATCGCAAGGTCGTCTCGACGCCCACCCGAAAGACCCGCCGGCACTCGGGGTTCGCGTCGGTAGGGGCGGGCAGCGTGCGCAAGCGCGAGGGCGGCTGGGTGTATTCGATCGAGGTACCCGGGACGGAGACCTATGTGACCTCCTACGGACTCGTCTCCCACAACTGCATTCCCATCGATCCCTACTACCTCTCCTGGAAGGCCCGCGAGCACGGCAAGAGCACCCGCTTCATCGAGCTCGCCGGGGAGATCAACACCGGCATGCCGGAGCACGTCGTGGCCCGCGTGATCGAGGCGCTCAACGCGCGGAGCCGGGCCGTCAACGGGAGCCGGGTCCTGATTCTCGGCCTGGCCTACAAGCCCGACGTCTCCGATGACCGGGAGTCACCCAGCTACCACCTCATGGACCGCCTGCGGGAGCGCGGCGCGGAGGTCGCCTACCACGATCCCCACGTGCCGGTCATCCAGCCGAGCCGCGAGCACTCCGACTGGGCGGGAACCCGCTCGGTGGACTGGGACCGGCAGACGATCTCCGCCTTCGACGTGGTGGTGATCTCGACCCGGCACGCGGCGGTCGACTATCGGGAGCTGGCCGAGTGGGCGCGCTGCATCGTCGACACCCGCAATGCGATGGAGGGGATCGACGTGGCCCCGGGCAAGCTGCTCAAGGCGTAGCGTGGATCCACGAGTCCCGAGCCATGAGTCCGGCGGGGAGCCGAGCGCCATGCGAACCCTTCCAGCGAACCTGCTCGACGAACTGGGGCGTCTCCCCCGCCGCTGGCTCGTGACCGGCGTCGCGGGCTTCATCGGCTCGCACCTTCTGGAGGCCCTCCTGGCGCTCAATCAGGAGGTGGTGGGGCTGGACGACCTGTCCACCGGCTCGCCGGCCAACCTCGAGGACGTGCGGGCGCGGGTCGGGGAGGAGCGATGGGGAGGCTTCCACTTCCATCACGCGGACATCCGCTCCCTCGACGCGACCCGCGAGGCCGCTCGCGACGTGGACGTCATTCTCCACCAGGCTGCGCTCGGCTCGGTTCCCCGATCCATGGAGAATCCGCTCGAGACCCATTCGGTCAACGTGCTGGGGACGGTGAACGTACTGGAGGCGGCGCGCCGCGGAGGCCGTCCGCGCGTGGTCTACGCGTCGAGCAGCTCCGTCTACGGCGACGATCCGGGGCTGCCCAAGGTGGAGGATCGCCGCGGGCGCCCGCTCTCGCCCTACGCGGCCAGCAAGGTGGCGGGAGAGCTGGCCGCGGCCGCCCACGCCCGCTCCTATGGGCTCGAGGTCGTAGGTTTGCGCTACTTCAACGTCTTCGGTCCGCGGCAGCGACCGGATGGACCCTACGCGGCCGTGGTGCCGCGCTGGATCGACGCCTTTCTTCAGGACCGTCCCGTCGTCATCTTTGGCGATGGGCAGTCCAGCCGGGATTTCTGCTACGTGGCCAATGCCGTCCAGGCCAACCTGCTGGCCGCGCTGACCCGGGAGCCCGGCGCGGTCGGATCCGTCATCAACGTGGCGGTCGGAAGGCGGACGAGCCTGGGCGAGCTGTTCGAGAAGATCCGGAGGCGTGTGGCGCGGGCCGTCCCGGGGGCCGAGGACCGGAAGCCGGAGCACGCTGCCTCCCGTCCCGGGGACGTGCCCCACTCCGAGGCCGACATCTCGCGGGCGGCCCAGCTCCTCGACTATCGCCCGACCCACGATCTGGACAGGGGCCTGGACGAGACGGTGGCGTGGTTCCTCGAGGCCGTCCGGGCAGGCTCGACCGGAGTTTGACACCGGGAAAAGGGGCCGGTTAGACTACCGCCGACATCTGTGCGGAAGACGGATCTTCCTCACCTCCAGCCCAGCGAGCGATATGACCAGGCCCATCCCGCTCGAATCCCTGCTAAGCGGACACAATTCCACCGATGAGTCCCTGGTTCCGGGCTCGGAGCGCGGCCGTTCGCGAGGCGAGGTGATCGAGCTGCCGATCGGTCCCCCGGTCCGGGTGGACGACTACCTGGCGCTGGCGCCACGCGGAACGTGGTCGAAGAAGGGGCGGCTCCTGAAAGCGTACCTCACCGGCCGTCCCGTCTGGGTGACCTGGCAGGTGACCTACAACTGCAACTACGGCTGCTCGTTCTGCACCTACTGGCAGAACGACTTCAAACCCGAGGAGGAGAACTCGCTCGAGGACTTCGTGACCGGCTCGCGGAAGCTCTCCGAGATGGGTTCGCTGATCGTCTCCCTGGCCGGCGGGGAGCCGATGTTGCGGCGCGACATCCACCGCATCGTGGGCATCCTGGCCCAGGACCACTTCCCGTACCTCACCTCGTCGGGCTCGGGGATGACGCCCAGACGGGCCCGGGAGCTGTGGCAGGCCGGTCTGTGGGGATGCTCGATCTCGATCGATTACGCCGACCCGGAGAAGCACTCCCGTCACCGTGGCGTGAGGTTCGCGTTCGAGCGCGCGGTGAAGGCGATCGAACAGCTCATGGATGCCCGGACCGACACCTCGTACCAGCGGGTGCAGATCATCTCGGTGCTGACCGACGATAACCTCCAGGAGATGCCCGCCCTGTGCCGGCTGGCCCGCGATCTGGGCGTCTACTGGCAGGTGCAGCCCTACTCGGTCATGAAGACGGGCAACGAGGACCAGCGGCACCTGGCGGGCGCTTCGGAGATGCTGCTCGGCCTCAAGGAGCTCTATCCCGGGACCGTCCACTCGAACCGGGTGTACCTGGAAAAGTTCGACGAGGCCGCGAATGACGGGATCGGCGGCTGCATCGCCGGGAAGGCCATGTTCAACATCGACAACCAGATGGTCGTCTCCAAGTGCGTCGAATTCAACGCCAGCGAACCGGTCGGCAACCTGCGCACCGATTCCATGGAGCAGGTCCTGGCGGGGCTGCGCCACGCGCACGCAACGAACACCTGTACCGCGTGCTGGTATTCCTGCCGAGGGGAGGTGGAGGTCCTGTACACTCCCCGCGGCTTCCTGAACAGCCTGCCGAGCCTGCTCTGGCAGAGTGGTGGAGAGCAGGCCCGAACGGGATAAAGGCGCTCCGAACCGATCGCTTTACAGCGTTGTTGGAACCCGCTACTATCCCGGTGGATTCTTGAGTTCCTGACCCTTCTCGCCGAAGGAGGAACGAATGATCAAGATCAACACGCAGGTGGTCGATCCGGCTTCGGAATCGCAGCGCACGGCGCTCCATGACGACGGCGCCGTGGCAGTCGCCGAGCTCGAGCCCGGGGAGTTCGACACCCGTGCGTTCACGGTCCCCGACCGCGCCCTCGATCCGGACGGCCGCGGGAAGAGGACTCTCGGCAAGCAGGCCGTCAAATGCGTGGACTGGGCGCTCTGCAAAGTCGCCGCGGCTGCCTTCGGCGCCATCCAGCTCGTCAACCGGTACCGGCCGAATCCCTCTTTCACCCCGAAATGGAGCGACAAGCCGCTCCTCAAGTCATGGGAGAAGTCGAAGCCGCGGCTGGGTTGGCCACGCGAGACCGATTCCCTGTGTCCGCAGTGCGTCGTGGAGGCACGGAAACGCATCATCGAGGGCGAGGAGGACTACCAGGTTCTGATCAACGAAAAGGTCGGCGAGATCAAGGCCCAGATCGTCGAGCGTGACGGCCAGGTGTGGATGGTCAAGGAGTGTCCGGAGCATGGACGCTTCGAGGACCTGATGGCGATCGACGCCAACTTCCTGCAGTGGATCGAAATGAACTTCCCGGGTCGCGACCTGCGGGCCCACAACGACGGCAAGCTCCACGACCACGGCTCGTCCACGATCAAGCATGGCCGGGGGGCCGTGCTCACCGTCGATCTGACCAATCGGTGCAACATGATGTGCGATCCCTGCTTCATGGACGCGAACCAGGTCGGCTTCGTCCACGAGCTGGAATGGGAGGAGATCAAGGAGATCCTCGACAACGCGCTGCAGATCAAGCCCCGGCGGCAGATGTCGATCCAGTTCTCGGGCGGAGAGCCGACCCTGTCGCCGCACTTCGTGCGCGCCATCGAGCATTGCCGGGAGATCGGATACAACTCGGTGCAGTGCGCCTCCAACGGCATCGAATTCGCGAAGAGCCCCGAGTTCACGCAGGCGTGCTCGGAAGCGGGCTTGCGCTTCTGCTATCTGCAGTTCGACGGCATCGGCAACGATGCGAACAGCCACCGCAAGGTGGGCAACCTGTTCGACGTCAAGCTGAGGGCCATCGACAACCTGTACAACGCGGGCGTGCAGGTGATCCTGGTCACCACCCTCGTCAACGGCGTCAACAACGATCAGGTAGGTCCGATCATTCGTTTCGCTCTCGACAATCCCAAGAAGGTAGCCTTCATCGCCTTCCAGCCCGTGTCGTTCACCGGCCGCGACGACGAGATCACGACCGAGCGGCGCATGCGCCAGCGGTACACCCTGTCGCACATGGCCCGCGACGTGAAGAGCCAGCTCGGGATCACCGAGCCGCTGCGCGACTGGTTCCCACTGTCCCTGATGGGGACGTTCTCGGATCTCGCGGACATGGTCCACGGCCCGCAGGCCGAGTGGGGACAGGTGAGCTGCGGATGCCATCCCAACTGCGGGGTCGGCACCGCGCTGATGGTCAACAAGCACACCGGGGAGTTCGCGCCCGTCCCGCAATTCCTCGACATCCCCGAGCTGGCGAACGATTTCCGCAAGGTCACCGACGCCAACCGCGCAGGCTGGTTCTCGAACCTCATGATCGGGCTTGCGCTGCTGAAGAATTACAAGCCCTTCCAGGGGCCGCCGAGCCTGACGCTGATCGACATCCTGAAGAAGTTCGACAAGTCGTACGGGCTGACGGGTCATGATTACGGTTCGCTGGATCATGACGGAGTGTGGGAGCGGCGGAAGGATCCGTGGAACTTCCTCTTCATCGCCGGCATGTGGTTCCAGGATCTCTTCAACTACGACTTCCGGCGCACCGAGATGTGCATCATCCCCTACGCCACCCAGGAGGGCGAGATCTCGTTCTGCGCCTACAACACCGGTCACGGATGGCGCAACATCATCGAGAACATGCACAAGAGCGCCACGGTGGCCGAGTGGTACAAGGAGCACGGGCGTCACGAGATCTTCGCGGGAGGCAAGACGGTTCCGCTGGAGAACTACGACCATGCGCTGGTCGTGAACGAGGACGACGCCAGTCGCGTCCGCGATCGCGGGGAGGGCCCACAGAACGCCCATGAGGAGCGGCTGGCCGCCAAGAAGGCGGCCCGCGAGGCGGCGATGGTCCGCGAGTACTACGAGCAGATGGTGCTCAAGCGGAAGGCGCAGAAGGAGGAGTCGCTGGTCCAGATCGAGCTGTAGGGCAGACCGGGCTCGTTTCCGAGCGGAAACCCTCTGCTCCCAATGAAAAACGGGCGACCACGCAGGTCGCCCGTTTTTTCGTGTGGGAAGCTACCACGCAGCGAGCCGAGCCCGCGGGGGCTAGAAGTACGGGCTCTCCCCGGTCGAGTGGTCGGTCGTGTCGATCACCTCGGCGACCTCGGGGACCGCCTCCCGGATCCGCCGCTCGATGCCCTGCTTGAGGGTCACGTCCACCATGCCGCAGCCGTGGCAGCCGCCCCCGAAGGCCAGAAAGACGCGATCGTCCCGCACGTCCACCAGGCGGACGTGCCCCCCGTGGGCGGCGATCGCCGGGTTGATCTCGGAATCGAGGAGCATCCGGACGCGGTCCGGCAACGGGCCCTGGAGGTCGGGGCGGTCGCCACGGGGGAGCGCCGGCCCCGGGGAGGTGTTGGGGTTGTCGAAGTGGAAGCCCCTCTCAACGAGCGTCTCGCGGTAATCGATCCGGGTGCCTCGAAGCCGGTTGGCGCTGTCCGCGTCGACCACGAGCGTGAAGCCCTCCTCCTCGAGCCGGATGTCACTGGCCTGGATCTGTTCCTCGTTCAGACCCTGGAGCTGGTACTCGAATCCGCCGTCGTGCGATGTGACCCGGACCCGGAGATGGCGCCGGGGAGGGGCGGCCGCGCCTAGCGCGACCCGGATCCGGGCCCGCGCCTGCTCGCTGAGCACGACCAGAGGGTCGGCTGCGTGGTCAGGCTGTAGTGCCTCGCGGGTCGACATGGGCTGGCGCCAACCTAGATGGGGCCACTGGACGGGGCAAACGGCTTTCGCTCAAATGCAGCGGCGGCAAGGTCTTGAAGCGCTCGGGCGCGGAGGATAGCTTAGCCCGATTCTTATGCCGGGGGCTTCCTCCATTGAAGAGCTGCGCGCGGCCGTGCGCGGGTTTCGCGGCGGTCGCATCGTCGTTTTCGGGGATCTCATGCTCGATGAGTATCTGTTCGGGCGGGCGGATCGGCTGAGCCCGGAGAAGCCGGTCCCCGTGGTGACGTTCGAGCGGCGGGACCTCTACCCGGGAGGCGCCGGGAATGTCGCCCGCAACCTGGCGGCCCTCGGATGCGAGCCGGTCCTGATCTCGCTGGTGGGCGACGACGAGAGCGGCCGCGAGTGCCGGGCAAAGCTCGTGGCCGAGGGGTTCACGGACGAGGGGCTCGTGGTCGAGCCTCGGCGGCCCACTCCGCACAAGCTGCGGGTCCATGCCGGTCAGCATGCCCTGGTCCGGATCGATTACGAGGATCCGGAGGGTGCGTCCGGGCGAGCCCGGCGGGAGCTGCTGGAGGTAATCGATCGGCTCGCTCCGGGCTGCGACGCGGCGATCGTGAGCGACTACCGCAAGGGGACCGTCTCGGCCGAAGGGGTGAGGCGGCTGTCGGAACGGGCCGGGGACCGTCCGGTCGTGGCCGATCCGAAGGGGAGCGACCCGGAGCGCTATCGTGGGGTCGACTTTCTCGTCCCGAACGAGAGCGAGCTGAGCGAGCTCGCCGGAGAACCCTGGGACGACGCGCTGGCCGAGTCGCTGCGCCGGAGACTGGACCTTCAAGCGCTCGTGCTGACGCGCTCGGAGCGCGGCATGAGGCTCTATTCGGGTGGCCCTCCGCGGGATCACGGCGCGCGCGCCCGCGAGGTCTTCGACGTGACCGGGGCAGGCGACACGTTCGCGGCCGCCTTCACCGCCATGCTGGCCGACGGGCATCCTGCGGATCTCGCCGCGCGGATGGCGAACGTGGCGGCGGGAATCAAAGTGAGAAAGGTCGGAACCGCGACCGTGACCTGGACCGAGATCGAGTCGGAGCTCGCGCGCGAGCTGCCCCATATGGAAAAAAGCGTGGACGCGGCCACCGCCGGGTTTGCGGCCGCCGAGCACCGGCGGCGCGGTGAGACGGTGGTCTTCACCAACGGCTGCTTCGACCTCCTGCACGCCGGACACATCCGGTACCTGAAGTCCTCGCGGGCGCTGGGCGATTGCCTGGTGGTGGGCGTGAACAGCGATGCCTCGGTGCGAAGGCTCAAGGGCGCGAATCGTCCGATCCTGGATCAGAAGGAGCGTGCGGAGATCCTCTCGGCCCTGTCGTTCGTCGACTACGTCGTGATCTTCGACGAGGACACGCCGCTCGGGCTGATCGAGACCATCCAGCCGGACATCCTGACCAAGGGGGCCGATTACGAGCCCCATGAGGTGGTCGGAGCCGACATCGTCCGCGCCCGCGGCGGGAGGGTCGAGCTGATCGAGCTCGTGGAAGGCAAGTCCACGACCGGAATCATCGGGCGGATCGCCGACGGGCAGGGGGGCGAAGCTTGAATCTGGGGGTCTTCGGGGCGGGGTACGTGGGGCTGGTGACGGCGACGTGTCTGGCCGAGATGGGCCACGACGTCATCTGCTGCGACATCGACCCCGACCGCGTGGAGCGGCTGCGCCGGGGCGTGGTCCCGATCTACGAGCCGGGGCTGGAGGAGATCGTCCGCAGCAACATGCAGGAGGGCCGGCTCTGCTTCACGACCGATCCAGCCGAGACGGTACGGGAAAGCCGCGTCCTCTTCATCGCCGTCGGCACGCCGCCGGGCGAGGACGGATCTGCGGACCTGCGCTATGTCCTGGAGGTCGCCAGGACGATCGGCCGGCACGCCGACGGTCCCAGAATCGTGGTCAACAAGAGCACCGTTCCCGTGGGGTCGGCCGACCGGGTCCGGGCGGTCCTCGCCGAGGCGACCGACCATCCCTGCATCGTGGTGTCCAACCCGGAGTTCCTCAAGGAGGGGACCGCGGTCGACGACTTCATGAAGCCCGACCGCATCGTCGTGGGTGCCGACGACGACGAGGGTCGCGAGGTCCTGAGGGCGATCTACAGCCCGTTCCTGAGGACCGGGAACCCGGTTCTCTTCATGGACACCCGATCCGCCGAGATGACCAAATACGCCGCCAATGCGATGCTGGCGACGCGAATCACCTTCATGAACGAGATCGCCAACCTGTGCGATCGCGTCGGAGCCGACGTCGACGCGGTGCGGGCCGGCATCGGAAGCGACCGGCGGATCGGAAGCTCGTTCCTCTTCCCCGGTGTCGGATTCGGCGGATCGTGCTTCCCCAAGGACGTCCAGGCTCTCGAGCGGCTGGCCGATGAGGTGGCCTACGATTTCGATATCATCCGGGCCGTGCACAGGGTCAACGAGATCCAGAAGCGGCTCCTAGTGGAGCGGATCGTCGGGCGGTTCGGGGAAGACTTGCGCGGCCACCGGTTCGCGGTCTGGGGGCTCGCCTTCAAGCCCAAGACGGATGATATCCGCGAGGCGCCGTCGCTGGTGATCATAGACGAGCTTCTGGAGCGGGGAGCGGCGATCCGGGCTTTCGATCCCAAGGCCATGGAGAACATCCGGGGCGTGCTCGGCGATCGGATCGAATACGCCGCCGAGGCCTACGAGGCCCTGGATGCGGCCGACGGCCTGATCGTCGTAACCGAGTGGAACGAGTTCCGGTTCCCGGATTTCGAGCGCATGAAACGGGGGCTGGGCCGGGCGATCGTCTTCGATGGCCGGAACGTGTACGATCCGGGGGTGATGACCGAGTTCGGCTTCGAATACCATTCCATCGGCCGTCCCGGACGTGCGCCACGGGCAGCGGATGGCGAGGCGGTGCGAGTCGCTCCGGGGATCGGATGACCCGGCTCGTCGTCACCGGCGCGGCGGGCTTCCTCGGTTCTCACCTCTGTCAGCGCCTGCTGGCCGATGGGGAGGAGGTCGTCGGGATCGACAACCTGCTGACGGGCCAGAAGGGGAACATCGAGCTGTTGCGGGGCCCGGGATTCCACTTCCTCGAGCAGAATGTCGCGCAACCGCTCGATCTGGACGGGACGGTGGAGGCGGTCCTGAACTTCGCCAGTCCGGCCAGTCCGATCGACTACCTTGAGTTCCCCATCGAGACCCTGGAGGTCGGATCGGTCGGGACGCAGCGCACGCTCGAGATCGCTCACGCGCAAGGAGCCCGTTACCTGCTGGCCTCGACATCCGAGGTGTACGGGGATCCGGAGATCAATCCCCAGCCCGAAACCTACCAGGGCTCCGTGAACCCCATCGGACCCCGCGGTGTCTACGACGAGGCCAAGCGCTTCGGCGAGGCGTTGACGATGGCCTTCCACCGGCGGTACGGTCTGGAGGTGCGGATCGCACGGATTTTCAACACCTACGGTCCACGCATGCGTCCTCACGACGGGCGGGTCGTCTCGACGTTCATCCGGCAGGCACTGGACGGAGATCCGATCACGGTGTTCGGGGATGGAACCCAGACACGCTCGTTCTGCTATGTGGACGACCTCATCGAGGGCATCCTCCGCCTGCTGCGATCGGACTACAACGCTCCCGTGAACCTGGGCAATCCGGGCGAGCTCGAGGTAGGTGAGCTCGCCGATAAAATCATCGAGATGACGGAGAGTCGGAGCCGCGTCGTCTATCGGCCGCTCCCCGTAGACGATCCCCGGGTTCGTCGTCCCGACATCACGTTGGCCAGTGAGCTTCTCGACTGGGAGCCGCGAGTCGACCTGGAGGAGGGGCTGCGGCGGACGATCGACTACTATCGAAGCCTGAACGGAGCCTGATCGGCGCCTCGTCGTGACCCGGTTCGTGATCGGCCTCGCGGGCGGCACGGGCTCCGGGAAGACGACTGTCGCCCGTAATCTGCTCCATCGTCTGGCACTAGATTCGATCACCGTCCTCCAGCAGGACGCCTACTACCGGAACCTCGTGGATCTGGCCCCGGCGCAGCGGGCAACCCGGAACTTCGACCACCCGAACTCGATCGAGATCGAGCTGTTCACGGCCCACTTGCGGGCCCTGAAGGAGGGCCGGCCGGTGGAGCGGCCGGTCTACGACTTCTCACGGCATGTGCGGACGGCGGAGACGTCCCGCATCGAGCCGCGAGAGGTAATCCTCGCGGAGGGCATTCTGCTGTTTCATTTCCCGGACGTGCGCGATCTTCTCGACGTGAAAATCTACGTGGACACACCTCCCGACATCCGTCTGCTGCGCCGGATCCAGCGTGACATCCGTGAGCGCGGCAGGACCTTCGAGTCGGTGGGTGAGCAGTATCTTCGCACGGTTCGCCCCATGCACGACGAGTTCGTGGAGCCGTCCAAGAGGTTTGCTGACGTGATCATCCCCGAAGGGGGAGAGAACGAGATCGCCATCGACATGATCGCCAGCCGCGTGCGGTTGCTGCTGGTTGGGGAGGAAGAACGTTGAAGCGCGCCCTGATCACCGGCATCACCGGGCAGGACGGATCGTATCTGGCGGAGCTCCTGCTCGAGCAGAACTACGAGGTCCACGGCGTCGTGCGGCGCTCGTCGACGGAGAAGTACGACAGGATAGCGCACATCAAAGACCGGGTCACGCTGCATCAGGCCGACCTGCTCGATCAGCTCTCCCTCATCAACGTGTTCGCGGAGGTCCGCCCGCAGGAGATCTACAACCTCGCGGCGCAGTCCTTCGTTCCGACCTCATGGTCCCAGCCGCTGCTGACGGGCGAGTTCACGGCCCTCGGCGTGACGCGCGTGCTGGAGGCGATCCGCCAGGTGGACCCGGAGGTTCGTTTCTACCAGGCTTCCTCCAGCGAGATGTTCGGGAAGGTCAGGCGCTCGCCCCAGAACGAGTCGACGCCGTTTCATCCGCGTAGCCCGTACGGAGTGGCCAAGGTCTACGGCCACTTCATCACCGTGAATTACCGTGAGTCGTACGACCTGTTCGCGGTGAGCGGGATCCTCTTCAACCACGAATCCCCGCGCCGCGGCCTCGAGTTCGTGACCCGTCACGTCAGCCACGGAGCGGCGCGGGTCGCCTTGGGACTGACCGACAAGCTGCCGATCGGCAATCTGGACGCCGAGCGCGACTGGGGCTACGCGGCGGACTACGTAGCGGCGATGTGGAGCATGCTTCAGGCCGACGAGCCGAGGGACTATGTGGTGGGCACGGGCATCACGCATTCGGTCCGCGATGTGTGCGAGGTCGCCTTCCAGCACGTGGGCTTGGACTGGCGCAAGCACGTGGTGGTCGATCGGAGCCGGCTCCGGCCCGCCGAGGTGGATCACCTGAGGGCGGATGCGAGCCGCGCCCGGTCGGAGCTGGGATGGGCCCCCAGCTTGGAATTCCACCAGCTGATCCAGATGATGGTGGATGCCGATGTGGCGCGCCTCCGCGAGTCCGAGTGCCCGGCCGAGCGGGCGGAGTCGTGAAGCGGGAGGAGGCCGGGAAGGTGCAACGCGGGGCGCCGACCGGGGTAGAAGAAACCGCGGCGAGCGGCGATGATCCGCTTGCCGTAAGACGGCTGCTGTGCTGGCACGACGAAGGTGTTCGTGCCTGGCATGCGAGCCCGGAGGAAGGCGAGCGCACGCTGGGGGAGGATGAGGTCTCGCCGATTGGAGCTCTGGAGGAGGCGATCGGCGCCGAGCATCTCGTGAACATCCGGCTCTGGCACGAGGAAGATCTAGCCCGGCGTCCGGACGCGCCGGATCGGCTGATCGCCGAAACCAAGCGCCGCATCGATGCCCTCAACCAGCGGCGGAACGACCTCGTGGAAAGGATCGACGAGCAGCTGCTGGCCGCTCTCGAGAGGCGCGGGACTCCCGAACCCGCCGCCCCGCTGCACTCCGAGACGCCCGGGGCGATCGTCGACCGGCTGTCCGTGCTCGCCCTCAAGATCTATCACATGCACGAGGAGGCCACGCGACCCGATGCGGACCCCGACCACCGCGCGCGCTGCCGCGAGCGGACCCTGGTTCTCGAAGAGCAGCGAGCCGACCTGGCCGGATGCCTGGCCTCGCTCCAGCAGGAGCTGCTGGCCGGGCGGCGCCGGTTCAGGCGCTACCGCCAGTTCAAGATGTACAACGATCCGGAGATGAATCCTTTCCTGCGCGCCGCCCGACGGGGCCGAGGAGACGTGGATGCCGGTTGAGGTCCGGTTTCTGGCGGCCGCTATCCTTGCGACGATGACCGGCTGCGGAGCCGAAGGCGGGGCCTCGGAGACGCGGGGAGATCGGTACAGCGCGAGCGGACAGTACGCCGATGCGGCGGTCGAGTACGGGATCGCTCTCGAGGCGGCGGGAGAGAACGCGTCCTCCGAGCTGCGCCTCAAGGCCGCCGAGCTGGCTCTGCTCTCGAAGGACTTCAACGCCGCGGAGCGGATGTTCGACGCCCTGATCGAGGGCGATGCGGATTACGCCGGCCGGGTCCGTGCCCTGTACTACCTGCACGCGCGTCGCTGGTCCGCCCAGGGCGACACCTTCGCCATGCTGCGGGCGATCGACGGAATCCGCGCGCGGGACAGCACGGCCAGTCTAGGCTCGCTGTACTACGCCCTCGGAGACGCCGCGTTCGCGCGGCCCGATTACGAGGCGGCGATCGCCGCGTACCTGATGGGGCTGGCACGCGCTCCCGAGGCAGCCGATCCCGGAGTGTACGCCCGTCTGGCGGACGCCTACGAGCAGCGGCGGGACTGTCCGGCCGCCATCGAGTATCTGAGCCGATTCCGGGAGATGACCCAGGGGCAGGGTGCCGACGATGAGGAGATCCGGTACCGGCTGGGCTCGTGCTCCTATCGGCTGGCCGAGCGGGCTTTCGCCAACGAGGACTACCAGGCTACCTCCGGATACCTGCAGACCATCCTGCGGTCGGGTGATCCCCCGAACCTCGTTCCCGAAGCTTTGCTGATGATGGCCCGGCTGGAGGAGCGCACGGGAGATCGTGACGGCGCCATGAACTACTACCGTCGCGTGATAGAGAGCGAGGACGATCGGGAGTCTGCCGTGGCCATGGAGGCCTTCCGGCGTCTCAAGCAGCTCGAGTTCGGCTTCTCCCTGGAGGGCGCTGGGCGCGAGGAGCCCCGCCGAAGGCCGAGCTCCGCGGGATCGCCGGAATCCCCGTGAGGCACGCTCCGGTCCTGGCCCTGCTGGTGGTGCTGACCGTGTCGGGGTGCGCGTCGACCAGCGAGACGACGATACTCCCGGCCGACGATCAGTACGCCCGAGCCCTGGAGCTCTTCGAGGAGGGGGATTACACGCGGGCGGTGACCGCCTTTCAGGGGTTCGTGTTCAATTACCCTCAGGATCCGCGTGTGGCCGACGCACGCTGGATGGCGGCGGAGTCGTACTACCGCTCGGAGGACTGGGCGACGGCGGCGCAGGAGTTTCTGAACTTCCAGCGGGATTTTCCGACTGCCGAGCGAGCCGCGGAGGCTATCTACCAGGCGGGGCGGGCGTACCAGGAGATGAGCCTGCGCCCCGAGCTGGATCAGCGGGACACCGAGCGGGCCATCAACGTCTACGATCGGCTCGTCCTGGAGTACCCCGGCACCGAGTTCGCGGAGGAGGCGCGCCAGCGCGTGCGAGAGCTTCGCAACAAGCTGGCCGAGAAGGTCTACCTGAACGCGGAGTTCTACTTCGACCACGAGGATTACGATGCGGCGGAGATCTACCTGACCGATCTCATCTCCGCATACCCCGAGACAGACTGGCTGGCAGCCGCCTACGCACTTCTGGCCCAGACCTTCTGCCGGCAGGGTGTCCACGAGCGTGCAGCGGACGTCGTCTCCCGGCTGCGCGAGAACTTCCCGGACAGCCCAGCCGCGCGGGAGACCGCGGGCGAGTTGCCGGATCGATGCCTGCCGGTGCGACCGGCAGAGCGGGCGGCGGGCTCGGCGCCGGATCCGTGAGCGGGCAGAAAGGGCTCCTGGGCGGGACGTTCAACCCGCCGCACATCGCTCACCTGATTGTGGCCCATATCGTGCGTGAAGAGCTGGCCCTGGACCAGGTCGTCCTGGTGCCCACTCACCGTCATGCCTTCAAAGGAGAGGCCGAAGCGAGCCCCCGGGACCGGGCGGCCATGACCGAGCTGGCGGTTGCCGGCGACCGCGGTCTCGCTGCGGACCGGCTGGAGATCGAGCGGGGCGGCGTCTCCTATACGACGGACACCCTGAGGGAGCTCCGAAGCCGTGAGCCCGGAACCGCCTGGCACCTGATCCTGGGGCAGGACAATCTGTCCGAGCTCCATGAATGGCACGAGGTGGAGGCGCTCCCCGGGATGGCGGAGATCGTGGTCGTGACGCGCGAGATCGACGGAGCCGGGGACGGGGGCCCGGACACGCCGTTCGCCGGCCGGCTCCGGTGGGTCACCGTGCCGACGCTCGAGATCTCTTCCACGACCATCCGTCGGCGGGTCGCCGAGGGCCGCACCATCCGGCACTGGGTGCCGGCCGCCGTGGAGGCGTACATCGCGGAGCGCGGGCTGTACGGAAAGAGGCCCGCCGCCGTGCCCCCGGGCGGGGTGTCGAGCTGACGTGTCAGCGACCGGCGGAGGGCGTTGATTCGAAACGCGAAGGGCGCTAAATTACGGTCCTCTACCGGCACTACCCGCCCGTAACCTCCGGTCGTATCCCGCCCCCGCGGGTCGCCTGCTCGCGACCGGACGTGCTCCTTGGAGAGCGCTGCATCGGCTAACGAGGCAAGAGCGTGGTTCTGGAACCGATTCTGAAACTGTTCGTGGGCGACAAGCACAGGCGCGAGCGTAAGCGGCTGTGGCCGGTCGTCGAGCAAATCAACGAGATTGCCGGCGCCTGCGAGCCCCTCTCGGACGAGGAGATCCAGGCCAGGACGGCGGAGTTTCGGGACCGTCTCGCGCAGGGCGAGACGGTGGACGATCTCCTGCCGGAGGCCTTTGCCGTGGTCAAGGAAGCGTGCCGCCGGAATCTGGGCCGCCAGTGGCAGGTCACCGACCAGGCCTTCACCTGGGACATGGTGCCGTTCGATGTCCAGCTCTTCGGCGGGATCGTCCTCCACGAGGGGAAGATCGCCGAGATGGCCACCGGCGAGGGCAAGACGCTGGTAGCCGTCATGCCGCTGTATCTGAACGCCCTGGAGGGTAGGGGCGT
This sequence comes from Gemmatimonadota bacterium, assembly GCA_050732875.1. Lineage (GTDB taxonomy): Bacteria > Gemmatimonadota > Gemmatimonadetes > JACCXV01 > JAHWKZ01 > DASRVA01. Next base: position 29,544 of record JBOHRQ010000003.1, on the reverse strand, counting down.
CCACCTCGTCACCGTGAACGACTACCTGGCCCGCCGCGACTCCGAATGGGTGGGAGAGATCCTGCGCTGGCTGGGCCTGACCGTGGGTGTGATCCAGAACGACATGCCGCCCGAAAGGCGTCGCGAGGCCTATGCCTGCGATGTCACCTATGGGACGAACAACGAGTTCGGCTTCGACTACCTGCGTGACAACATGGCGGTGGAACCGCAGAATCGCGTCCAGCGGGTGCATAACTACGCGATCATCGACGAGGTCGACTCGGTTCTGATCGACGAGGCCCGCACGCCGCTCATCATCTCCGGCCCCACCCAGCACGACACCTCGGGCAGATTCGGCGAGCTCAAGCCGCTCGTGGAACGACTGGTCCGCGAACAGACGCGAATCGTCAACCAGCTCGTGGCCGAGGCCGAACAGGTCGTGGAGGCGGAAGGCGAGCAGGACGGCGACTACGAGGCAGCGATCAAGCTCTTCCAGGCGCGCCGAGGCATGCCCAAGAACAAGCGCCTCATGAAGCTGCTGAACGAGACCGGGGTCAAGAAGCTCGTCCAGAAGGTCGAGGCCGACTTCATGAGGGAGAAACGGGTCCACGAGCTGGACGAGGCGCTCCTCTTCGCGATGGACGAGAAGGGCCACGACGCCCATCTCACCGACCGGGGTCGCGAAAAGATCGCCCCCAACGATCCCGAGCTGTTCATCGTCCCGGATCTTTCGCAGCTCCTCCATGAGATCGACGAGGACCCCGACCTCGACGAGAGCGAGAAGACGGAGCGGCGGACGAAGCTCGAGCGCGACTATGCCGAGAGGAGCGAGACGATCCACAACATCGCCCAGCTCCTCAAGGCGTACGCGCTCTACGAGAAGGACGTGGAGTACGTCGTGCAGGACGGCAAGGTCATGATCGTCGATCAGTTCACCGGCCGTCTCATGCCGGGCCGGCGCTACTCGGAGGGCATGCATCAGGCCATCGAGGCCAAGGAAGGCGTCAGGATCGAAGGCGAGACCCAGACCTTCGCCACCATCACCATCCAGAACTATTACCGGCTCTACGACAAGCTGGCGGGGATGACCGGCACCGCCGAAACGGAGGAGAACGAGTTCTTCGAGATCTATGGGATGGACGTGGTCGTCATCCCCACCAATGAGCCGGTCCGTCGCGAGGATTTCGAGGATGTCGTGTACCGGACGCGGCGCGAGAAATACAACGCGGTGATCGAGGAGGTCGAGCGCGACCACGCTCGCAAGCGCCCGGTGCTGGTGGGCACGACATCGGTGGAGGTATCGGAGACCCTCTCGCGGCTGCTCAAGCGGCGGAACCTGCCCCACAGCGTGCTGAACGCCAAGCATCACCAGCGTGAAGCCGAGATCGTGGCCCGGGCGGGACAGCCTGGCGCCATCACGATCGCGACCAACATGGCCGGCCGCGGCACGGACATCAAGCTGGGACCGGGACTCGTACCGCGAGAGTGGCCGGAGGTGCACGAGGACGAGCTTCCCGAGGGCTGGTCGTCGAGCGATATGGACCGGCTGATGAGCGAAGACATGCCCTGGGGTCTGCACATCGTCGGGACCGAGCGTCACGAGTCGCGGCGGATCGATCGCCAGCTACGCGGTCGCAGCGGGCGTCAGGGGGACCCCGGCTCGTCGCGGTTCTTCCTGTCCCTGGAGGACGACCTCATGCGCCTCTTTGGGTCCGAGCGCATCGCCACGGTGATGGACAAGCTCGGGGCCGAGGAGGGTGAGGTCATCACCCATTCGCTCGTCACCCGTTCGATCGAGCGCGCCCAGAAGAAGGTCGAGCTCAACAACTTCGAGATCCGCAAGCGGCTGCTCGAGTACGACGACGTGATGAACAAGCAGCGCGAGGTCATCTACGACATGCGCGCGCGGGCCCTCGAGGGTGACCGCGAGGACGTGTTCGAGGAGGCCCGCGAGCTGATTCGCGAGGCCGCCGAGGTCAAGGTGGCGCAGTACATCGATGCGGAGAGCTACCCGGACGACTGGGACCTGGCCGGCCTGCGGGAGGACATGATGCGCTCCTTCCTCATGCCGTTCGACTGGCTTCAGCGGATGGCCGAGGCCCAGTCGGACGACGGCCCGGTTCGGGACGAGGGCCTGCCCGGATCACCCGACGAGATCGGCGCCCGCCTGCAGACGGAGCTCGAGAGCGCGTTCGAACGGCGTATCGAGGAATGGGAGCCCGAGCGGGCGGAGATGGTGGTCCGGCGTGTTCTCCTGAGTGTCATCGACGAGAAGTGGCGCGACCACCTGTACGAGCTCGACCAGCTCAAGACCGGCATCCAATATCGCGCGTGGGGACAGCGCGACCCCCTGATCGAATACAAGAAGGAAGCCTTCGAGATGTTCGTCTCGATGATGGACGATCTGAGGGGCACGGCGGCCTCGGTCCTGTATCGGATCCGGATCGTCGAGCCCGGTCACATGTCGGCCGAAGACCGGCGTCGTCGGGAGCGGATCCAGCGCCAGCAGGTCGCGCTCCATGCGCCGGCCGCAACGGCCGGGGTCGCCGCTGGCGATCGGCAGCCGCAGCCGGCCGGGGAGGGATCCGGGATGGCGCCGGCCCAGACTTTCGTCCGGGAGCACGACAAGGTCGGGCGGAACGATCCCTGCCCATGTGGAAGCGGCAAGAAGTTCAAGAAGTGCCACGGCGCGTGAGCCAGACCCCTGGCCACGCCCGGGTCGGAAACGATATCCAGTCGGAGGAAATCTCATGATCGGTATTCTTGACCGGATCTCGGGCGGCGCCGGAGTTCTGCGCCGCTTCGGGAACGCCTATCTGCCCGGCGAGGACGATGTGTACGTCCCCGCGCGACTCATCGAGTCCTATGGGCTGAGAAAGGGCGACGCGGTGGACGGTGAGGTGGGCGAGCCGCCCGGAAAGGGCAAGCTCCCGCCGCTGAAGACCGTCACATCCGTGAACGGCGGCGCTCCGGAGGAGGCGCGCCATCGGCCGCAATTCGACAAGCTCAGGGCCACCCACCCCGACGAGCGCCTCCGCCTCGAGCTGGGGGCGGACCTCTCGCCCGCGCTTCGGGATGGAGCCCAGGTCACCAACCGCATCATCGATCTCGTGGTCCCGTTGGGGAAGGGGCAGCGTGCGCTGATCGTGGCTCCCGCCAAAGCCGGCAAAACGATGCTCCTGCAGGCGGTGATGAGGGGCGTCGCCATGAATTATCCGGACGCGGAGCTCATCGTGCTGCTGGTCGACGAGCGCCCCGAGGAAGTCACCGAGATGGAGCGGATGGTGGAGAGCCTCGGGCGCGGCGAGACGATCGCCTCTTCCTTCGACTTCCCGCCGGAGCGGCACGTACAGGTGGCGGAGATGGCCCTCGAGCGATCGCGCCGGCTGGTGGAGTCGGGCAAGGACGTGGTGCTGGTCCTGGACTCGATAACACGCTTGGCGCGCGCCTACAACGCCATCGAGCGGTCCAGCGGACGGACGATGTCGGGCGGGATCGAGGCGGGCGCTCTTGAGGCTCCCAAGCGCTTCTTCGGCTCCGCCCGAAAGGTCGTGGGCGACGGCGAGGGCAGCCTGACCATCGTCGCCACGGCGCTCGTGGACACCGGCAGCCGTGCCGACGAGGTGATCTTCGAGGAGTTCAAGGGAACGGGCAACGCCGAGATCGTGCTCAGCCGCGAGCTCGCCGAACAGCGGATCTGGCCCGCCATCGACGTGACGGCCAGCGGGACGCGCCGCGAGGAGCTGCTGTATCCCGAAGAGCACCTCGAGCGGCTGCAGCTGTTGCGCCGCTTCCTCTCCGAGATGCGGACGACCGATGCCGCCGAATTCCTGATCGAGAAGATCAATCGGTCGAAGTCGAACGAGGATCTGCTGGCCAGCATGTCGAAGTAGGTCGTTCGGGCCTCCGGGGGCCGGTTCCCGGAGCGCGTGGCGTCTCTGCGAGAGCGGTCGTCCTGGTGCAGCAGGCCGGACGGCATTTCTGCCAATGAGCTGATTTTTGAGCGCTCCGGGAACCGGCCCCCGGAGGCCCTGCCGATCGCCTTGCACATGCTCGGTGGTTTGCCCTGAAAGCGGCGGCCCGAGGCTTGCCTTTTCGGCGCGCGTGGAGCGGGTCCCCCTTTCGATCAAGGACTGTCCGGCCTGCGAGCGGCCGCGGGAGAGACTGGAGAGGCTCGGCACGGCGGCGCTCTCGACCGTCGAGCTGCTGACGATTCTCATCGGGTCCGGCGGACCCGGGGCATCGGCCGATCTGCTGGCCCGCCGGCTCGTCGCTGCCCATCCCTCGCTCCGCGACCTGGCTTCGAGTTCGCTCGCCGAGATCCGGTCGGTGCCGGGGATAGGGGCGGCCAACGCGGCCCGGCTCGCGGCCGCCTGCGAGCTCGGCGGACGCCTCCAGCGGGAACGCCGCGAGCGCCGCGCGGTCCTCTCCTCGCCGCGCGCCGTGTGGCGGCACCTCTCGCTCGAGCTGCGGGACCGCGATCGGGAGCGATTCCTCGCGCTGTGTCTCAATACGCGAAACGAGCTCGTCCGCGAAGTCGTTGTTTCGATGGGCTCGCTCAATGCCAGCATCGTTCATCCGCGGGAGGTCTACAAACCGGCCCTGTCGTGCTCGGCGGCGGCCATCGTCATCGCCCACAACCACCCGTCGGGGGACCCCAGCCCGAGCCGCGAAGACCACGAGGTTACGCGGGCCCTTTCGGAGGCGGGGCATCTGCTCGACATACCCCTCCACGACCATGTCATCATCGGTGCCGATTCCTATTACTCGTTTCGAGATGGCGGACTGTTGTAATCCTGGCACGCAACAGGGTAGGCATTAAATTGGGTCGGAACATCAGGATCGATCAAACTTCGAAAGTCGGGTCAGCCTCACACCCGACTGTGAATGCTTTGTCTCAGGAGACGATAATGGCTTTCGAGACCTATGTCCCTCAGCGGGGACGAGCTTCGAGCAAATCGACGATTCGCATCCTCAAGAGCGGGGATCTTTCGATCAGCCCGGGCGTCTACGATCAATGGTTCGGGGGAGCCAGGAACGTGGAGTTGCTCTACGATCCGAAGGCCAGGAAGGTCGGGCTACGGCCGCGGAGGAAAGCCGACCGTACGACCTACAAGCTGCGGGAATCCCCCCAGGGTGGACAGCGCTACTACGTGAGCAGCGGGCAGTTCCTGGATCATTATGGCGTCTCCCACCAGAAGTCCCGTGGTTTCGAGGCCAGGTGGAACGCCCGGCAGAAGGTGGTCGAGTTCGCGGTGAAGTAGCCGTTCGGCCCGGCCGATCGATCGGGCGGGGATCCCGGGTGCCCTCGAGTTCCGGGATCCCGTCCGCCGGGGCCGACCTACGAGCGTCGCCTGGCGGTTTCCGGACAGGCTGGGGTTCGTGGTAATTCGGTGGTCCGGCCCGTAAGTTCGAAATCATGGATAGAAAGGCACTCCTCGAGGCGCTGACGCCCTACGCCGACCGTGTCGATCTTGAGCGGATCGAGCGGGCGTATGCCTTCAGCGAGCGCGCGCACGCGGGGCAGAAGCGCCTCTCCGGCGAGCCGTTCGTCTCCCACGCCGCCGAGATCGCGGGGATTCTGCTGGAGCTGAACCTCGTGGATACCAATACGATCGCGGCGGCCCTTCTGCACGACGTCGTGGAGGACACGGAGACCTCGCTCGAGCTGGTCGAGGAGGACTTCGGCCCCGAAGTGGCGCGGCTCGTGGACGGCCTCACCAAGATCGGTCATCTGCGGTTCCAATCGCGCGAGGAGCGCCAGGTCGAAAACTACCGCAAGCTGCTGCTCTCGATGGCCCAGGACATCCGCATCATCATGATCAAGCTGGCGGATCGGCTGCACAATATGCGGACGTTGGAGTATCTGCCCGACACCAAGCGTCGCCGGATCGCCCGGGAGACCCGCGACATCTATGCCCCGCTGGCGCATCGGTTCGGTATGGCCACGATCCGGTGGGAGCTCGAGGATCTGTCGTTCAAGTTCCTCGAGCCCGAGGCGTACCGGGCGCTTGCGAAGCAGGTCAAGTCGAAGCGGCGCGAGCGCGAGCGGATGATCGCAGCGATCGCGGCACCGCTCGAAGGGGCGCTGATGGAGGCCGGCATCAAGTCCGAGATCGCCGGCCGTCCCAAGCATCTGTGGTCGATCCACAAGAAGATGGTCGGCCGGGGGAAGCCCTACGGCGAGATCTACGATCTTCTGGCCATCCGTGTCCTGACCGAGACCGTTCGTGACTGCTATCACGGGCTGGGGATCATCCACACGCTCTGGACGCCCGTCCACGAGCGCTTCAAGGATTACATCGCGACTCCGAAGTCGAACATGTACCAGTCCCTTCACACGACCGTGTTCGGCCCCGCGGGGACGCTCTACGAGATCCAGATCCGCACCGGGGAGATGCATCGCACGGCCGAGGTCGGCATCGCGGCCCACTGGAAGTACAAGGAGGGGACCGAAGGCACGGAGATCGACGAGCAGCTCGCATGGTTCCGCCAGATCCTGGAGTGGCAGCAGGACATGACGGATCCGGAGGAGTTCATGGAGTACCTCCAGATCGACCTCTACAAGGACGAGATCTTCGTCTTCACCCCGCGCGGGGACGTCGTCCAGCTCCCGGCCGGCTCGACGCCCATCGACTTTGCCTTCCAGGTGCACACCGAGGTCGGGATGCGGTGCTCGGGGGCGATGGTGAACGGCCGCATGGTGCCCCTCCATCGCCAGCTGCGCTCGGGTGACACGGTCGAGGTCCTCACCAGCGCTTCCCAGCGTCCATCGCGGGACTGGCTCCATTTCGTCAAGACCTCGAAGGCGCGGTCGATCATCCGGCGGACCCTCCGCGAGGAGGAGCACGCCGGTTCGGTGACGCTGGGCAAGGACATGCTCGAGAAGGAATACCGTCGGAACCGCGTCCGGAAGCCCGACGACGACCGGCTCGAGGAGACCGCCAGGCACTTCAGCGTAGGCGAAGCCGAGGACCTGTACGCGGCGCTGGGCCATGGGGAGCTGACGATCTCTCAGGTGTGGAACGTCCTTTTTCCCGAGGAGAGGACGGCCGAGCGGAAGCCGGCGTCGGCGTTCGAACGGCTGGTCGAGAAGATCAAAGGGCGGCCCGGAGGCGTCCGGATCCAGGGCTTCGACAACATGATGGTGCGCTTCAGCCAATGCTGCCAGCCGATTCCAGGCGACGAGATCATGGGCTACGTGACCCGCGGGCGCGGCGTCTCCATCCATCGGACCGACTGCCCGAACATCCTGAACATGACCGACGAGCCCGACCGCAAGATCGAGGTCGAGTGGGATACCGGCGGGGCCCAGACTTTCATCGTGCGGCTCGTCGTGACCGGCACCGACCGCCGCGGCCTGTTCGCCGACGTGGCGGGCGCCGTCTCCCGCACCTCGACCGACATCAAGAGCGCCGACCTGAGCGCCACCGAGAGCGGGATCGAGGGGACGTTCGTGGTCGAGGTCACCGACCTGGAGCACCTCAACCGCGTGATCGAGTCGATGAAGTCCATCGACGGGATTCTGGAGGTGGAGCGGAAGGAGTACTTCGGGGCGCATCACATGCGCGAGCCCGGACGCGTCGTCGGCGCCTAGTGTGCTGAGTCAGAAGTCCGTTGGCATTCGAGCCCCGCTGCATCCCCGGGGGCTTCGTTGCGACTCGTGCGGAATGGCGCTGCCATTCCTCCTCGTCGCGCCTCGCCCGCGGGGCGCAGCGGGGCTCTCGGTGCTTCACCGGACTTCTGACTCAGCACACTAGCGGGTCGTTGAGGACGAGGCGGTCGCATGATGGGGTCGGGCCGACCGTCATGCCAGCCCCGTGACCGGAACACCGGGGCGCGGCGCGGGGTCCAACATGACCATGAAGTGCATGATGAGCCGCCTGAGCGCGGGGCTGCTGGCCCTGGCGCTCGTCCAGCCGACGGCGGGGCTCGGCTATCAGAATCCGAGCGACCCCGAACAGGTTCTCCAGCGTGCGGATCGGGCGCTGGATCGCCTGGAGACCCTGCGGGCGGAGTTCGACCAGCAGGTCTACAACCCCGTCCTCGAGCGGACGACGACGGGCCATGGCACGCTCACCTACCGCTCGCCGGAGCTCTTCAGGATCGCCTACAGCGACCCCGCGGGCGATGTCGTCGTCAACGACGGGGAGCGGGTCTGGATCTACCTGCCGAGCAGCCAGCCGGGCCAGGTGATCCGCCAGCCGGCCGCCCGGAGCGACGTCCGGAACCCCCTCACCTACCTGCGCGACCTGCGGGACGACTACGTGGCGGTGTCGGGAGGCACGCAGACGGTGGCCGGCCGCGCGACCGATCGCCTGGTCCTCACGCCGGCGGGCCCTCGGGCGCCTTTCATGCTGCTGGAAGTGTGGGTCGACCGGGAGACTGGATTTCCGCGCCAGGTCCGGACGCGCACCGACGAGGGCGTCGCCACCACCTACACGTTCGTGCGGCTGGAGCCCAACGCGCCCCTGTCGGGAAGCGCCTTCGAGTTCGAGCCGCCGGAGGGCGTAGAGATCTTCGACTCCTGAGCCGGGCGCCGGGGTCGATCTGCACGACGCCTCGTGGGCGGTCCGCTTGCTTTGAGCGGTACATTTGACGCCATGCCGAAGTTCGAGCTCGTCACCGACCTCGTCCCCAGGGGGGACCAGCCGAAGGCCATCGCGGAGCTGAGCGAGGGGCTCGCCGAGGGGCGCCGCTACCAGACGCTGCTGGGCGCGACCGGCACGGGGAAGACCTTCACGATCGGCCACGTTATCGCCGCGTATGGCCGCCCAACCCTGGTCATGTCCCACAACAAGACGCTCGCCGCCCAGCTCTACGGCGAGCTCAAGCAGCTTTTCCCGCACAACGCCGTCGAGTACTTCATCTCATACTACGACTACTACCAGCCGGAGGCCTACATCCCGGCCACCGACACGTACATCGAAAAGGACGCCTCGATCAATGAAGACATCGACCGCCTGCGGCTCAGGACGACCTCGTCGCTGATCGAGCGGAGCGACGTGATCGTGGTAGCATCGGTGTCGGCGATCTACGGGCTGGGGAGCCCGCGCGAGTACCGCTCGCTCATGGTCGTGCTCGAGACGGGGCAGGAGATCGCGCGCGACCGGATCCTCGAGGAGCTGGTCCGGATCCAGTACAGGCGCGGCGACTACGACTTCGAGCCCGGTCGCTTCCGCGTGCGCGGAGACGTGATCGAGATCTTCCCGGCGTACGAGGAGCAGGCGGTCCGGATCGAGCTCTGGGGCGACGAGGTCGAGCGTATCTCCAAGATCGATCCCCTGCGGGGCACGACGATCGCGACGCTGGACCGGGCGGCCATCTATCCGGCCAAGCACTTCGTGACGACGCGTCCCCAGCTCGAGGAGGCCACGCTGGCGATTCGCGCCGAGCTCGTCGAGCGGCTCGCCGTGATGCGCGAGAACGGTCGCATGCTGGAGGCCCACAAGCTCGAAACGCGGACCCGCTTCGATATCGAGATGATGGAGGAGATGGGATACTGCGCGGGGATCGAGAACTACTCGCGCCACCTCTCGGGCCGGGCGCAGGGCGAGCGGCCGTCGTGCCTGCTCGACTACTTCCCGGACGACTTCCTGCTCGTACTCGACGAGTCCCACGTCACGGTGCCCCAGATCGGCGGGATGTACGCCGGGGACCGGTCGCGGAAGGAGACGCTGGTGGAGCACGGCTACCGGCTCCCGTCGGCGCTCGACAACCGGCCTCTCCGGTTCGAAGAGTTCCAGCGCTTCATGCAGCGGACGATCTTCGTCTCGGCCACGCCCGCCGACTTCGAGCTGGAGAAGTCGGACGGTGTGGTCGTGGAGCAGATCATCCGGCCGACCGGGCTGCTCGATCCGCGGGTCGAAGTGCGTCCGGTTCGCGGTCAGGTCGACAACCTCATGGAAGAGATCCGGCGCCGCGAGGCGGTCGGAGAGAAGGTGCTCGTGACCACGCTCACCAAGCGCATGGCCGAGGACCTGGCCGATTATCTGAACGAGTCCGGTGTGCGCGTTCGCTACATGCACTCCGACATCAATGCTCTCGAGCGCATGGAGATCATCCGCGGCCTCCGTATCGACGAGTTCGACGTCCTGGTGGGGATCAATCTTCTGCGGGAGGGGCTCGATCTCCCGGAGGTATCGCTGGTAGCGGTTCTGGACGCCGACAAGGAGGGATTCCTGCGCTCCGAGACGGCCCTCATCCAGACAGCCGGCCGGGCGGCCCGGAACCTCAACGGCACGGTGATCCTTTACGCCGACCGGATCACCGAGGCGATGCGGCGGATGATGGACGAAACCGAGCGGCGGCGGAAGATCCAGGCCGCCCACAACGAGGAACACGGGATCGAACCCGAGACGGTATTCAAGACCCGCGAGCAGATCTTGCGCACGACCTCGGTGGCCGACACGCGCGCCGGGGGCTCGCCTCGGGCGGTCCACGAGCGACTCAAGGGTCTCCAGGGGGAGCTCGAGCGCGAGGAGCTCGCGCGGGTGATCGAGGCCGAGATGAAGGCGGCCGCCGAACGGCTTGACTTCCAGACGGCAGCGCTGCTTCGCGACGAGCTGTTCGAGATCCGTGGAAAATCCTCCGCCAGGGCGCAGGGTCGGGGCACGCTGCGGGAGCGGATCGGCCTCTAGTGCGACACGACACTAGTGCCGCCCTCTCGATGCTGAGGCGGATTCCCGCACCGAGGCACTAGGTGGTGCGCGAGGACCGAGTCGAGCCGGAGGTCTTCGCGTTCGAGCGGCTGGTCCCGACTCCCGACGACACGAAGCGCCTGGGATGGCGGTTCGGCGAGCTCGGCCCGGACGGCGCGGTGATCCTTCTGGAAGGGCCGCTGGGCGCGGGGAAGACCACGTTCGCCCAGGGAGTCGCCGCCGGCTGCGGCGTGGCGGGCGCGGTGACCAGCCCGACCTACAACCTCGTGCTGCATTACGAAGGCCGACGCCCGTTCGTCCATGCCGATCTCTACCGGCTGCAGGACCCGTCCCAGCTCGAGAGCCTGGACCTCGACGAGATGCTCTCTCCCCGCGGACTGGCGTGCGTGGAATGGCCGGAGCTCGTGGCGGACCTGGTGCGAGCTCCCTATGCCGTGATCGCGCTCGCGCACGAGGCGGGTGGACGGTATCTGGTGGGAAGGCTGGTCGGCGGGGGCTGGTCGACCCTCGCCCAGGCCCTGGGTAGTCGCGGATGAGAATCCTGGCCATCGACACGGCCACCTTCGAGGCCGGCGTGGCGCTCTGCCTGGATGAGCGCGTCCTGGAGCGCCGGCTCGCGTGGCGTTCGGCGTTCCGCGAGTGCGCCCCGGCGGTGGAGGCCCTGCTCGACGAGGCCGGGCTGGGATGGTCCGACCTGGACGGTCTCGCGGTGCCGGCTGGCCCCGGCTCGTTCACGGGTCTCCGCATAGGAGCCGCGTTGGTGCTGGCGATCGCGGAGCTCCGGGAGCTGCCCCTCTTCGCCCCCTCTACGCTGGTGGTCGTGGCCGAGGCCTGTGCGCGACCGGAGACGACCCCGGTGTGCGCCAGCCTGGACGCCCGCCGGGGACGACGCTACGTGGCCCTGCTGGAGCGGAAGGGGAAGGCATGGGTCACTGTTCGGGGGCCCGTCGACATCGATGCCGATCGCGTCGGGGCGTGGGCGGACGGGGTTCCCCACGTGCAGCTCGAGAAGCGGCTGGATGGATCCTCTCCGGCGGTCGCGCTGGCCGCGCTCGTGGCTCGCGCGCCCGATGCCTATCGGCTGTCGGCGCCAGGAGCGCTGCGCATCGCCTATGCCCGTCCGCCCACGGAGGCCAGCGGTCGATGAGCGTCGTCCTTCCCGGGCTTCAGGTCCGGCGGCTCGAGCCTGCCGACCTCCCCGCCGTCGTGGCGCTGGAGCAGAGCGTTTATCCTTCGCCCTGGCCTGCGGAGCACTTCGCGCGGATCATGGATCTGCCAGGGGCGATCGGCCGGGCGGCGATCCTGTCCGACGGGTCGCTGGCAGGCTACGCGCTCGGCTGGATCGCCGGCGACGAGGCCGAGCTGGCCAACCTCGCGGTGGCCCGAGTCCAGCGCCGGCGTGGAGTCGGAGGACGACTGCTGGACGCCATGTGCGAGGTCGCGCGCGAGCGGGGAGCCGGCCGCATGTACCTCGAGGTGCGTGTCTCCAATGCGGCGGCCCGTTCCTTCTACCTCCGGCACGGTTTCGCCGCCACGGGCCGGCGTCGCGACTACTACCGCCACCCTCGGGAGGACGCCGTCACCATGGCTGTTGACCTCGCCGGAGGCGAGACGTAGGCTTGACAAACGTCACCCTATGGATGACCGCGTGTACTAGCCCCTGCCGACCGTGGGTGACCCCATGAGCTGGTTCAAGCGCGACAAACGAAAGATCGAGGAGACGACTGCCCGGAAGGAGCTTCCGGGCGAGCTCTGGCAGAAGTGTCCATCCTGCGGGAACATCCTCTATCGCAAGGATCTCGCCGGCCGCATCTGGGTGTGCTTGGATTGCGGGCATCACTTCCGGGTCGGCGTGCAGGAATATCTGGAGACCCTCCTCGACGGTGGCACCTTCGAGGAGCACGACGCCGATCTGGCGAGCGTCGATCCCCTCGACTTCGTGGACTCCAAGCCGTATCCGCAACGCCTGGAGGAGTACCGCGCCCGCACACAACGCGCCGACGCGATCGTGTGCGGTATCGGAGCGCTCGACGGGCTCGAGGTCTCCGTGGCCGTCATGGACTTCGGCTTCATGGGGGGGAGCATGGGATCGGTCGTCGGAGAGAAAGTGGCGCGCGCCATCGAGCGGGCGATCGAGCGTCAGATCCCGCTGGTGATCGTCTCGGCCAGCGGCGGGGCGCGCATGCAGGAAGGCGTGCTGTCGCTCATGCAGATGGCCAAGACCAGCGCGCTGCTGGCCGAGTTCGACCGGCAGGGCCTGCCGTTCGTCGCCGTCGACACCGACCCCACCACCGGAGGCGTGACCGCCTCGTACGCCATGCTGGGCGACGTGATCTTCGCCGAGCCGGGAGCCCAGATCGGGTTTGCCGGTCCGCGGGTCATCAAGCAGACGATAGGCCAGGATCTGCCCGAGGAGTTCCAGACCGCCGAGTTCCTTCTCGACCACGGCTTCGTCGACGCGGTCGTGCCGCGCGAACGCTTGAAGCGGACGATCTCGCGAACGTTGCGCTGGATGACGGGTCGCGAGGCTCCCGCCGAGGAGACGTGAGCGAGTACCGGAAGGCGCTCGCCGCCCTCCATCGCCTCGAGAGGTTCGGGATCCGGCTCGGCCTCGCGGAGGTGCGCGCCTATTGCGAGGCGGCCGGCCATCCCGAGCTCGCCTGTCCCACGCTCCATGTGGCCGGCACCAACGGCAAGGGGACGACCGCGGCCTGCCTGGCTGCCATCGGCACGGCCCACGGCCTCAGGACCGGGTGCTATACCTCGCCCCACGTGCTGGACTTCCGCGAGCGCATCCGCATCGACGGTGAGCCGATCGGCCGCGAGGCGGTCGTGGACGCCTGGAAGCGGGTGGCCGGCTGGAGCCGCGAACGGGGGCTGACCTACTTCGAAGCCACCACGCTGATGGCCTTCGAGCACTTCGCGGCCACCGGGGCGGAGCTGGCGGTCGTCGAGGTCGGCCTGGGCGGCCGGCTCGACGCGACCAACGTGGTCCGGCCAGAGATCGCGGTGGTGACGAACGTGGCGCGCGACCACGAGCCCCAGCTGGGAAGCGACCTCGCCACGATCGCGCGCGAGAAGGCGGGCATCTTCAAGGCGGACATCCCGGCGCTGGTCGGCGAGGCGGGGGCTCCCGAGGTGCGGGAGGCGCTCGTCGAAACGGCCCGCGAGGCGGGGGCGCCGATCGACTTTCTCGAGGCCGACGTCCGGCTGGAAGTACGGCTCGCCGAGGATGGAACCCGGTTCGACTATGCCGGTCCCGACTGGCGGGGCTCGGATCTGGCGCTGCCGATCCGGGGCGCTCATTTCGCCCGCAACGCGGCGCTCGCTGTGCGGGCCTGGGAACGGGCGCGGGTTCGTCCTCTGGCCGCGTCGTGCGTGCGCGAAGCGCTCGCCGGCGTTCGCCCGGTGGGCCGGGCCGAGCGCTGGACCGTCGACGGGATCGAGATTGTCTTCGACGTGGCCCACAATCCGGCCGCGATCGGACGGCTGACGGAGAGCCTCGCCGATGGCGAGACGCTCCTCGTGGCCGGCTTCCTGGCCGACAAGGACTGGATCGGGATGCTCGAGGGCCTGTCCACCCTGGCCGGGCGCGGATGGCTGTGCGGGCTCCCCGACGCCCCGAACGATCGGCGGCTCGCGCGGCCTTGGGACCTCGGGCGCTGGCCCTGGCTGCGATGGGCCGACAACGTGGCCGAGGGGCTGGCCGAGGCGCGCCGGGCGGCGGCCGGCCGGGCGGCCCGGATCCTCGTCACCGGGTCCTTCCACACGGTGGGCGAGGCCATGCGGGCCCTCGGTCGCTCCGGCCCGGGCTTCCTGTACCGGTCTCCGGCGGCGGAGGCCGCCCGGTGACGCGATTCGAACGCGTACCGGGGACCCGCGACTTCTACCCCGAGGCGATGCGGGTCCGCCGCTGGATCGAGGAGCGTTGGCGCGAGGTCGCGCTCCTCTACGGGTTCGAGGAGTACGACGCGCCGGCGATCGAGCCGCTCGAGCTGTTCACGGTCAAATCGGGCGAGGAGATCGTAGGACAGCTCTACGCCTTCGAGGATCGCGGCGGCCGGAAGGTGGCCCTGCGGCCGGAGATGACGCCGTCCCTGGCGCGCATGGTCGCCGCCCGCAGCCAGGGCCTCGCCAGGCCCATCAAATGGTTTTCGATCCCGCGCCTGTTCCGCTACGAGCGTCCCCAGCGAGGCCGCTTCCGCGAGTTCTGGCAGCTCAACCTCGACATCCTCGGGGTCCCGGGGGTCGAGGCCGACGCCGAGATCATCGCGGCGGGGGTGGATTCCCTCAAGGCCTGCGGTCTGGGGGCCGGGGACTTCGTCGTCCGCTACAGCGACCGCCGGCTTCTCGATCGCGCGCTCGCGCGGCTGCAGGTTCCGACCGGGCGCTGGCCAGCCGCCTTCGTGGCGCTCGACAAGATGACGCGGGGCGGACCGGACGAGACGCGCGAGGCGCTGGCCCGGGCCGGAGTGGAGGAGCGCGCCGCGATGATCCTGATGGAGGCGGTCGGGCGCCGCGAGCGTCAGGGCTTCGAGGCCGCGCTCGCCGAGGCGGGCGTCGACCTGGCCGCCGAGTCGGCGGCGCTGGACGAGCTCGAGGCCCAGCTCGGCGCCTACGGCATGGCGGAGTACTGCGCCTTCGACGCCGCCATCGTGCGCGGCCTCGCGTACTACACGGGCATCGTCTTCGAGATGCACGACCGGGCCGGCGAGCTGCGGGCGATCTGCGGAGGAGGACGGTACGACGACCTCCTGGCGGGCCTCGGGGGCGAGCGGCTTCCGGCCGTGGGGTTCGGGCTCGGAGAGGCGGTCCTGACCGAGCTGCTGGAGAGGATCGACCGTGCCCCCCTGACCAGGGGACGCTGCGAGGCCTACGTGATTCCCGTCTCTGCCGGAGAGCGCCTGTACGCGCTCGGCGTGGCCACGCGCCTGCGCGGGGCCGGGGTGCGGACCGACATGGCGCTCCGCGACACCTCGCTCGGCCGCGGGCTCAAGAGCGCGGCCAAGGCGGGAGCCCGGGTGGCGGTCGTGATCGGCGAGCGGGAGCGCGCGGCCGAACGGCTGACCGTGCGGGATCTCTCTACCGGAGAGGAGTCCGTGCTGGGCATCGAGGAGGCGATCGCGCGGCTCTGCGATGGTTCGGCGCGGTGAGGGTGGGCCTGGTCAGCGACTCGCACGACCACGTCCCGCGGATCCGGGAGGCGGTCAGCCTCCTCAACCGCTTCGCGGTCGACGTCGTCCTGCACGCGGGCGACTATTGCTCACCGTTCGCGGTCAAGGAGCTGGGTCGTCTCGAGGCCCCGCTGCACGGGATCTGGGGAAACAACGACGGCGACGTCTATCGGCTGACGCAGGCGTTCGCCGAGATCGGAGCGCGAATGGAGTGGCAGTGGTGGGAGACCCGGATCGATCGGCGGCGGATTCTGATGATGCACGAGCCTCGAGGCGTGGACGCCGTCGCCATGACGGGGGACTACGACCTGGTCCTGTACGGCCACACGCACGAGCGGGACGAGCGCACCGTCGGTCGAACCCGCATCGTCAACCCGGGCGAGCTCTGCGGGTGGCTGGGAGGCGTCCCCTCCTTCGCCGTCTACGACACCGCCAGCGGGGAGGTCGAGTTCCATGAGTTCTGACTCACGGCCGGGTGGCCATCGCCGTCCAGGGGCCTGGATCCTGATTCTCGACTTCGGAAGCCAGTACACCCAGCTCATCGCGCGGCGGATCCGGGAGCTCAGGGTGTACTGCGAGATCCACCCGTTCTCGCTCGATCCCGAGACCATTCGCACGTGGGCGCCGGCCGGGATCATCCTCTCCGGCGGGCCCTCCAGCGTCTACGACGAGGACGCGCCCCATCCCCGGGAGGGGCTGCTGGAGCTGCCGGTCCCGATCCTCGGGATCTGCTACGGGATGCATCTGCTGGCCCGCTCCGAGGGCGGCGTCGTGGAGCCCGCCCGGGTCCGCGAGTACGGCCGCGCACGGCTGACGGTCACCAACCCGGTCGGCCTCTTCGGCGGGTTCGAGGACGACCAGGCGCTGGACGTCTGGATGAGCCATGGCGACCGGGTCGAAGCCGTGCCCCATCGATACGCGGCCTACGCGGTGTCGGGAGAGAACGTGATCGCCGCGTTCGGGAATCCCGAGACCCGCCGCTTCGGGGTCCAGTTCCACCCCGAGGTCGCTCACACCGAGGGCGGGGAGGAGCTGCTGGCCAACTTCGTGTTCGAGATCGCGGGCTGCGCTCCGGACTGGACGATGCAGTCGTTCATCGATACGGCGGTGGCCGGGATCCGTGAGCGGATCGGGGCCGGCCGGGCCATCTGCGGGCTCTCGGGCGGAGTCGACTCGGCGGTGGCGGCGGCGCTCGTCCATCGCGCGATCGGCGACCGGCTGACCTGCATCTTCGTGGACACGGGTCTCCTGCGGAAGGACGAGCGCCACCAGGTGGAGCGGACCTTCCGGGAGCACCTCCACTACCGCCTCGAAACGGTGGACGCCGGCGGGCGCTTCCTGGCCGACCTCGCGGGAATCGAGGATCCGGAGGAGAAGCGGCGCCGGATCGGTCATCGGTTCATCGAGGTCTTCGAGGAAGCCGCCGACGAGATCGAGGGCGCGGGCTTCCTGGTTCAGGGGACGCTCTACCCGGACGTGATTGAATCGATGTCCGTCCGCGGGCCGTCGGCGACCATCAAGACCCACCACAACGTGGGGGGATTGCCGGAGCGGATGCGCCTCCAGGTCGTGGAGCCGCTGCGCGAACTGTTCAAGGACGAGGTCCGGCAGGTGGGCCGGGAGCTGGGGCTCCCGGAGGACATCCTCGGCCGGCACCCCTTCCCGGGCCCGGGCCTGGCGGTCCGCATCCTGGGCGAGGTGACCGCCGGCCGTGTGGCGCTCCTGCAGGAAGTCGACGCCCTCTTCCTCCAGGAGATTCTGGCGGCCGACCTGTACGACCGGATCTGGCAGGCATTCGCGGTGCTGCTGCCGGTCAAGGCCGTCGGCGTGATGGGAGACTTCCGGACCTACGAGAGCGTGGTCGCGCTGCGGGCGGTGACCTCGCGGGACGGGATGACCGCCGACTGGTTTCCGTTCCCGCCCGACTTCCTGGCCCGCGTCTCCAACCGGATCATCAACGAGGTGCGGGGGGTGAACCGGGTGGTGTACGACGTTTCGAGCAAACCCCCGGCCACGATCGAATGGGAATAAGGAGGGGCGGCCTCCTCAACGCTGGGCATGGGAGTCGATGCTCGCCCCTACCCGCTCGTAGACCTCGCTCATGACATCGGGATCCCCCCCGCGGGCGGCCGCGAACTCGCGCAGGTCCTGTTCGGTCACACCGGCCCGTTCCAGGATCTCCGATCGCCGCTGCCGGTACAGAGTGGTGTCGGGCAGGGCCTCGATCCGGGCCACGGCGAGCTCGCCCAGCACGGCCGCGAAGGTGGCCGGATCGATCGTGGTCGGAGAGGGTTCCTGCGGGGCGCCCCGCCCGCAGGTGGCGAGGACGCCGACGAGCGCCAGGAGGGAGATGGTCGTGTGCACGACGGCGGAAGATCGGGTTCGACGGCCACGGGTGCCAGGGAGCGCGACTTGGTGGGTAGCCCTCGGGATGGCCTTCGTGACCCTCGCCTCGGGATGCGTGACGACCCTCGAGCAGGAGGCGCGGGAAGCGGCGCAGGGGGGCATCGATCCGGCCCCCCTGATCGAGACTCTGGCGGCTCAGCACGAGGCCATCGGGGCGACCAAGCGCATCTTCGACGTCACCCTTCTGGAGGGCGGGCGGCGTTTCTCGGGAGCCGGTGCGGTCGAGTACCGTGGCGAGCCGCGCCGGCTGGACGCCGAGGTGTTCGGCCCTCACGACACGCACGTGCTCTCGGTGCGCCTGGAGGGGGACCGGCTCACCGTCCGGCTGCCGCGCGAGGGCGAGGTCCTGACCGGCGAGGTCGGGGACCCGCGTTTCGCCGAGCTGACCGGAGAGCGGGCGCTGGTGAGCCCGGAGATCCTGGGCGCGCTGGTCGGAGCCTACGACGTGCGCGCGCTCGTCCGGGGAGCGGACGCCACGGCGGCGGCCGCCGACCGAGACCGGCGGACGCTCTACGTCCGGCGGGACGACACGCTCCACGCCCTTACGCTGCAGGCGCCCGGGGAGCATCTGGTGGAATATCGGCAGGCCCGGGACGGGAGGCTGGTATATCGCGTCCAGTTCGACGATTTTCAACCGATCGCGGGCCGCGAGAGCCCGCGGCACATCGTGTTACGCGATTTCGTGAAGGAGCGACGGCTGGTCATCGATGTCACTCGAGAGCACGAGGAGGTTACGGGGGTCTGAGCCGGTTGCGGCTCGCCCGCCCCTGCTACGACTGGCACCCGCGTTGGCGCTCATTGCGGCGGCATGCGGCTATTCGTTCCGCTCTCCCGTCCCGGCCCATCTCAACACCGTATACGTACCCACCTTCGAGAACGAGACCCGCGAGTTCCAGCTCACGCAGCAGGTCACCGAGAGCGTGATCAACGAGTTCCTCAGCGAGTCCAGGCTGCGCCTCGTGAGCGACGAGGAGGATGCCGATCTGGTGGTGCGCGGGAGGATCACCGACTACCAGGAGGAGGCGCTGTCGTACGATCCCCGGCAGGAGGCGAACCCGGACGTGTTCTCGAGGCGGGTCCTGCTGACGGTCGACCTGACGCTCGAGGATCGCGTGGAGGAGCGCACGATGTGGGAGAATCCGAACCTCACCGAATGGGGAGAGTTCAACGAAGAGGCGAACGAGGACCGGCTGGTGGGGATCGATCGCGCCATCGACAAGATCTCGGACGAGATCCTCCGTCACGTCCTGGAGGAGTTCTAGCGTGGTCAGCGCGTCACGCCCCGTCCCGGCGGCCGGAGGCCGCCGTCGTCGCTTGGGGGCGCGCATTCGTGGCCGGTGCCGCAGGCCTCTCCTACATTCGCGCCCGCGATGAGTCCGCTCCTCCAGAAGAAGGTCCTGGTCCTCAACCAGAACTACGAGCCGCTGGCGGTCTGTCACGCCCAGCGAGCCATCGTGATGGTGGTGCTGGGGAAGGCCGAGATCATCGAGCGCTATGATGCGGTCGTGCGCTCGGTGTCGCGGGTCGTACCGCTGCCGTCGGTGGTCCGTCTGCAGGTGTACATCCAGACCCCCCGCAAGCGAATCGCGCTCACGCGCCGGAACGTGCTGAAGCGGGATGGCTATCGCTGTCAGTACTGCGGGTCGCGGCGGGGACCCATGACCACCGACCACGTGGTTCCGCGCGCGCTGGGAGGACGGGATTCGTGGAGCAACCTCGTCTGCGCCTGCATTCGCTGCAACAACCGCAAGGGCAAGCGCACACCGGACCAGGCCGAAATGGGGCTGACCCGGCCCCCGCGCGCCCCGCTCCGGTACATGCAGATCACGTTCTACACTCCGATCCCGGACAAACGCTGGCGACCCTACCTCTTTCTTGACTGAGTCCCGCCGGGCACGTCCGCTGCGGCCCGCTATCGGAGGCTGATTGGAAGAAGCCGCCCACCTCGTCGAAGTCGGACACTTCTTCTTCATCATCATCGTCATCCTCCTGGCCGCCAAGCTGACCGGCGAGCTCTTCGAGCGGATCGGGCAGCCCGCGGTGCTCGGCGAGCTGGTCGCCGGGGTGCTCGTCGGGGCGAGTGTGCTGGGCCTGGTTCCGGTGGACCCCGCCGACCCCTACGGGGCGATGGTCCACGTGCTGGCCGAGATCGGGGTGGTGATCCTTCTCTTCGAGATCGGGTTGGAGACGGACCTGCGCGAGATGTTCCAGGTGGGCTCGGCGGCCCTCACCGTCGCGGTCGTCGGCGTCGTGCTGCCGTTTCTCTTCGGCTACCTGTTCTGGCACTACTACGAAGGCGGAGCGAGCCTGACGGCGATCTTCGTGGGGGCGACCCTCACGGCGACCTCGGTCGGGATCACGGCGCGCGTGCTGACCGATCTCGGAAAGATCAACACCTCGGAAGCACGGATCATCATCGGCGCCGCGGTCATCGACGATATCCTGGGGCTGCTCATCCTGGCGGTCGTGGAGGGGCTGGCCGCGACCGGGTCCGTTTCCGTGCTCGGCGTGGCCCGGCTCTTCGGCCTCGCGGTCGGGTTCCTCGCCGTGGCGATGGCCATCGGTCTCTATACCGCGCCCTGGATCTTCGAGCTGGTCAACCGCATGCGGGTGCGGGGCGTGCTGGTGACCTTCGCGCTGGTATTCGCCCTGATGCTCGCGTTCCTGGCCGATGGAGTCGGGTTGGCGCCCATCGTGGGTTCCTTCGCGGCGGGCCTGATCCTCTCGCGGACCAACCAGTTCGACACGATCGTGGAGCAGATCAAGCCGGTGGCCCATGTGTTCACCCCGATCTTCTTCGTCTCGATCGGGGCGGCCGTGGACGTGACGATCCTCGATCCCCGCGTTCCCGAGAACCAGGAGATCCTGATCGTCGCGGCCGGGCTGTTCGTGATCGCCGTGCTGGGGAAAGTGGCCGCCGGGTTCGCCATCCCGTGGCGCAAGGACCTCCACCGGCTGGCCATCGGAGTGGGGATGATCCCGCGGGGAGAGGTCGGGCTCATCTTTGCCCAGATCGGGCTCCTCGGAGGGGTGCTGACCCGGGACGTCTTCTCGGCCCTGCTGATCATGGTGATGGCGACGACTCTCATCACGCCGCCCTTCCTGAAGATCCTCTTCGAGCGCGGGCCACGAGGCGGGGTGGACGCTGGCGCTCCGGTCGACAAGGGGGCACCGGTCCACCCGGGCATGGGCGACCTCTGACGTGGATGAGCCGGGACGTCCCATCCTGTCGGTGGTGGTGCCGGCCTACAACGAGGGGTCGACGATCGCCAGGATCCTCGAGCGCATCGCGGCGGTCCCGTTCTCGAAGGAGATCGTCGTCGTCGACGACGGCTCGACGGACGGGACGCGCGCATTCCTGGAGCGGGTCCAGCGGGGCGAGGCGACGTTCCCGGGACCCGACGGCCGGCCGGTCCCCGTGCGCGTGCTCTACCAGCCCGGGAACCGCGGCAAGGGAGCCGCCCTCAAGCGCGGGTTCGCCGAAGTGCGGGGCGACATCGTCCTGATCCAGGACGCCGACCTGGAGTACGACCCGCGGGACTATCCGAGCCTCCTGGAGCCCATCCTACAAGGAGAGGCGGACGTCGTGTTCGGGTCGCGCTTTCTGGGCGGTCCGCAGCGTGTCCACCTGTTCTGGCATTACGTTGGCAACCGCCTCGTGACACTGCTCTCCAACCTCTTCACCAACCTCAACCTCACCGACATGGAGACCTGCTACAAAGTCTTCCGGCGCGAGGTGATCGAGGCCATCGGGCCGACCCTCCGGTCGAGCCGCTTCGGGATCGAGCCGGAGCTGACGGCCAAGGTGGCGCGCCGTGGATACCGCATCTATGAGACGCCGATCACCTATCACGGCCGGGACTACGGGGCGGGGAAGAAGATCACCTGGCGCGACGGGGTGGCCGCCATCTGGCACATCGTCCGCTTCCGGATCGCGGACTGATGGCCCAGGACGTCTCACCGCCGCTCCCCGGGATGCAATCGCCACCGGCCGATTCGCTGCCGGCCGACACGACGCGCATCCTGGAAGACCTCGAACGAACGGTCGATCGGGTGACGGAGATCCGCTCGATGGCGGATGTCTGGGCGCTGGCCGGCGAGTTCCAGGTGGAGCTGCTGAAGTTCGCCGGCAAGCTGGTCGTGGCGCTCCTGGTGGTCCTCGTCTTCGTCGGGATCTACTGGCTGATGGCGCGGGCCCTGAAGCCGGTCCTCGATCGCGGGCGCCTGGGCGAGGATGCCAGCCAGCTCCTGATCGTGGTCCTGCGCTACGTTGTTCTCGGTTTCGGGATCCTCCTCGCCCTGGGCCAGCTCGGGCTCAACATCACGGGTCTGCTCGCGGGTCTGGGCGTGGCCGGGCTCGCGCTGGGCTTCGCGGCGAAGGATACGCTGGCGAACTTCATCGCCGGAATGACCATTCTCTGGGATCGTCCGTTTCGCGTCGGCGACCGGGTCGAGATCGACGGCGAGTTCGGGCAGGTGAAACGCATCACGCTGCGCTCGACGCGTATCCACACGAACCAGAACATCGTGATCATCATCCCCAACCAGAGCGTCGTCAACAACAAGATCATCAATCATACCATGCAGGCCGCGACGCGCATCGACGTCCCGTTCGGGATCGCCTACGAGGCGGACATCGATGCCGCGCGTGCGGCGATCCTCGGCCTGACGGCGGGCGACGAACGCCTCCGGACGCGGCCCGCGCCCGATGTCGTGGTGACGGAGATGGCCGAGTCCGCGGTCAACTTCCGGCTCCGCTTCTGGCTGAAGAACCCGCACGAGGAGGTCCCCATCGAGTACGAGTACACCGAGCGGATCAAGAAGGCGCTCGACGAGGCGGGAATCGAGATCCCCTACCCTCATGTGTCGCTGTTCGTCGAGCGTCTGCCGGCTGAGGACGCCAGCCCCCCCGCTTCCGGCGGCGACGCCGCACAGGAAGCGGGTCCCGGAAACGCGGCCCCGTGAACCGCGCCGTGGAGTCTCTCGGGGAGGGCCTTCCCCGTCTCGATCTGGCCTGGCCCGGCCGAGCCCTGCGGGCGGGGATCACCCTGCGGGCCGCCGCCGCTGTTTCCGACGGCCGCCGCGACCCGGCGCTGGAGGGACTGCGCTCCTGGGCGGCCCGGCGCTTCGACGGCCTGGTGGGCGGCACCCAGACGCACGGCTCGCGCATCTACGAGACCGACGGCGTCCGGGTTCCGGAATCGACCCCCCGCGAGGGTCCCTACCTGCTGCGCCTGACCGGCTACGACGGCTTTCTGACGCGCCGGCCGGGGACGCTCCTGACCGTCGGCGTGGCCGACTGCGTGCCGGCTCTCCTCTACGCCCCCGGGGAAGAGGCAGTCGCCCTCCTCCATGCGGGGTGGCGGGGGATCGCGGCCGGGATCATGCCGGCGGCCCTGGCCCTGATGGAGCGGCTCGGGATCCGGTCCGAGACCGTCCTCGCGTGGTGGGGACCGGCGGTGGCGCCGTGTTGCTATCCGGTGGGCGAAGAGGTCGTCGAAGCCATCCGGTCGAGCGGCGCCGGCCCGGCGGTTGACGGCTGGGTCCACCGCACGCCGGAAGGTCCGCGGGTGGATCTCCGGGCGGCGCTGTCCCGCCAGGCCGAGGCGCGGGGCGTGCCGCGCTCCTCGATCAGCGTATCCTCGTACTGCACTTCGTGTTCGGCCGAGCTCTTCTTCAGCCACCGCCGCGAGCGATCCCGGGACCGGATGCTCGCCTTTGCCGGAATCCCGCTGTCGGAGAAGGCGTAACCATTTCCAGGGTCGCGCCGCCGGGCGCGTTGAGATCCACCCGCTTCCGCCCGTTTGAGCCGGCCCGCCGGCCAGCGGGTCTGTTTCGAACCGACCCCCACCGCCCGTCGCAACAGGTTGTCGGGGCGGCGTTTTGGCCTATATTCCATCGCGGAAGTGGGGCGGCCTCCCCACTTTTTTTCTTTCGCCCTCGACCGGCATCCACGGGACAGGTCGATGCCTGACGCCAAGCGGCTGTCGAGTCTCATCCAGCCCCTTGTCGCCCGGGAGGGTGCCGAGCTCGTCGACCTGCAGATAGCCGGCTCGCGGCGGCGGCCCGTGGTGAGGGTATTCGTGGATCGCCCGGAGGGCGTCGGCGTGGACGACTGTGCGCGGCTCTCCCGGCTCCTCGAGACCGAGCTGGAGACCGCCGGAGCGGTCCCCGAGATCTACGTCCTCGAGGTTTCCAGTCCGGGCATCGATCGCCCGCTCCGGGAGCGCAGCCACTACGAGCGATATCTCGGCCGCGACATCGAGGTGCGGCTGTCCGCTCCGCGCGGCGGGCGTCGACGGATCGTCGGGACGCTGGAAGCGGTGACGGACGCCGCCGACGGGTCGTTCGTGATCGCGGTGGTCGAGCCCGAGGGCGCCCGCTGGATGTTCGCGGAAGACGAGATCGACCGCGCCCGACTCCACTGGTCCTGGTAGCGTCGGAGTCCGCCGGGAGGTCGTCGGAGAAACGATAGAGGTGCTCGAGACCCCAGGCTCGAGGCAGGGCAACGACGGAACGGATCGTCTTCAGCGCTCGAAGGAGAGAAATATGGCAACCGAGATACTCGATGCCTTCAGCCAGCTCACCCGAGAGAAGGCGCTCGACCGGACCGAGGTCGTGGATCTCGTCAAGGCGGGCATGCTGGCCGCCGTTCGTCGCAAGTATGGGGCGGAGGCCAACGCCGACATCGTCATAGATCCGGCGACCGGCAAGATCGGGATCTACCTGTTGAAGGAGGTGGTCAGCGACGCGGCGAGCCTCGAGGACGCCTCTCGGCAGATGACCGTCGACGAGGCCAAGGAGCTCCCGTTCGTGAACGAGCCGTGGGGCGACGGCGAGCCGCAGCCGGGACAGGTGGCCGAGATCCCGCTCGAGGTATCCGACTTCGGCCGCAACGCCATCCAGGCCGCCAAGCAGATGATCATCCAGAAGGTCCGCGAAGAGGAGCGCAACCGGATCCGGGCCGAGTACGCCGACAAGGTGGGACAGCTGGTATCGGGAACCGTCCAGCAGGTCGATCGCGGAAACGCGCTCGTGTTCCTCGACCGTCGGACCGAGGCCCTGCTCCCGGCGCGGGAACAGGTGCGACGCGAATATCTGCGTCAGGGAGAGTCGATCCGTACGCTTCTGCTCGACATTCGCGAGACGAACAAGGGACCGCAGCTCGTGCTGAGCCGTACGCACCCCGATTTCGTGAAGGCTTTGTTCGCTCTCGAGGTGCCGGAGGTGTACCAGGGAATCGTAGAGATCCGGGCCATCGCCCGGGAGCCGGGCAGCCGCTCGAAGATCGCGGTCTGGTCGCGTGATCCCCACGTGGATCCGGTCGGCGCCTGCGTGGGCCTGAAGGGAAGCCGGGTTCAGGCCGTGGTCTCGGAGCTCGGCGGTGAGCGGATCGACATCGTGCCATGGACGGACGAGCCGCGGGAGTTCATCGCTCAGGCGCTGTCGCCGGCCCAGGTCTACAAGATCAAGCTGCAGGAGCCGGGAGGGGCCGACGAGAGCGGGCTGTTCTCGGAGTCGTTCGCGGCCGCGTCGGTGAAGGCGCGCCAGCGTTTCCGGGGTCCGACCGCGGCGCCCGCCCCGTTCCAGCCGGCGAGCCCGGAGGAGACGGCGGCGGCGCTGAAGGCGGCCAAGGTCTCGCGTGAGGAGGCGGCCCGGCGGGCCAGCCAGGCGGCCGAAGAAGAGGCCGTCGCACCGGAGGAGACGGAGATCGCCGAGGGGCCCGAAGCCGTCGAGCCGCCCGCACCCCCCGAACCTCCCGAGAAGAGGGCGACGGTGGTCTGCGCGGAAGATCAGCTCTCGCTGGCGATCGGCCGATCCGGCCAGAACGTCCGGCTGGCTTCCAAGCTCACCGGCTATCGCATCGATCTGGTGAGCAAGGCCGACTACCTGGCGCAGGAGGAGGCGGTGCTCTTCGGGCGTCGTCAGGAGACCGTCGTGGCTTCGCCCGAGACGGCGGAGGAGTTCGCGCTGGCCGACATCCCGGGCATCGACGCCCAGACCGCCGCGGCCCTGGCGACGAGGGGATACAGGTCCTTCGACGACATCATCAATCTGGATTTCGAGGAGCTTTCGGCGATCCCCGGAATCACGCCCGAGACGGCCACCCGGCTGGTCCAGCTGATCGATGAGCTGACGGTGGAGGTCGACGAGGAGTGGGACGAAGAGGAGGGGAGCTTCGTGGCCTCGCAGGATTCGGGCGAGACCCCGGCGCCGGCCGCGGAAGAGGCCTCCGGGTCGATCTCGAACGCCTCGGAGACCGAGTCGGCCGACGAGGACGTGGAGGCGGAGCCGGAGATCGAGGCGTCGATCGACGAGCCCGCGGTAGTCGAGTCGGAGAAGCGCTCGTCCGAAGAGGAGGAGTCGCATGAGTCGGAGGAGTCCCGGTGAGCGGAATGACATCGAGTTCCGCTCCCGCGCCGCGGGTCTCGTGCATCAGGCGCGGCGCGCCGGACGGATCGTGATCGGCGTAAGGCAGACGAAGGACGCCATCCGCGAGGGTCGCTTGAACGCAGCGCTGCTGGCCGGCGATCTCGCGGGCCCGCGGCGGGATGCGTTGCTGGAGCGGCTGCGCGGGGCCGAGGTCCCGGTGTACGGGGGATGGACCAAGGACGAGCTCGGCGAGCTCGCGGGGCGACATGCAGTAGCGGCTCTGGGGATCACCGATCGGCACATCGCCAGCGGTCTCGCCAGACTCGCCGCGGGTGGCTCCGGTGGAGACGGAGAAGGACGCGAGGAGGTCGAGCAGAGTGGCTAAAACGAGGATCTACGAGGTAGCGCGTCGCTTCGACGTCTCGAGCGAGGCGATGGTGAACCTGCTCAAGGAAATGGGCGTGCCGGTGAAGAACCATATGTCCTCGATCGATGAGGACACGGTCGGCCGCGTGGCGGCCAAGTTCGAGGCCGAGAAGGAAGCCGTAAAGCACGCCGAGGAGGGAAAGAAACGTCGACAGGACGAAGCCCGGCGCCGTCGGAAAGTCCAGAGCCCGGCGCAGCCTGCGGAGACGTCCGTGGCGGCGGCACTCGGGAGCCAACAGCCCAGTCAGCAGTCGGGGGAGAAGGCGCGGGCCGAAGACGGAGCCACCACGGCGAAGGCCGAGCCTTCGGGAGGACGTCGGCGTCGGCGTCGCCGGCGGCGCAAGGTGGACCAGAAGGCCGTCGAAGAGAACATCCGCCGGACCCTGGCCCGGATCGACGGCAAGCAACGGCGCCGCCGCCGGGTCCGCAAGGAAGAGCCGCTCTCGGAGGCGGTCGAGGAGGAGCCCGAGAACCTGATCAAGGTCACCGAGTTCGTCTCGGTGGCCGAGCTGGCCGACCTGATCGGAACGCCCGCCACCAAGATCATCGCGGCTTGCATGGAGCTGGGCCTCATGGTCACCCTCAATCAGCGGCTCGACTTCGACACGATCAGCCTGATCTGCGAGGAGTTCGGCTTCACCGCTCAGCGCCAGGACGCCTTCGTGTTGACCGAGCCCGAGGAGGAGGAAGAGTCCGAGGACGACCGGTTCCCGAGGCCGCCGGTGGTGACGGTCATGGGCCATGTCGACCACGGAAAGACCTCGCTTCTCGATTACGTGCGCAAGACGAACGTGTTCGCGGGCGAGTCGGGCGGGATCACCCAGCACATCGGAGCCTACGAGGTGGAGCTGAGCGGCGATCGCAGCGTGACGTTCATCGACACCCCCGGCCACGAGGCCTTCACCGCCATGCGCGCACGGGGGGCCCAGGTGACCGATCTGGTCATCCTCGTGGTCGCCGCCGATGATGGCGTGATGCCGCAGACCGTCGAGGCGATAGACCACGCCCGCGCGGCCGGTGTCCCGCTCGTCCTGGCCATCAACAAGATCGACCTGCCGGAGGCGCGCCCCGAGCGCGTCAAGCAGGGGCTGACCCAGCACAACGTCATCCTCGAGGAGTACGGCGGTGACGTCCTCGCCGCCGAGGTCAGTGCCAAGACGGGACAGGGAGTCGACGATCTCCTGGAGAAGGTTCTGCTCCAGGCCGACCTGCTGGATCTCAAGGCCAATCCGGAGCGCCCCGCCCGGGGCGTGGTGATCGAGGCCGAGCTGGACCGGGGCATGGGTCCGGTGGCGACGGTGCTGGTCACGAACGGCACGCTCAAGGTGGGCGACGCGTTCATCTGTGGCCTGTACGACGGACGCGTCCGGGCGCTCCTGGACGAGCGGGATCGCAACATGCAGGAGGCGGGACCGTCCCAGCCGGCTCGAGTGCTGGGACTCGGTGGGGTGCCGCAGGCCGGTGACAGCTTTGCCGTCTTCGCCGACGAGAGGGAGGTCCGCGATATCGCCCAGAAGCGTCAGCGCCTGCAGCGGGAGCAGGGATTCCGTCGCACCAAGGAACCGACCACGCTGGAAGAGCTCTACGCGCAGGTCCAGGCGGGAGAGATCGAGCGCCTCAACGTCATCCTGAAGGGGGACGTGGGCGGTTCCGTCGAGGCCCTGGCCGACGAGCTGACCAAGCTTTCGACGGAAGAGGTCCAGGTCGAGGTCCTCCACCGCGGGGTCGGGGCCATCTCCGAGAACGACGTTCTGCTCGCGGCGGCCTCGGACGCCATCATCATCGGCTTCCACGTGCGACCGGACGCCCGTGCGCGCGCGGCGGCGGAACGTGAGGGCGTGGACATCCGTGTCTACCGTGTCATCTACGAGGTGGTCGAGGACGTGCGGAAGGCGATGGAGGGTCTGCTGGCCCCCGAGGAGCGCGAGGTCGTGCTCGGCTCGGCGGAGATCCGCGACACCTTCAAGATCTCGGGTATCGGGACCGTGGCAGGATGCTTCGTGGCGGATGGGGCGATTCCTCGCTCGGCCCGGGTCAGGGTCGTCCGCGAGGGGATCGAGGTGTACGAGGGCGCGATCGCGTCGCTCAAGCGGTTCAAGGACGACGTCCGCGAGGTGCGCGAAGGATTCGAGTGCGGGATCCTGGTCGATGGCTTCAACGACGTGAAGGTGGGGGACGTCATCGAGGCGTACAAGATCGAAGAAGTGCAACGAACTCTGGCGTAGCGGGTCGCTCGAGAGCGACCGGCTCCGCTTCCGACCCGAGGCTTCCCCCGCAACGTGCGGGCGCGTCGCCGCCGAATGTAGAATGGCCGTAGTGGGACTCAGGATCTTCGATCTCCACATCCCCGGGGCGCAGTCGCTCAAGGAGAAGCGGTACGTTCTGCGCAGCGTGAAGGACAGGCTGGGGAACGGCCGCTACAACATCTCCATCGCCGAGGTCGGGCACCTCGACAAGTGGCAGCGCACCGAGCTCGCCATCGCCACCGTCTCGGGACAGCGCAAGAGCGTGGAACGAACGCTGGA
>JBOHRQ010000002.1:0-100313 GCA_050732875.1 Gemmatimonadota bacterium | reverse complement strand
ACGCTCTCGAGGGCATCCTCCCAGGGGCGCGGGGCAAGGCCGAACGTCTCGACATAAGATGTCGTATCGAGCACGCTCCAGCGGGGACGGGGCGCCGGGAGACCGAGCTCTTCCGTCGTGATCGGGACGACCCGTCGCGCCTTGACGGCCCCATGGCGCGAGGCGATGGCCAGGATCCGCTCGGCGAACCCGTGCCAGGTGGTCGAGCCGGCGTTGACGAAATGGTACGTGCCCCAACCGGTTCCCTGGGCGAGGACGTGCTCCAGCGCTGTCAGCGCCGCTTCCGCGAGGTCGTGGGCGGCGGTGGGCGAACCTCGCTGATCGTCTACGACCTTGAGCTCGTCCCGCTCGCGGGCGTGCCGGAGGATCGATTTGACGAAGTTGTGCCCGTGGACTCCGAAGACCCAGGCGGTGCGCAGAATGAGATGCCGGTCGGTCGTCTCGCGCACGGCGAGATCGCCCTCCAGCTTGGAACGCCCGTAGACGCCGAGCGGGGCGGGAGGATCGTCGGGCAGGTACGGGCGGGTTGCCCGGCCGTCGAAGACGTAGTCGGTCGAGAAGTGGACGATCGGAATCCCCTCCTCTTTGCACGCCCGGGCCAGGTTGCGCGCACCGTCGCGGTTGACCCGCTGGGCCTCCTCCGGGTGGCTCTCGGCCTCGTCGACGCGGGTGAAGGCCGCCGCGTTGACGACCGCGCTCGGGCGTGCCTTCCGGATCGCCCGCTCCACCCCCTCCGCGTCCCCGATGTCGAGGTTCTGGCGGGCCAGCGGGATCGCCGGCCAGCCGTGCTGGAGGGCGAGTCGCACGAGCTCGGAGCCGAGCTGACCCTGGGCTCCGGTGACCAGGACCCTCATTCGACGACGTCTCTCGCCACGATTGGCCTCTCGATGTGCGAGGGCGCCCCCGGGCCCTGGGACACCGGTGCCCTTCACGGGGGACGCCGAAACCGGTTGAACCAGCGTTTCCGCACCGCGGCCCGGTACACGATTGACCGCATGTGCACAGCTGTAGATAGGTCGCCGGCTCTTGGGGCGGACGTGCTCCGCCTCTTGGTGACGACACCTATCCTCAAGGGCTGCAAGGTTCTGGCCACCGTCGGCATGGTTTCCCGAACGGCCGTCTGACCCGGTCGGTGCGCCCGAGTGTGGATCACTCCGGCCGTCCAGGGATCGCTTGAGCAGGTGCAGATACTCGTCGCGGCTGGCATCCGCCCGACGGAGACTCACATTGGCGCCGTGAATCCGACGCCGGACGAGGACCTCATGGATGAGCTCGCCGCGCAGCCCTCGCGCCCGCGCCCTCAGAAACCATTCTGTTCCATGGGAGAAGCGCCTTTCCGTATCGAAGGGTCCCACCCGCCGGAAGGTCGAGCGTGGCGCCAGGAGGGTCTGGGTGACGTAGCCGGGCAGCGGGCCGGTTCGGGTAGCTGGAAGTCGTGTCTCGTGAGCCGCTGGGGCATCCTCCAGGAAGTTTTCGATCATGGTGACGCAATAGTCGATCGGTGTCCCCTCGAGGGCCTGCATCTGGAGCTCCACCTTCCTGGGATGCCACAGGTCGTCCTGCTCCAGGAAGGCGAAGAATCGGCCGCGACTCCGCCGCATGCCGTGGTTGCAGGCGGCTGCGGGGCCGGCGTTCTCTTGCCACACGTAGCGTACGCCATGACCGTACTTGGAAACGAGGTCGGCGGTCCCGTCGCTGGAGCCATCGTCGACGACTATGATTTCCAGGGTCGGGTAGGTTTGACCGCGGATGCTGTCGAGAGCGGGACCGAGGAAGGCCGCGCCGTTGAAGGCCGGAATGATGCAGCTCACCAGAGGCCGATCCATTTCCGGATCCTCCCTCACACGGCTATCGTTGCACTCCCTGGCCACCCGGTCAGGCTAACATTGCGGGATGATGGCGATGTCGGAACCCAGAGTCACCATTGTGACGCCCACTTTCAGGCGAGATCCCGGGATTCTCGCTCGCTGTATCGGCTGCGTGCGCGCGCAGACCGAGCCGGCCTGGCGGCAGGTCGTGTGCTCGGACGGTATCCACGAGCCGGAGGTAGAGCAACTGGTGGCTCGCGAGAAGGATCCCCGCTTCGAGTATCGCGTTGCCACTCAACACTACGGGAACTTTGGCGGCGGCGTGCGCAAGGAGGTCCTCGCGACCGCCGATTCGACAGAGTTCATCGTGTTCCTCGATGACGACAACGTGATGCTCCCCCACTACCTGGAAAAGATGATTTCCGCCCTGGAAAAGGCCTCGGACGGAGAGCAGTTCGCCATCTGCGCGATTCTCCATTTCGGACCTCTTCCGTTCTTCATGGATCGACCTCCGGTTCTGCTGCGGGGCGAACCTCGGATATGCCAGATCGACACCTTGCAGGTCCTCGTCCGGACCGAGGCCATGCGCGAGGTCGGCTGGCGGGATCACGGATACCTGTCGGACGGCTTCACCTACCGGGCGCTCGGGGAGCGCTTCGGGTACGTGCGCGTCGAGGACTGCCTGGGGATCCACTTCTAAACCCTGGCCCCCCGAGGAGCAAGGGTTCTGGCCACCGCTATGGTTTTCCAGCACGCGTCAAGTGAGAACCACCATAATATGAAACTTGACTTTCAAACATCTACCTATTAATGAAAGTCAAGTTTCAGATCATGGCGATCAACGATCAGTCCATCCTCGAACTCAATCCCTGGTGGGGCGACCCCTCGGCCATTCAGCGGGATCCTTACCTGGTTGAGCTCGAGCGTCTCCCCCTCCGCTGGGAGCCTCCGGTCTTGGAGGCCGTAGAAACAGGAACCCGACGCGTCCATACCCTGCGTGGACCGCGCCAGGTCGGAAAATCGACAACCATGAAATTGCTTGTCCGTCGACTTCTGGAGGCCGGAGAACGACGCGTTCTCTACTACGCGTTCGACCTCGCCAGAGACAATCGTGACATCGGTGACGTCATCCGGCGCGCGCGCTCTCTCCACCCGGATCCGCATGGTCCATGGTTTCTTTTCCTGGACGAGGTGACGACCATGGAGGACTGGCAGCTGGGCGTCAAGTACGTGATCGACAACGGACCTGCGCGGGATGATTTCTTCCTATGCACCGGTTCATCGGCTCGCGAGGTGGGTGGAGAACTGCTGCCGGGCCGCCGCGGCAAGGGGCGGGACTATCTGCAGCTTCCGATCTCGTTCCGGGATTTCTGCATGGTGGCGATGGGAATCGAACTGCCTGAGGAAACAATCAGTCCGTCGAGGATCCCGACGGAAGACGGGTATCGGCTGGTCCGGACTCTTCATCTCCAGAGGGAGGAACTCGACAGGGCCTGGCGCGCTTATCTCCAAGTGGGTGGCTTTCCGGCCGCCGTCACTGATCATTTGGCGCATGGCGCGGTCAGTCCGGAGACGGTCCAGATGCTCTGGAGCATTGTCGCGAGCGATATCCGCAGGGCCGGAAGGGATGATATCGCGGGGCTCAAGCTGGTCGAGAGAGTGGGTCGATCGCTTGGGACGCCCCTCGCGTGGAAATCGCTCGCGGCAGACATGGACGTCAGCCATCCAACCGCCCGCGAATACGTGCAACTTCTGTCGGAATCCTTCCTGCTGTTGGTTTTCTTCTTCTGGGACTTGAGCCGGAGAGGGCTCAGTGCAAGCAAGCAGCGCAAGGTTTACTACGTGGATCCGCTGATGGATGCCATCCCCGGGACCATGATGTCAGCCGTGCGACGCGCGTCTCCCGACGCTCTGCGAGAGAACCTTGTGGGGGTCGGACTCTTTCGGTCGGCGACGGACAGATTGGTTCAATCTGATCCGGTGGCGGGTTCCGTGGGATACTGGAAATCTCAAGGCGGTCACGAGATCGATTTCCTCCTGCCTTCCGTCGAAGATGACCCGGGATCGACGCGCTTCCCGATCGAGGTCAAGGGGGATGATCAGAGGTCGATCGCGTACGCCCGAACCTCGATGCGCCGGGTCTTCGGTCGCGGATTGGTCGTGACACGTTCCCTCTTCGATCTCGAGGATGACATTCCGGCAATTCCGGAAGCGGTCTTTCTGGCCGGGCTTCCAGAGCATCCGCTCAGAAATCCGCCGGGCCAATGACCCCATGGAATGAATCCGGCCCTTCCGTTGTCCAATTTGCGAACGGACGGCTCGCGCGAAACCGGAGAAACCGTCCCCAACCCCGACACAACGACCTTGCAGGAGGGATCGATGCACATATTCAAGACCCGCTACGCCGCGCGACGGATCGCGGTCGCCACCGGACTCCTCGCGGTCCTGATCGCCACGCCGACCTGGGCCCAGGAGCGAGACCAGCGACACGACCCCGAGGAGCATCTCGCCAGACTCCAGGAGGAGCTGGACCTGACCGACTCCCAGGTCGAGCAGATCCGCGCGATCTTCGAGGAGCAGCACCCTAAGTTCGAGCAGCTACACAAGCAGGAGGGCGACGATAGCGAGAGCAAGCGCGAGGCCTCGCGCCAGCTCTACGAGGAGACACATCAGCGTATTATTGCTGTCCTGACCGAGGAGCAGAGAAGCCGGCTCGAGGAGCTCCACGCCGAATACCAGGAGCGCCATGGCGGCCGCGGCCACGGGCCTGGCCATGAGGGCCACGGCCCCAAGGACCGGCCGGACAACGGCTGACGGCGGGCCTTCACGGCGATCCAGCGATCTGCTCCTCTATCACGCCGAGGGGCTCGGCGACGTGGGCGCGAGGGGGGATGGAAGACGGCGCTTCGGACCGGGAGCTGCTCGATCGGTCCCGAGCGGGAGACGAGAGAGCGTTCCGGCTCCTCGTCGAGCGCTACGAGCTCGCGGTCGCCTCGGTCGTGACGGCGATGCTCGGGCCCGGGGACGATGCGGAGGACGTCGGCCAGGAGACCTTCATCCGGTTCCATCGATCAATGGAGCGCTTCCGGGGGGACGCGTCCCTGAAGACATACCTGACTCGGATCGCGATCAACCTGTCGCGGAACGCCCTGAAGGGTCGGAACCGGCGGGCATCGCGGTTCGCGAGCCGGGACAATTCCAGGAATCGTGCGGAGGAGGCACCGTTCCTTGCGAGCCCCCAGGACGACGATGAGATCGAGCGCCGCGAGCGGGAACGCAGGGTTCGCTGCGCCATCGACCGGCTGGACGGCAAGCACCGGGCGGTCGTCGTCCTGCGGATGATCGAAGGCTATTCGACCAGGGAGACTGCCGCCATCCTCGATACGCCCGAGGGGACGGTCCTCTCGCGGCTCTCTCGGGCGATGCGGAAGCTGGAGGCGGAGCTCCTACCCTACATGAGGTCGGAATGAAAATCCGAATGAAGGCGCAGGATCGAAGACTTCTCCTGCGCGCGATCGCGGGCGAGCTCGATCACGCGGAACACGCGCGGTTCGACGAGAGGCTCAACGCAGAGCCGGACCTACGGGCTGCCTTCGAGCGAATGGTGAGGGTCCATGCTCTCGTCTCCGAGGCCTCGTGGGCTGGCTTCCGCCCCGGCTTCGCGGGACGCGTCGCCTCGCGACTGGTCGCCGAGACGCCGCGTTGGCTCTCCGCCACCCTCTCGCTTCACTTCCGGCGCCTCGCCCCGGTCTCGATCGCGGTCATCGTGGGGCTCCTGGCCCACAACCTCCTGACCCGGGGACCGGATTCGCAGTCGGCCCTCGAGGCGGCGCTCGGTCTCCAACCGGTGACGCTCGCGGTCGCCTACGACCCCGTCCGTGCTCTGTACGAGACGGCCCCATAGGGGGAGGAGAGCAGAAAACGCACATGGCTGACTTAGGGAAGCTGTCGTGACGATCGACACCAAGTCGTCGCTGATCCTTCTCGCCACCCTGATCCTCGGGATCGCGCTCGGCGCGCTCGGCGTGGGCGCCCTGGCCCACCGACGTGGCGACCACCTCCGGGAGCTCCGCCATCGGGGCGGCTTCGTCGAGTATATGGAGCGGGTGATCCAGCCTCGCAACGAGGCCCAGCGCGAGGCGATTCGGCCCATTCTGGAAGAGACCGGTCGGATCCATTGGACGCTCATGGGCTCGACTCACACCCGGATGGTGGCGGAGCTGGAGAGGATGCGACAACGGCTCGCGCCACACCTCGACGAGGCCCAGCGGGAACGACTCGAGTCCTCGTTCGGAGAGTTCGGGCATCCCTTGCGGGGGCGGCGTAGCAACGACCGGCCCAGGGGCGGGCCAGACGCGAACGATTGAAGCGTCGGCTATGAGAAGGCTGCCTGACGGATCTCCTGCGCTTCCAGCGTCGCCTGGGGATCCCTCCCCGACGCCTGCCCCGCGGCGAGCCAGCCGTAGCGGCTGATCAGGGCGCCGGCCAGGAACGCCAACCCCGCCCAGGGGACGAGCCCGAGGAGGCGGAGGGCAAGCGATGCTGGTCCCGTCAGCAGCCCCGAGCCCCTGAGCAGCAGGCCCGGCGCGCCATCCCGAAGCGCCCGGTCGATCGCGCCGTGCCGGCGGAGCTCGATCCAGGCGCCGAACAGGGTCTCGACGACCGCGGCAACCAGCCCGATCAGGTGCAACGCCGGCACGCGGAACCCGAGCAGCTCGAGCGCCGCGGCGGCCGAGCCCAGGCCGGCCACTCCGAAGTGGACGGGAAGGCCGTGGTGGTGGGCGAACCAGGCGGGGATGGCGGTCGCCCCGAGGAGAACGCCGGTGTAGGTGGCGAGGGCGGGCCCGAAGAAGCCCGCCGCGACGAGGGCGGCGGTCTGGAGCGCCTGGATGGTCGGGCCGGCGTCGTAGCGGATCGTCCACTCGGTCAGCGCCAGCGCCATCGTGACCGACCCGCCGAAAAGGAACAGGATCCACGCTCCGACCGACATCGGCGAGCGGAGCTTGAAGACCCGCAGCATGTTGAGAAAGCGGCTCGGGCGGCCGAGGTCCATGACGAGAAGGATGGGCGAGAGGACGGCGCCCGTGGCGAAGGCCAGCCAGAGCGCGGCGCGGACGAGCCCGTGGCCATCGCCCGCCACGTGCGCGGCGAGCGCGATCGCGGCGGCCATCCCCGCCAGGCCACCGAAGAAGAAGTAGAGCGGGATCTCCCACGTCCAGACGGGCGGCTTGACGATCGGGCGCCCGTAGTAGCCGGGCGCTTCGCCGTCCGCGGCGAGGGCGGGCATCGGGCCCCCGGCCGCGCGCGTCCCCGTACCCGACACCGACCCCGTGCGAAGTGCCTCCTCGCGCAGGGCGTCGAGGCGCTCCTCCGGCAGGCGCTCGGGCGACTCCTCGGAGCGGTTCACGTCAGGAGGAACGCCAGGAACGCGGTGCCGATCGCACCCAGCGCCGTCCCCAGGGCCGAGGTCCAGGCCGCGCCGAGGCGGACGGTCGGCACTTCGGGCGCGGGGGGAAGGCCCCAGTCGCCGGCCGCGCCCGGCAGAAGGAAGATGGCGTGGGTCCCGCCAACCGATGTCCCGACCGGGTCATAGACCGTGACGTCGAGGAGACCCCGCTCGCGCAACTCGGCCACCCGCCGCCCCGCCCGCTCGCGCATCTCATCGAGTGGCCCGAACTGGATCGACTCGGTGGGGCAGGCCTTGGCGCAGGCGGGGGTAAGCCCCGAAGCCTGACGATCGTAGCAGAACGTGCACTTGAACGCACCGCCCGCGCCGGGGAGCGGCTCGGGACGCCGGTCGATCACCCCGAACGGGCAGGCGACCACACAGTAGCCGCAGCCGTTGCAGACGTCGTCCTGGACGAAGACGGAGCCGATCTCGGTCCGCACGATCGAACCGGTGGGGCACGCCTCCAAACACCCGGCGTGCTCGCAGTGCTTGCAGACGTCGGAAAGGAAGAGCCAGCGGAAGGGGTCATCCGCGCTCCCCGCCGCGGCGGTGATCTGCGCTCCCAGGGGAACCGATTGCTCCAGGAACTTGACGTGCCGCCAGGTCGAGGCACCGAGGGAACCCGTATGGTCGTAAGAGGTGCCCGTCCATGCCGCGGGCTCGGCCGGAACCTGGTTCCATTCCTTGCACGCCACCTCGCACGCCTTGCAGCCGATGCAGACGGTGGGGTCGGTGAAGAAGCCGACCGTGACGCCGTCGGCCACGAACGAGTGGCGGGCCTGGTTGCTGCTGGCGGTGCCCTGACCGATCGACATACGGATCGGCATAGGGTAACCCCTGTGCGCGGGTCCCGGTATGGGTAGCCGGGACCCAGCGCCTACCGATCCGCTGTCATGAATCGAGAGGTGGTGCTTCTACACGGCCCGCCGGCCGGAAACGAGCTGCCAGATGATGATGATCACGGCGATGACGAGGAGGAGGTGAATCAGACTTCCAGCGGCCGGAAACGCGAAAAAGCCCAGCAGCCACAGAATCAGCAGGATCACCACGATCGTCCACAGCATCTCGCACCGTCCTCTCCGGTTGTGGCCGTACGATACCCTTGGGCCTCATACGTCCTTTCCGATATCCTACTGCAAGGCGACAGCAAATGTTGTAAGGCTGATGACATCCGAGGCGGACCGCGCTCGTGAGATCCGGTGATCGTCTCCGCGCCGTCCCTCTCAGGCGACCTGCTGGACGGCCTCGATCCGCCCCTCCTCGATCTCGATCTCCTCGTCGGCAGCTTCGCCCATGCACAACCCGATCAGGATCCCGATGCCTACTATCACGATCAGTACGAGAAGGATGGTCTTGAGCATCTCAGCCTCCTGACAAGAGTGACGAAGGGAACCACGACCCTGAGGATAGTCTGGGTCGGTGGGCGGGTCTGTCCGTGAAATGACATTTGGATTGCCCTATGAGGCCTTCCCCTCCTGGCCGAGACCGCCCGCTTCGACGCCCGATCGGGCCTCGGTGGCTGCGCCGCCGGGCTCCGTTGCCGCGACGTCGCCGCCCAGCGTTCGCTCGAGCCAGCCGTCCAGCTCCTCGTCGGGCGGGCGCCGCCCCGGGATCACCGCGCAGACCAGCGCCTTCGATTCGTGGATCGTCACGTTGGGCTCGCCCGATAGCGGGATCAGGTCGTTGACGACATCGCCCTTGTTGGGCCCCGTCGGCCCCCAGTGGAACGGCATCGCTACCTGATGCACCGTGCGCTCGCCGAGACGGATGGGTCGGATCCGACGGGTGACCAGGGCCCGCGCCTCGACCGCTCCGCGCAGGGTGGCGATGGTGATCCAGTCGCTGTTGGAGATCCCGAGCTCCGTCGCCAGCTCGACGGAGATCTCGGCGAAGAGCTCGGGCTGGAGCTCGACCAGATGCGACAGCGTCCGGCTCATTCCCCCCGCAGTGTGGTGCTCGGTCAGCCGGTAGGTGGTGAGGACGTGGGGAAAGCGGGGGTCGCCCGGCTCCGAGAACGGGTTGTCGGGCCGTCGGAACCAGCGGACGGGGGGATTGGTCTGCCGGCCGTACAAGGAGTTCTGTAGAGGCGATTCGAGCGGCTCGAAGTGGGTCGGCAGGGGGCCATCCTGGAGGCCTTCCGGGACGAAGATCCAGCCGAGGCCATCCTCGTTCATCAGAAACGGCGCGTCGCCGGGATGGGCGTCCACGCCGCGGGCGCCTTCAGGGGGCCGGTAGCCGGGCGGCTTGGTGCGCGGGAAGTCGGGGACGTCGTGACCCGCCCACTCGCCGGCCGCGGAATCCCACCACACCAGCTTCTTGCGCTCGCTCCACGGCTGGCCGTCGGGACCCGCGCTGGCGCGGTTGTAGAGGATCCGCCGGTCTAGGGGCCATGTGTAGCCCCAGCCGTGGCCGTAAGGTCCTTGCGGCTCGCGCCGGTTGGCGCGGTTCACGTCGTCCGGACCGTACACCCCCGAGTAGGACCAGCAGCCGCAGGCGGTCGAGCCGTCGGCGGCGAGATCGGCGAAGCCGGTGACCTGAGCGCCGTGATGGCGGCGACCCTCATGGTCCAGCGGCCAGATCGCTCCGGGGGGATCGCCGTCGGCGGCCTCGTGATCGGACCCGCGGGCGGGATCTGTATACCACCCGTTGATCTCCGCCAGGACCGCCAGCATGCGCGGCTCGCCGTGCTCGTCCTCGGGATACCACCAGTCGAGGGCGCGAAGCGGCTCGTCGTCGGGGTCGTCCGACACCTCGGCCTTCGCCCGGAGGCGGAGGGCGAGCTGGTGGATGAACCACGCCTCGCTTCGGGCGTCCCCCGGCGGCTCGACCGCCTTCTCCCGCCACTGGATCATCCGCTGGGTCTGCGTGAAGGCTCCCTCCTTCTCGGCGTGGCCGGCGGCCGGCATCAGGAAGACCTCGGTCGCGATCTCGGCGGTCGAGAGCTCGCCCCGGCGGACCTCCGGGGAGTCGGCGCGCCAGAAAACGGCCGGCTCGATCTCGACCAGGTCGCGGACGATCAGCCACTTCAGCCGCGCCAGGGCGCGCCGCTCGAGCCGCGCGTTCTGGGCCCCGACCGAGGGGTTCTGCCCCATGATGAACAGCCCCTCGACCTTGCCGTCCGCCATTTCGGTCCAGTACGAGAAGTGGCTGTGGTCGCGGGTCAGCCGGGGGAGCCAGCCGTACCCCCAGTCGTTTCCGGCGCTCGCCCGCTCCCCGTAGTACGCCTTCAGGAGGCTCACCATCCAGGCCGGGTTGTGGAACCACGCGCCCGTCTCGCGGCTGTGGTTCTGGAAGTGGCCGGCCAGCGTGGTCTCGCCCCGGCCGGCGCGGGGCATCTTGAGATAGCCGGGCAGCAAGTCGAATAGGGTCGGGATGTCGGTCGACCCCTGGATCGAGGCGTGACCCCGGAGCGCCATGATCCCGCCACCGGGGCGGCCGATGTTGCCGAGGAGGAGCTGCAGGATGGCCGCCGTCCGGATGATCTGGACGCCTTTGGAGTGCTGGGTCCAGCCGACCGCGTAGCAGATGGCCGCCGTCTTTTCCGGGCCGGACGCGTCGGTCAGCGCCTTTGCCACCTGATGGAAGAGGTCGGGAGGGATCCCCGCCACCCGCTCCACCATCTCCGGCGTGTAGCGTTCGAAATGGCGCTTGAGGACCTGGAACACGCAGCGCGGGTGCTCGAGCGTGGGGTCCTTTCGCGGGCGGCCGAGGTCGTCGCCCTCGTAGCGCCATGTGGTTGGATCGTAGGAGCCGGTCTCCGGGTCCCAGCCCGAGAAGAGGCCCTCGGGGAGGCCGCCGATGGGATGGCCGCCATCCGCCGGATCCTCCGTATCGCGGAAGTCCTCCCGCAGGATGACCGGTGCGTTGGTATAGTGGACGACGTACTCGCGGAAGAAGAGATCGTTTTCGATCACGTGCCGGACGAGCCCGCCCAGGAAGGCCAGGTCGCCACCGGCCCGGATCGGGACCCACAGGTCGGCCAGCGCGCTGGTCCGGGAGAAGCGCGGGTCGACATGGATTAGCGTGGCCCCCCGCTCCTTGGCCTTCACGACCCACCGGAAGCCGACCGGGTGCGCCTCGGCCATGGAGGATCCCTCGATCAGGATGCAGTCGGCGTTGGCCAGGTCCTGCTGCGCCGTCGTCGCCCCGCTCCGACCGAAGGAGGTGCCCAGACCGGGCACCGTGCTGCTATGTCATATGCGGGCCTGGTTCGAGACGGCCACCATCCCGAGGCCGCCCGTGAAGAGCTTCTTGATGAGGTAGTTCTCCTCGTTGTCGAGGGTGGCGCCGCCCAGGTGAGCGATCGCCGTGGTGTGGCGGATGGGCTCGTCGGGATCGAGGTCCGCTCGGGGCGCGTCCCGGTCGCCGGGCTCCGTCGCCCGGACGGGCTCGCCGTGCGACTCCAGCTCGCCGGCGGTCCGTACGAAGGTCCGTTTGCGTGTTTCCCAGACCAGGTCGGCGATCCGGTCCATCGCCTCGTCTAGTCCGATCCTCGTCCATTCAGCCGCGTAGGGAGCGCGATGGAGGACCTTCGTCAGCCGCCCGGGGTGGGTCAGAAGCTCGTACGACGCCGAGCCCTTGGGGCAGAGGGTGCCTTGATTGATCGGGCTCTCCGGATCGCCCTCGATCGCGAGGAGCTCGTTGCCCTTGTGATAAACGAGCTGGCCGCAGCCGACCCCGCAGTAGGGGCAGACCGAGCGCGCGACCTGGGCGCCTTGCGTGCGCGCGCCGATCGCGCGGGTGCGATCGGACATCGCCTCGGGGCCGGTTCCGTCGGCGCGGTCCCGGATCTGGCGAAGGAGCGGCCAGCGGTCGAGAAGGGCAAGCATGGGGATCTATGTACGACACGCGGCTCCGGGCGTCCAGTCAAGCCAGCGGGGTAGATGGCGGCGTTAAGGTGGTGTTAGGGTGGAGTTGAAATGAACAAGGGCATGACTCCTGCGCGATAAACACCTGGAATGCGGCTTGCTGTGCCGATGAGTGTCAGCATATCATCAGTGTGGAGGTGGGCATGACCCGGATAGAGACAATCGAGGAGTTGGTGTCGCTCGAGGAGTTCGAGCGATTGCCAGAGGAAGATGAGTATCTGCTCGAGCTCGTGCGGGGGCGGCTCGTTCGCGAGGCGCGTCCCGGAGGCGAGCACGGCGTGCTGGCGGGTGAGCTGGTCGGAAGACTCCATTACCACGTGGGGAAGCACGGTCTCGGGCGGGTCGTCACCGAGACAGGGTTTCTCCTGGCCGAGGATCCTCCGACCGTTCGCGGGCCAGACGCGGCCTTCATCTCGGCGGAGCGCTACCCTAAGACAGGTGCTCCAAAAGGCTTCTGGCGGATTGCTCCCGATCTCGCGGTGGAGATCGTTTCCCCGTCGAACTCGGCGACGGAAATCCAGGAGAAGGTGCTCGAATATCTGGAGGCCGGGGCATCGCTCATCTGGGTCGTGGATCCCGGTGTCAGAACCGTGACTGTGTTTCGCTCGAGGACGGATGTGCGAGTCCTGACGCAGGAAGAGACCCTCGAAGGGGCCGATGTCCTCCCTGGGTTCCAGCTCTCAATCTCGGATCTTTTCGAGGTCTAGGAACGGAAGACACATGAAATGCTCTGAAGCAAGAACGCCGCGGCTGAAGATCTCCGTCAGGCGAAGACCGGTTCTACACGTTGGGCCTCCCGGAGCGCTCGCTTGTCGTGCTCCACTTCCCAACGGTCGTACCTGGTCTGCATGGCAGGCGACGACGTCATG
Organism: Gemmatimonadota bacterium; assembly: GCA_050732875.1. Classification (GTDB taxonomy): domain Bacteria; phylum Gemmatimonadota; class Gemmatimonadetes; order JACCXV01; family JAHWKZ01; genus DASRVA01. The sequence goes on along the minus strand of JBOHRQ010000002.1, from coordinate 87,319 downwards.
CCGGGATTTCAGCTGCCGCTGTCGCGGCTTTTCGACCTGCAAGCCAGGTCCGAAGGTAAAGAACCCGAACATCAGTGAATGAGCGCTCAACCCCGGACGCCCGTTGCCTGTGATGGCCCGACGCACGCCGCGGATTGCCGATGTGCGTCCAGGGCGTCTCGCTACCCCCGGGTTTCGCTGGAAGGTGGCCCGATCGGCCCCGGCAGCTCGGCGGCTGAACCGACTAGCCACACCCCCGATTCGAGGGCTTCCCGCGCGATGGGGTTCCCGCGCCTCACTTCGATCTCCCACTCCGCCGGCGTCCACGGGATCGGTCGGACCAGCGGGAGCCGCCATCCCAGGCGATCGAGGCGTTCCAGGAGCCGTCCATGGAGGCCTTCGGCGATGATCAGGACGTCGATGTCGCTCCACTGGTTGAAATCGCCGCGGGCCACCGATCCGAAGACGACCACGGCGCGCACGCCCAGTTCTGCATCGATCCCCTCCGCGAATCGACGAGCGAAATCCAGGAGCTCCCTCTGCCTCGTACGTCGACGATCGAGGACGGTCTCAGTTCGCATTGTCGTCGTCTTCCCCGCGTTCCGAGCGTTCTACGAGTTCTGACTGCTCCAGGAATGCAGCCCAGGCTACTTCGACGTACTTCTGAATAATGGCAAGGTCCTCGAGCGCCTGTTCCACGTCGGACCGCCCGTAATGGCTCTCAGGAGAGCCCGAGGCGTGTGCATCCGGATAACGGGTCGGGATGTAATGACGTGAGAGCCGCTGGAGGGCCGGGGTGAGGGACTCGGGAAGCTCGCTCTCGAGCGTCTCGGAAAGGACCTGTCCCAGATCGACGAGATCGTGGCCCCAGGCGCCGGACCCAACGCCGTGCAACAGGCCCTTCAGCGCGAGCTGGGCTGCCTGCTCGGCGAGGAAGCAGGCCCAGCTGTGATGGCCCGCGTTGGCCGCTGTTTCCGCGGCCCGCTGTGCATCGTCAGCCGCGGCCCGCCAGCGCTCGAACTCGGTTTGGTCCAACACGTCGCCTCGGTCCTTGTCATTCGTAGGTCTCATAGCAAGATACCCGAGCGTGACCTGGGGGGCTCAGGAGAAGACCGGTTCCACACGCTCAGCCTCCCGGAGCGCTCGTCTGTCGTGCTCCACTTCCCAACGGTCGTACCGCGTCTGCATGTTCATCCATAGCTCGGTGCCGTTGCCGAAGAAGCGACCGAGCCTGAGGGCCATCTCAGGGCTGACGCTCCGATTCTCATTCACCAGCTGACTCAAGGTCGGTCGAGCGACCCCGAGCCGCACCGCAGCCTCGGAGATCGACATGCCAAGCTCGTCCAGCTCCATCCGGATGACGTAGCCTGGATGGGTCGGACGACGCTGCATCTCTCCGCGCTTGTACGACATCGTTCCTCCTCCTCAGTGGTAGTCCACGATCTCCACGTCCCAGGCATCTCCGTGCCAGACAAAGCAAATTCGGTACTGAACGTTGATCCAAATAGAGTGCTGACCCTTCCGATCGCCCAAAAGGGTCTCCAGGTGATTGGAGGGCGTCGCCAGCTGACCGGGTTCCGTAGCTGCGTCGATCTCGTCCATCTTCGCGCGAGCCCCCTCCCAGAGTTGCGTCGGGAGGCGCTTCCGGGCCCTCTTGGCATTCTTGGGACTGGCAGCGCTGCCCTCGAAAATCGCCTTTGTCTCCCGGTGCCGGAATGAATGGATCACGTTTGAATGTAACGCGTAACGTTACAGATATCAATGTCTCGGGACCCCTTGCCGGGCACGGTGCCGGTGGCTCATGGTTTGCACTATGGTAGGTTCTACTCGTGGCTCTAATGTCGGCAGCTCGACAGAGAGAGGATGGGACGTCGAGGGCCGGATCATCAGGACATGGAGGAGGGGATGCCGCGGACGGAGGCGATCGAGGGGTTGTTGACGCTCGAGGAGTACGAGCGGCTGCCGGACGACGGGTACCGCGACGAGCTCGTGCGCGGACGTCTTGTCCGTGAGCCGCTGCCGGGCGGCATCCACGACTGGGTGGCCGGGAATCTGTTCCGCTCGCTTGATCGATATGCGGAGCAGCATTCGCTGGGGCACGTGGCCTTTGACACGGGTTTTCTCTTGTCGCGAGACCCCCCGACCGTCCGCGGACCCGATGTCGCCTTCCTCGCGTGGGAGCGAATTCCATCGGAGGGGCCACCCAAAGGCTTCTGGGAGACCGCGCCCGACCTGGCCGTCGAAGTGCTCTCGATGTCGAATAGGGCCGCCGAGATCAATGACAAGGTGTTGGAGTACCTGGGCGCCGGAACACGCCTCGTTTGGGTCGTCGACCCGGAGACCCGGTGTGTTACCGTCTATCGGTCGCGGAAGGACGTCCAGGTCCTGACCACGGACGACGCTCTGGATGGCGCCGACGTCCTGCCCGGATTTCGGTTGCCACTGTCGGAGCTATTCGATCTGCAGACTAGATCACGAGACAGAGAGGCTGAAGATCCTTGAACGCTCTGAAGCAAGAGGCTCCCGAACCACTTCTCAGCCTCGAGGAGTTCGAGCGCCTGCCCGAGGAGGACGAGTTCATCGTCGAGCTCGTGCGGGGGCGCGTCCTTCGCGAGCCGCGCCCCTTGGGCCTGCGGTACGGCCTGATCGCGACCCAATTGCTCTGTCCGGTTGGCTCGTATGTGGAGGAGAGAAGAAACGGCGTAGCGCTCGCCAGGACGGGGTTTCTGCTCGAAAAAGACCCGCCGACCGTACGCTGCCCGGTCATGAGCTTCATCGCCGCGGAGAAGCTGTCCGCAGGGATCCCGAAAGGGTGGCCGGAGTTTCCCCCCGATCTCGCCGTCGAGATCGTCACGCCTTCCACGACGGCCGAGGCGATTCAGGAGAAGGTGCTCGAGTACCTCGAAAAGGGTTCGCGTCTCGTCTGGGTCGTCGTGCCCCGCACCCGCAGCCTCACCACCTGGCGGCCGAAACGGGATGTCCGCCTGCTGTTGGAGGGAGACATCCTCGAGGGTGCCGACGTCCTGCCCGGGTTCCGGCTCCCGGTCTCCGAGATCTTTGAGATGCCCGAGGCGATCTGGGCCAGCGGGAACGTCGAAGTTCCTCGCTGATTAGCTCCTTCTTGATCGCCGGTTGAATCGAGACTATATTCAATGGTCACGACGAGAGTCAGAAGGAGGACTCCCGCATGGCCAAATCCGACTCGAAACGGTCACGCAAAGGGCCGACGTCTTCCGGCTCTGGCCCACCAGCCGGGCACGAAGAGCCGCGCCGGATCGCAGCGGGAAAGTTCAAGGCCATCTGCCTGAAGCTGATGGACCGGGTCCAACAGACAGGCGAGGAGATCGTGATCACCAAGCGCAACCGACCCGTGGCGAAGCTCGTCCCCCTCACCGACGACGACCTCCAGCCCTTCGTGGGACGTTCGCGGGGCGTGATCAGCGCCCCCCGGGAAGCCTTGCTGGCCCCGGTGTCCGAGGACTGGGAGGTCGATGCTGATCTCTGAGCTGGAGCCTGCCGATCTCCTGGTGCTGGATACCCACGTGTGGGTGTGGGCCAGCGGCGAGGCGGAGGGCCCTGACCAGCTCGACGCCGGGACGCTGGCTGCCATCGAAGCCGCCGCCCGCAGTCGGCAGCTCTTTGTATCCGCGGCCTCGGTCTGGGAGATCGCTCTCAAAGCGGAGCGTGGTCAGGTGCTGGTTGCGGGCGATCTGCTCTCCTGGGTCACGGAACAGCAGCGCTATCCAGGGATTCGGGTCCGGTCCATCGACTCGCGTCTGGCGATCGACTCCACCCGGCTGCCCCGCTGGGTCCGGGAACGCGAGGGGCAGGAGCATCGGGACCCCAATGACCGATTCATCGTGTCGACCGCGCGTCGTCTGAACGGGGTGCTCGTCACCTCCGACGTGGAGATCCTCGCGTACGCCAGGCAGGCGCATCTGAAGGCATATGACGCGCGATAGCGATCTTCGAAATGTCCTTCGGCTTGAGGCGGTCTAGGCGCGTGCTGACCAGGGAAGGAATGCTCGACGGTGACGATGTCCCGCCGGGCTTCCGGCTTGCCGCCCCGGATCTCCTCGAGCTTAGCGATGCTCTTCATGGCTGACTGGTTCGTCACCGCCAGGAGGCACCCGTCGGCCGTGCTGCTGGCCGTCCAGCTCATCGGCGTGCTCGCCTACCCCTTCATGCGGGACAGCGCCTCCGGCCGCACGCTGCTGTCGCTCTTCTCGATGACGGTTCTCCTGTTGGCCGTGTGGGCGGTCCGCAGCACGCCGGCGCTGACCTGGATCGCGATCCTGATCGGCGTGCCCACGGCCGCGTTCACGATCCTGGAGGGGTTTTACGTCGACAGCGCGTCCGTGGTCCTGACGTCCTCTCTGTTGCACTCGGTCTTCTACTTCTACACCGCGAACGGCCTCATGCGCTACATGTTCAGCGACCGCGACGTCACGCTCGACGAGCTGTACGCGACCGGCGCTGCCTTCACCGTGGTGGCCTGGGCGTTCGCCTACCTTTTCATGGCGGTGCAGATCGTCTGGCCGGGATCGTTCATCGCGGCCCTCCACTCGGAAAGCCCGCGTACCTGGTTCGAGCTCCTCTTCCTGTCGTTCACCACGCTGACCAGCACAGGCCTCTCGGACATCCAGGCCGTGCGACCCCACGCGCGGTCCGTGGTCATGATCGAGCAGGTGGCCGGGCTCATGTACGTCGCCCTGGTCGTGGCGCGTCTGGTCGGGCTCACCCTGGCCCACGCCCGCGGAGAGTGACCGAACGGCTCAGTCGAGCCGGTCGAACACCTTCATCGCCAGCTCCTTCGAGGCTTCGAGCTCGTCCATGCCTTCCGCCGGACTCGCGTCCACCTGGACCATCAAGCCATCGTCATAGACCTGAAGCATGCCCCCCGCGAACTCCTCGCCGACCCAGACCCCGAAGTCGCCCACATCCGGAACGTGCTGCCAGTCCTCCTCCCGGAATTCGATGTCCATATCTTCCATCTGGCTCCGGGAGATCTCGATGAACTCCTCATAGCTCGAGTGACCCCCTCGCGTTACCAGGATGGCGGCGAGGATCCGCCCGCTCCCGTCCGCCGAGGGCCAGTGGCACATGGGGAGTTGCCCCTGGACCTGCGAGACGTCCTCGGGCTGACCCGAGGCCATCCCGGTCGCGGCCTCGACCTCGGCGGTGGTCAGGAGCTCGCAGGCCCTGACGTCGGAAAGGTCCATGACGTCCCGGGCCATCTCGGCGGCCTCGTCCTCGCTCATCGAGGCGATGTCGTCGAGGTCCGGTGGTTCGTCACCGCCACAGGCGGCCAGGAGCATCGCGAATAGAAGACCGACCGTGCAGACAGCGTTTCGATCGATGGAGCCCGTCGAGTTGGTCATGGCAGACCTCCGGTCTATGCGCAAGAGGAAATGAGGTTCTCGTCCCCGATCGCGAACCCGTTACTCAGGCGGCCCGCTGAGCCCGGACTTGACGCAAGGCCCGCAGGTGATGGCCACCATGGTATCGTCGGAGACGTTGGTGCCGGGGTAGATCGACTTGGCGTTCAGAACGCCGAAGTTGGGAATCCGATGTTGGTGCTTTGCAAACTGCTCCTGGTTCGCCTTCATGGACAGCCGCAGCGACTCCAGGGCCGCCTCGAGCCGCTTGACCTCCTGCTCGAGGCTCTGGACACGTGCCTTGAGCGGGTTGACCATGGCTTCGAGGACTTGGGGATTCGGCGGTCCGGCGACGTGGGTCGTCGGCTGCCCCCTCTGGACCTGGGCCTCAGCGGTCCCGGGTCCGGCGAGGAGCCCCGCCGCGAGGACGAGCAACGGGGCAAGCCCCGCGCGCTGAATGCCCGATCGCTTACCGTTCATGTGACCCTCCTTTCTCCTCGTTGATCATTCCCAGTTGGTCCATAAACTCTGCCTGAGTCTTCTGCCGGGAGCTACAGGTGCTCCGGTATCTGCACGTTCAGCGCGGCCGCCTCCGCGCACGGGAGCGTCGGATAATACCCACCGGTCTCGGGCGACAGCACGATGTCCTGGGTGGTGCTGACGCTCACCGTCAGCGGCCCGTTCCCGCCCAGATATAGAGCCAGCCAGTCATCCCACTGGAACGGGAAGAAAGCGTTGCCGGGCAGGAAGAAGGGTTCTTTGGGCCCCAACGAAACGGTCAGCACCGCTGTCTGACCCACCGACAGGCCAGGCACGTCGGCCTGGCCCCACTTGAACGGGTATCCCTCGATCGGTCCGGCCGGCACGTACTGGTTCGAGAAGGATCCTCCCACCGTGCCGCCGGGGAAATAGTTCTCGAGGAAGAGGCCCACGGACATCCGGCATGCCAGCGGGAAGTCAGGATCCGACTTGATCCGGCGCACCCGGACCATTACCTGAGGCGACTCGTCGACCGAGCCGGGGGCGGGCTTGACCTCGGTTCCCGGAAAATCGTTGAAGCAGGGCAGGGGCAGAAGCCCGTGCTCCTTCGCCGTCTGGCCATCTCCGCAGCCCGGTTCCTGGGCCTGTTTCACAAGATTCTCCTGGAGCTGGTCGAGCCCTTCCTGGTAGATCTTGGCGAGCGCCGCGCGCATCTCGGGGGTACATGTGCCCCCGTTCGTCTCTATCGTGGTGCAGGTGTAGTTGACGGCCCCGTCCACGACCTTCCCTTCGGCCATGCCCTGGAGCTCGGCGACGCTCGGGAGCGCGGGCGGTACCCCTGCGGCGACGAGACCGGCGGAGATGGCGGCCTCGGCCACCTGCTTGGCGACGCTCTCGCAGTCCGACTCGAGGTCGTCCCCGAGCCATTCGCAGGGGAAGGTCTCGGCGAACTGGGAGGCGACCCACTGCTTCGCCTGATCCAAAGCCCAGCCGAGACCGTCCCACGCCTTGCCGAAGCCCTCGACGCCCTCGAGGATCTTCTCCCCGGTGCTCTTCTCCATCTTGGACGGATCCTTTGGCGGGCAGTACGTGCCGCCCTCCTTGAAGAGCATCAGTGGATGGAAGCCCTCTTGATAGTAGGGGTTCTTCACGACCACGATGCAGCCCCACTCGTTGGGGTCCTCGAAGATCGCCGCCTTCCACGAGAGGATGGCGACCTCGAACACCCGGGCCTGCTCGGTCATCTCGGCGAGCTTGGCTTCCTTCTCGGCCTTCTGTTCGAAGTAGTTCTTGATGTCTTCGTCTGCGGGCGAAAGCCCAGGAAGGTAGTGGGCGACCACCGTGTTCGACGGCGGTCCCGCCGGCTGGCCGTCCTTCAGGGGGATCAGGCGGATGTGGAAGTCGATCGGCGTGTCGGGCAGGCCCGGCTCGCTCTGCTGCCCGAGCGTCACGGCCGCTTTCGGGCCGGCGGCCGCTGACGCCGGTTGGCCGGCATTGCCTTCGTCGATCGCGGGCGGCAGGTCGCCGGTCGGGGGCTTCTGGCCGACCGGCGGCGGCTTCACGGCCTGCAGGGTCTCCCCACCCCCGGCGGGCGCGGCGGGCGGCTGTGCTCCCGCCATGATCTCGCCCACGGGTCCGCCGGCCGAGGCGGTGAGCGGAGGCTTCGCGGCGCCTCCCAGCGGCGGGAAGCTTCCGAGATCGATCGAGAAAACCCCCACCGGCGGCTCGTCCCCGGCAAGCAGGGCCGGGGGCGACAGGCTGGCGGTCGGTGGGAAGGGAAAGAGGGCGACCTGCCAGCGCCATTCGAAGGCATCCTGGTATGCCGAGCTCCAGATCAGCTGGACTTTGAGGCCGCTCTTGTACACGGTCGTCGTCGTGCCGCCCGGCACGGGCCCCTGGTCTACGACCGGCTTCGCGAAGGCGAGGCTGGGGCCGGCCGGAAGGGGAACCGCTCCCGGCGGCTGGACAACGGTGTCGTCGGCCGGGCCGGCGTCCATGGAAGCGCTCGGCGCCGATGGACTCGGAAGGGGCTGCTCAGCGGCCCGAGCCGAGGGGGGAGGAGGGACGGGCCGAGTGATCGGCAGGACCGGAGTGGGAGAGCGCTCGAGGACCGCCCGTCCGGGCGGAGGATTCGCGGCTCTCTGCCGGCCCGGCGGCTCGGGTTCGGGGGCCGGACGCCCAGGATTCGGGCGCGATCCGGCGGTCGGCGGCAGAACGCGGGCTGGCGCCTGGGCGGAGGGCGGCTCCGGCTGCGGGTTGAGGCCCTGCTCCTCACCCGGCCGCGGAGCCTCTCTTCTCGCGCGAGCCTGTTCCTGTTCCGCCCGGGCCATGCTCGGGCCAACGGTCAGGCCGAGCGCCACCGCCTTCCGCGAGTCTTCCAGGCCGACCTTGAGCCGGTACTCGCCAGCGGGCCACTCGCTTCCGAGGTCGACCATGGCGCGTGCGCTCTTCCCGGGCTCGATTCCGGGGAGCGAGGTGTCGAAGGGGCTGGACGGACATTCCGGCCCACCCCGAACCGCCGTGCACCGTACGAGGAGTTCGAGCCCGCGTTCGCTGGCCGCGGTCCCCTGGTTCTGGAGGATCGCGAGGATGCGAACCCTGTCGCCAGCCGTGGGCCGAGCCGGATCAGTCCTGGCCGAGGTCGTCACGAGCCTGGCCGCCGTCGGAACGGGCCGGCGGGCGACCGGTTGAGACACGGCCGGCGGGGGGACCGCGGGTCGTGGGGAGACCGCGGGCGGCGGCTGGGGACGCGCCCTCGCGGGCGCCTCCTGGGCCCGGAGCCCGGTCGCCGAGAGGACGAAGAGTCCGGTCGAGAGGCACGCGATCCAGAGACCGTGCTTCATGGTGGATACCTCCTCATTTCGAGCACGTGATCGACGCGAAGCCGTAGCCCGATCGCTTGCAGAACTCGGGTCGTCGCGAGTGGTCGTCACCCCCGCTCACGGCGAGCAGCGATAGCCGTGCGGCACCCCGGGCGTCGGGGACGCCTCCTTGCACTGGAGCGTCGTCGACAGCTTGACGTCCCCTTTGTTGCTGGCATAGTCGCAATGGACGTAGTTCCCCTTGGCGCTCGAGTCCTCGAGGTACAGGGTCAGCTTGGCCTGGGGCACGCCGTCCGGCGCGGGCTGGAAGCCGGGCGAGGAGAGCTCGCTCGGGTTCAGAGCCACGGTGGCCGAGAGCGACGTCCGGCACGACTTCGTGTTGGCCCCGGAGAGCAAGTTGACCCGGGGCTTGGCGATCGCCTGTCCGGCGGGTTGGTCGGCGATGCTCGCGCGTGTGGCCGATGAGCCTCTCCCACCACTGGCCTGATCCAGGGCGTTCTTCATGGCGTTCAGTGGCATGTTCGCCTTCACCTGGATCTTCTTCTCCGTCAGATTGTTGGCCTCGTTCTTCTCGGGGAGCCGGTGGTCGGGGTCGAGCACGCACCGCATCGTGTGAGCGCCGCCCCCGACAGCCTTCCAGGTCGCGATCGCCGGATAGGCCTTGTCCACGATCTGGAAGGAGCTGCTCGAGTAGAGGCCGCCCTTGCTGATGTCGATGCCCGACTTGCTGGAGGTCTTCCACTCGTGGTTGTAGGCCGTCAGCCGCGCGACCTGCTTTCCATCGACGAGGATGTCCACGAACCATGTCGGGGGCGTCGATTTGGCTCCCGCCAGGTATTTGTAAAAGCACGTGATCTGGATCTCAGTGCCCTCGTCGAAAGTTGGGGCCGAAGGCGATCCGACCACCTCGCCCATCAGAACGTTGGATCCCTTCTCGATGACGCCGATCCCGGTGGGGGTCACGTCCCAGGGGTTTTGAGCCCCTGCCGCCGGCGACAATGAGACCAGCAGGGCCGCTGTCAGCGAAGCCGCGAAATGTCGTCTTGCTTTCATGGACCTTCTCCTTCCTGATGAGATCCGGAGCGTCGAGCCGGCCAACACGCAGTGTTTTTGCGAGGACTTCACTGCGAGCACGTGATCGACGCGAATCCATCGCAGGACGCGTCGCTGCAGACCTGACTGCTGGACAGCACGACGGTCGGCGTCTTGGACCCGATGTCGTTCGCCGGCTTCCAGTCGGTCGCCTCGGCATAACCCGAGAGCTTGCAGAACTCGGTTGCCGCGGGCTCGCCGCACTGGCCGCCCCACACTAGGCAGAGGTCGACCCGCTTGCCGTTCCAGAGGGGCGCCATGAAGGCTTTCGCGGCCGCTGCACGCACGCGAGCATGGGGAACGAGCCCCGGCCTCGCCTCGGCCGACGGCGGCTCGGGCTGGGGGTTGAGGCCGCGCTCCTCGCCGGGCTCGCCCAGATCGTCCTGTTCCTGAACCTCGCCCTCGCGCATGGGTACGCCGCCGTAGCTCCCCGACGGATCAAACGCACCGCCGAACTTCGTCGGCTTTACCACCAGCTCGAGATCGACGAAGTCGTTGGCGAAGATCATGTCGGTCCCCACGACGAGGCGGTATTTGCCGGCCGGCCACGTGACGGCGGGCGAGACGGTCGCCTGATGGATCTGACCGGCCGGAATGCTGGGAAGGGTGGTGGAGAAAGGCCCCGCCCCCGGGCATTTGGGCTGCCCGGGCAGCTGATCGCACATGAGCAGGAGGCCAAGACCGTTCTGGCTGGGCATCCCGCCCTGGTTCTGGACAGTGGCCAGCACCTTGATCTTCTGACCCTCGGTCGGCAGCGGCGGCTGCAAGGCGGCCGACGTCGTGACCAGCTCGGCCTCTGCCAACTGCAACGGGCCTCCCGGGATCGCCTGGACGGTCGGAGCCGGCTGCCCCAGTGTCGGCGAGCGCTCCCCTGGCGGCTGGGGTCGCGGGGGTCGGGCGGACGAGGGAGCCACCGGATCGTTCGTGCACTTGATGTCGTAGTAGGCCATCTCCGACGAGGCGCTTACCGGGCCTACGATCTCGAAATAGCCCCAGCCCGACCCGGGCGGCGGAAGGTTCCGGGAGACCGCGAACGTCTTGGTGCCGGGCGCGGTGAACATCATCTCGCGCACGGGATCGTAGGCGTTGTCCGAGGTGCGCAGTCGATACTTGACCGGACCGGCCTTCTTGGCCGCGATGGTGGCGATGAACGCGACCTCCGCCGGACACGGCCCTAGATGCTCGGCCGGCTCGATCTTGGTCGTGATGGCGAAATCCGCCTGGGGAGGTGCTGCGGCGCGGAGCACAGGCGCTCCGGGCAGTCTCGGCTCGGTCTCGCGCTGGGCCACGATGGTGGCCGGGCTCCCCAGCGTGAAGGCCAGGACGGTCAGAGCCATGAGACGGTACGGGTTCATTCGAATTCCTCCATTCGGCGATGGTTCACGAGCGCGACCTGGGGCGGGTTGGGATCGGAGGCCGCGCTCCCCGCCCACGCCCGATCGAAGCGCCAGTTGAGGGTGAGCGTCAGCACGGTCTGGCGTTCGAAGTCCGGAACGTCGGCATCGAGACCGGTCCAGCTGCGGGTCCAGTCGCTCGCGACCTCGAGGTTGAGGAACGCGCCGGCCCAGGGCGGCGACCAGCGCAGGACGGTCTGGTACTGGTCGGACTTGAACTCGCTGTCGTCGAGGTCGTTGGCGACGCGGGTCCAGGCGGCGCGGGGGGTGAACGAGAGCCAGGCCTTGGGGAGAGTGAACGCGGGCTGGAGGGAGATCAGGATCTGGCGGGTCGTGCCGATCTCGGGGGCGGCCCGCGTGCGCGTGTTGGACACGTTGGCCGACAAGCTGACGGCCGGGGCGAGGGCGCCGCTGGCGGCGAGGCTCAAGGTGGTCACTTCCTGGTCGAGGATCGGCTGGACGCGGTCGGTGAAGTCCTGCCAGGCCAGCGTCTGGGAGAGGCTCAGGGGTCCCAGGCGCTCGGTCACGTTGAGGTCGAGCCCTTTCTGGGTGCGGTCGGTCTCGGGGAGTCCGAGCTCGTCCAGGGCGTCCCCCTGTTGGCTGGTCAGGTTGCCGCCGGTGGAAATCGAGACCCGCTGGCCGACGGGCAGGGAGAAGAGGACGCCGGCGCCGTTCTCGGTCGTCCCGGGATCGGCCGCTCCCTCGGCGATCCCGCCCCGGACGTGGCTGTACTTGCCGGACAGGAACGCCTGGCCGAAGTACTTCGAGAGCGAGAGCTCGGCCCGCGTCCGATCCGACACCCCGCCCGGGGTGAAGCCGCGGTTGGCGGGATTGACGAACCCTTCGCCCGTCCGGCCGACCAGGAAGCCGTAGCCGAAAGTGCCGGCCGTGCCGTCCAGGGCGAGGCGGAAGGCGTTGCCGTCGCGCTTTTCCTCGAAGCTCCCCAGGCCGGGTTCGAACTCGCCGCCGGCCGCCTCACCCAGGAGCCTGAGCCACGGCTTGACGTGGGCGACGCCGATCACGCCCAGCGCCCGGCCCTCGCCGCCGGCCGAGAAGTCGTCGATCGCCGGATCGCTGACTTGGAGCCACATCGTCCGGAACAGGAAGCGCCCCGCGGCGTCCGCCGCATGCCAGGCGGCGGCGTCGATGTCGGGCTCGACGGCAGCGAAGCCGCCGTTGGCGCTGAGGTCGAGGGAGCGGTAGTAGGAGACGCTCCCCAGGGGTGACCCGAAGGTCCCCTGGAGCCCGCCGCCTGAAGTGGCCACGGTCAGAAACTCGGTCTGGTCGAAGAACGAGGGCGGGGCGAAGCCGAGCGCGGCCTCCTGGCGGAAGCGGCCTTCGGTGGCGCCCAAGCGGGTCAGCCAGGCGCGACTCTCCTCGCGCGCGTTCCAGGGGTCCTCGATGTCGTGGCTGCCCGAGAGGTCGGCCGTCGCCTGCTGGTCGAAGACGGCGCCCCGCCAGTCGGTCTGGGTCGAGAGCTGGAGGCGGGTCAGCGGCGGCGGATCCTCGAAGTCGGAAGCGATCGTCGTGGTGGTGCTCATGAGGGAGACACCGACCTCGCCGCCGGTCGCGGTCGCCTCCTGGAGGGCGTCCGGGCCCCGCTCGGGGGCTGGGTCGCCGCGCGGGGCGGCGAGGGCCGAGACCAGGCGGAACGGGGCATCCCCCACGCCCGCTTCCCCCGTCCCGGGCAGGGCGCCACCCCCGCCGTCCTCGGCGGGCTGCGGGAAGAGGACCGGAAGCCACGCGGTGGGATCTCCCAGGACCTCGCCAGGGAACACGGCCCGCACCCGGAAGCGCTTGGCTCCCGCGCCAAGGGTCCGCAGCAGGGCCTCCTCGGGCCGCCACTCGGTCTCGGCGGTCCGGCGACGGACCGAAGTCCACGGCCGATCCCCCGAATCGCTTTCGCCCGTGTCCTGGATCTCGACTTCATAGCCGGATGCGCCGGGCACGAGGGTCCAGCGGAAGACGGGGTCGTCCGGATCGACGATGGCGCCCTCATCGGGGGCGAGGACCTTGAGAGCCGTGCGGCTCTCCGTCGCCTGGAAGAAGGGCACCTCACGGGGCGGCAGGCTCTGCGGACTCTCGATCGCCAGCTCGAGCCGGTGCTCGCCGGTGAAGGAAATCGGGATCGGGATCGTCGAGCGGACCTCGACCGGGAAGCCGCCCGTCACGATCCGGGTGAAGCGGTCGAACGGGAACCCGTCCAGGAGCCACGTCCCGATGACGGTGCCCATCCCCGAGGTGGCGAGGAGCCCCCGAGCGTGAATGGATTCGTCGGGCGCCAGCATCTGCCAGGGACGCGGATAGACGATCGCCGCCGCGGTCACGGCGAGCGGCGCCGAAAGCGCTCCCGCCGGATAGACCAGCAGCATGGCGCCACCGGCCGCCATCCCTCCGTCCGGGTTTCGCAGATCGAGCCGGTAGGGACCGGGCGACGCGTCCGGCCGGACCGCGATCATGACCTCCGCCGCGCCCGGTCCCAGGATCCGCGCCGCCGTCACCTGAACTCCGGGCGAGCCCGACGAGATGACCGCCCCGGCGGCGAAGCCCTCCCCCGTCACCCGGAGCACGTTCCCCGTCGTTCCGGTCACGACCGAGGGCGGGGTGATGGAGCGGATGGCCGGCGCGCTCGAGGCGGCGACGACCACGCTCGCCATGGCGGTGCGGGCACCGGCGATTCCGACCGCGGTGCCCGAGAAGACCAGCGCGATCGCGCCCGCTGGAGCGGTCTCGGAGACGGTCACCACGACCGCCTGCCCGGAGCCTGGAGCAAGCGCGAAGGCGGCGGGCTGGAGGGAGAGATCGGCCCCGCTGCCGCTGACCATGATCGATCCCGCGAAGCCGCCCGTCCCGACGGCGGAGACATCCACGACGCCTGACTCCCCGGGGGCGAGCGAGAGGCTGGCCGGCGACGCGGTCAGCGAGAAGTCTCCCGCCGCCGGCGGGGGCGGCGGCGGCCCGGTCACCTGGACCCGCACGGAAGCCGCCCGCTTGCCCGCGACCTGTGCCGCCGTCCCGACGAACGCGCCGATGATCGCGCCGATGGGGGCCGAAGGAGAGACGGCGATGGTCACCGTCCGCGACCCCCCCGGTGGAAGCTCGAACGAGGCCGGATCGAAGGCGATGCCGGAAAGGACCGGGGAGACCACGGATACGGAGCCGCTGAAGCCGTCGATCGGGAGGGGCGTGACCGTCACCGTGGCCGTGCCGCCCCGCTCGACCGACACGCTCGACGGGGCGACCGATAGCGAGAAGTCGGGGCGCTCCACGATCACCGTCATCGGGAAGCTCTTGCTGAGGGTGGCGTCGGGGGTCGTGCCCGTCAGGATCCCCGCGTAAGTCCCCCGCGGCACACCGGGCGCGGCGCTGAACGTGAACGTCACCGGAGGGTAGGGATCCACCACGACCTGTGTCCCGCCGGTCGAGATCCCGGCCGGGAAGCCGGAGAAGGAGTAGAGGATGTCGACCGAGAAGCCGCCCGTGACCGTCGTCGAGACCGTCACCGGACGGGAGGGCCCGCCGGCCACCAGCCGGGCGGGGTTGGGGGAGATCTGGGCGCTGAAGTCCTGGGCCCTGGCGTGGTCGGGCACGAGACCCAGCCCCGCCAAGGTGACGAGCATTGGGGCGATGGCCCGGCGTGGCCCTCGCCCGTCGCGCCGGCCGGCTCCGTTCGTGTGGCAGAGCGTCACGGGCCCTGGTTCTTCGGGTCGTCCGCGTAGGCTTTCGCGGCGGCGATCTCCTCGCGCGCCCGCTCGAGAAGGGAGACGGCCTTGGTCCGGTGGCCCCCGAACGGCCTGTCGGGCTTCAAGGCGATCGGACTCTGGGATGCCAGCAACAGCGCGACGGCTTTCTCGACGCTGTCGTCCGCGAGATCGAGGCGCGTGTCCGCCGCGGCAGTCACTTGATGGTCCGGCTCCCGCGAGGCCGTGGGTCCGCCCTCGCAGGCGAGAGCGACAGCCATAGCCAGCGCCGTCACGATGGGGTTGCTCAGCTTCGCGATCATAGGTCTACTACCTCCTGGCCTGGTCGTTGGCCTTGTAGTGGGCGGTTTCCGCCGTCGTCAGTGCGCTCAAGAGTTCCTCGCCGCTCCGGAAGGGCGTCGACCATCCCGAGCCGACGTGCTGCACGAGACCGCGGAGAATTGCGGAGTGATCGGGTGGCAAGACGACATCCGCTGCGGCCGAGCGCCAGACGCGAACGACGAACGTTTCCATGGCTTCCATCCAGTCGGGAAGGGTCGGGGGATCACTTCCAGGCGATCTCGCGCTCGACGTAGTGATAGGATTCGTTGTTCTGCTCGTTGGACTCCGACGCTGTGTGGTTGGCGTCGACGACGGCCTTGATCTGGAACACGCAGACCAGGGTGATTTCCTTGATGTAGGAGCTCTTCTTCTGCTTCGAGCTCAGAGCCGCCGTGCTTCTCGACAGAGGTTTGCCCGGCTGGCTGATCACCTTCGATTGGCCGGGATCCAGGGGCGTGACCTCGGCCGTGAGGGCCTCCATCGGCGCCGGGCAGGCATCCATCAGCTGCACATAGGCAATCCCCGACACGAGCGGTCCCGCCAGGGCACAGGCTTCCGGATCGCCCGTGCAGGTCTGCTGCGAGGGTAGGGGGAGCAGCACGACCTCCACCGAGAGCAGGGTCGGCTGCTCAGCCGTTCCGTATCCAGCATTCTTGATCGTGAACACGGTGGGAACCGCGTTGTTCGTGACGGGGCTCATGGAGACCTGTAGATCCGGAGCCAGCATCGGGGTGCCGATCCCTACGGCGTCGCCGGCGGCCTTCGGATCCGCCGACGGGGATCCCTTGGGGGACGGTCGAGGAGTCACCGGGGATGGGCGAATACGAAGGCCGGTGTCCGGAGAACGCACCTGTGCGTCGAGGCCCGCGGGTACGAGAACGACGGCGATCAGGAGCGTCGCGGTCAAGAGTGAACGGGGTGTCGGGCTCGTCATCGTGATTCTCCTCTCGCGTGTGTGAGGCGATCGTACGATGAGGCGACTAGCGCCGGGCTAAACCCTGGCTAAACCGGGAAAGTCGTTGTCCCGACAGGAGTTGCGGCGCTATGAGATTCTTGTGGGATGGTGCATCGCGGGCCTGGAGTCGGGCGCTACGAGCCCGGCAGCGGCGCCGGCTCGACCCCGAGTTCCTCCATCCGCTCGGTATAGACCCGATAGAGGCGGCGCGCCTCGCCGTAGCGACCGGCGCGGGAGAGCTCCCGGACGAGCCCCAGATGGGCACCTTCGTCGTAGGCATCGCGCTCCAGGACTCGGAGGCGATAGCTGATCGCCGCATCGTGATCGCCGGCTTCGCCCGCCAGGTCGGCCAGCGCGCGAGCCACGGCGATGTACGCGGCCCGCGCCTCCTCGCGCAGCGCGATGGCCCAGTCCTCGTAGGGATCCTCCTCGAGGAAGTCGCCGGCATAGGTCGCCTCGGCGGCGGCCAGGACCTCGCGGCCTTCGTGGGTGCGACCGCGCCGGTGGAGGGCCAGCCCGGCCGCCGCCTCGGTCAAGAACTCCTCGACGTCGACGGAGACGTGGGACAGGTCGAGCCAAACGGCGCAGTCGTCCCCAGCCACGAAGCGGTCGGTGGTGAATTGCCGCTCCCGGTCCAGGATCCCGCGGACGGCGGCGAGCGCCACCGACAGACGCTTGGGCAGCGGCTCGGGGCTCTCTTCGGGCCAGAGCGTCTCCATGAGCGCCTCGCGCGGGACGGCCCGGCCACGCCGGGAGATGAGGATCTTCACGAGGTCCCGGGCCTTCTTCGACCGCCATTCGGAGATGGTCACCGGTTCGCCGTGCCTGAGGACGCGGAAGCCGCCAAGCGTGCGGATCTCCACCAGAACCCCCTCGTCTCCCGGAAGAGCGGCCAGTGGACCCGCCGCACCAGACGCGGCGTAGGATCGCACACCGATCTCTCGGAGAGCGCGCTTGGAGCGCTCCATCAAGGCCCGGTTCGGCGTGGAGGTGAGCCGGGCCAATGCCAGCTCGGCTCGCGCCTCGCCCAGCGGGTTGCCGAGCTCGCGCCAGATCGAGATCGCCTCGCCCAGCCGGATCGCTTCGCCGGCCGGCTCCGGGGCGGAGAGCGCCTGCAGCTCGAGCGCTTCGGCCAGGCCCGGCCGGTTGCGTCGTGCCAGCGCCGCCGCGTGCGCCTCGTCCCCGAGCCCGGCCGCACGCTCCCGGTCGCCCTGGGCCAGCGCCACCCATCCGGCAGCGAGGAGCGCGTCCACGAGCGCGCCCCAGGTGAGGGCGATCCCGGTCGCCTCCTCGGCCAACCGGGTCGCTTCCTCCGGCTCCTCGGTCGCCAGGATGCGGGCCAGATTGGCGCGGGCTCCGATCCTTCCCTGGGAGTCGTTCGAGGATTCCGCCAGGGCGAGACCCTCCTCGAGGACCGTCCTGGCGAGGGCCAGGTCCCCCCGCTCGAGGTACACGCTTCCGAGATTGATGAGGGGCCACTGGGCACGGACCGATCCAACGCCCCGGTACAACGTCTTCGAGCGCTCCAGGTCGCCGATCGCCTCCTGGAGTCGTCCGATGTGGAAGTGCGTCCAGCCGCGGTTGTTGAGGGCCAGGGCCAGCCGCTCGGTGTAGCCAGCTAGCTCGGCCAGCAGGATCGCGGCGTCCAGCTCTTCGATGGCCTGTCCGTAGGCGCCTTCGTTGTCGAGCTGGCTGGCATGGTTGGTTCGGAGCCGGATCTCGAGCAGGACATCGCCGCCCCGCTGTGCAGCGCCCAACGCTTTCCGGTAATGCTCCGCCTCTCCATGGGGATCCTGGTTCGAAGCCGCGAGCATGAGCGTGGCGTGGGCGGCGGCGAGCGCACGGTCCTCGCCGCACTCCTCGGCCAGGCACAGGGCGCGGCGGCAGAGATCATGGCAATGACCCGGATCGCCGGTCAGCAGGTGCGTGGTCGCCATCGCGCTCAGCAAGACGGCCTGATCGGCCAGACCCGAGCCGTCGAGGCGTCCGCGCCCGTACAGCTGGAGCGCGCGGTCGTGCTCGCCCCGCTCGTGGTGCAGAAGGCCGATCTTCCACGCCAGCCGGGGCGGCAGATCGTCCGACCCATCGGTCGCGCGCCGGAAGCATTCCTGTGCCCGATCCGCGTCGCCCCTCACCGTGTACGCCTCCCCGAGGAGCTCCTCCAGACCGGTGGAACGCAGCTCGAGCGGCAGGGCCGCGCCCAGGTCGAGCACGGCATCGATGTCGCCCCGCGAGAGCAGCTCCTCGCCGCGGGCGGCCAGAAGTCGGGCGATCCCCTGGGGATCGGAGGCCGCCGCCAGGGAGCGGAGCGCCTCGGCCAGGAGACCGTGCTTCTCGAACCACGCCGCGGCTCGCACGTGGAGCGCGCGGATCTCGTCTTCCGGCAGCGGCCAGCTCTTCAGGGCGAAATCGCGGATCAGGCCGTGCAAGACGAACCAGTCGCCGGGGCCGGTCTGCGGCTGGACGAAGAGTCCCCGGCGCGCAAGCCCGGCCAGAACGGCGGGCGCGTGGCCGAGGCCGAGGCTCTCGCACAGCGGGGTCGAGCAGCGGTCGAAGGCGGCGACGCGTCGAAGAACCTCCCGCACTTCCGGTTCCTCCCGAGCGAACAATTCCTCCGCCAGGTAGCCGAACAGTGTGCCACCGGGTTGCTTCAGAGCCGTCAGCACCTCCTCCGAACGAGTCGGTCCCGCCCCCCGGAGAGCTTCGAGAGCCAGGCGGACCCCGGCCGGCCACCCACCCGTCATCTCCTCGAGGGCGGCGGCGAGATCGCCTTCGTTTTCGTGCAGGACGTCCCGGCAGAGCTCGTGGATCTCCTCCGTCGAGAACGCAAGGCGCGAGGCATCGATGTCGAGCACCTCTCCTCGGCCCCGCAGACGCGCTATCCCGAATGGGATCTCGGTGCGGGACGAGAGGACGAGGTGCAATCGGGAGGGAGCGTGCCGGCAGAGCCCCTCGACCAGGCGCATGGACGGGCTCCGGGGATCGATCTCCTGCAGGTCGTCCAGGACGAGGACGAGATCGTCGGCCAATAGCTCGTCGAGCGCCACGCTCAGGTGGGTGGCCAGCGCTTCCGCGCGGCTGCGATCCTCGGCCCCGGGTGCTCCCGCCCGGCCAGAGGCGCGGATGATCTCGAGCGGCAGATCCGCGACCCCTGGTCGCAAGGCGGCCAGGAGGCCGGCCGCGAAAACACCGAGGACAGCATCCTCGCGCTCGATGGTGTACCAGGCGCAACCGCCACGCCCTCCCCACTGTGCCAGGAGCGTCGTCTTTCCGAACCCTCCCCCGGCCACGATCGTGACGATGCGTCGGTCGGACGCCCCGTCGAGGAGGGCCTCGATGGCCGGGCGCAGGATCGCCGAGGCCGGAACGGCGGGCGGGTGCGTCCTGGACGGGCGTGTCGGGTGAAGGCGCCCGCCTCCGCGGCTTTGGCTGCCCGGCGGGGAGGCGCCGCTACGAGAGCCTGCAGGCGATGCGGAAGCGTCCTCCGAGGAAGACCGGTGGTTCGATCTCGGCATGCTGAAGCCTCAGGCTCCATCATGCTGCCTGGCTTGCCCGCCGCGATAGAGCATGTTCGTGCGTTTCTAGATAATGCCCGCCTTCAGCGCCTTCGAGACCGCTTCGGACTTCGAGTGGACGTGAAGCTTCTCGTAGATGGAGCGGATGTAGTTGCGGACGGTGTTGATGCTGACGCAGAGCCGGTCGGCGGCGGCCTGGTAGCTGTGGCCCTCGGCGAAGAGGGTGAGAAGCCGCTTCTCCTGCTCCGTCAGGTGAATTTCCTCTCCCGCCGGCGCCCGCAGCTCCCTAAAGAGCCGGATCACCTTGCGGGCGATCTCGGGCGACATCGGGGAGCCGCCTTCGTGGGCCTCGCGGATCGACTCGAGGAGCCGCGCGGGCGGGGTCTTCTTGAGGAGATACCCGCTCGCTCCGTTGCAGAGCGACTCGAAGATCCGCTCCTCCTCGGCGAAGACGGTGAGCATGAGGACGACCGGCCGAGGGCCGCGCTCGCGGAGCTTCCTTACTGCTTCGGTGCCGGGCATTCCGGGGAGGTGGATGTCGAGGAGGAGGACGTCAGCCTCTCCGACCGCGTGGGCGCGCAGCGCCTCCTCCGCGGTCCGATAGGCCCCCACGCAGCGGAAGCCAGGAGTTCCGTCGATCAGGAGCTCGAGACCTCCGCGCGTCGGGTCGTCGTCCTCCACGATGGCGACCCGGATCGGCTCGTCAGCGGCCATGATATGCCGTCAGTATGGCAGGGGGACTCGCGGCGGCAAAGCGCATGTTCATGCGTTTCCGTCCCAGGCTCGCCCGAATAGGCGGGACCGCCGCGACAGCGGAATGTCGAGACGGATCCGCGCGCCCCCGTCGGGCTTGGACTCGATCTCCAGGACGCCCCCCAGCGCCGCGGCTCTCTCGCGCATGTTGTGCAGGCCCCGACCCGAGTGCCCCTGCAGCTCTCCGGGGCCGCCGTCGAAGCCGCGGCCGTTGTCCCGAATCTCGGCCTCGATACGGTCGTCCTCGACCCGCAGCGCCAGCTCGACCCGCGTCGCATCAGCATGCCGGAGGGCGTTGTGGATCGCCTCCTGGAAGACCAGCAGGAGATGCCGCCGCTGCTCGGGAGTGAGCCGGCGGCCGGCCCCGTCCGGTGGAGCCTCGAAGGACCAGTCGATCCCACGGCCGTCCAGCAGGTCGGAGGCGAATCGCCGCACGCGCGCGGCCAGGCTCGCCACGTCGTCCGCGCGCGGATCGATCGACCAGGCGATGTCGCCGGCGGCCTCGATCAAGCCGCGAGCGGTATCGCCCACCTCGGCCATCAGGCGCTGCGCTTCCCGGTCGTCCGCCCCGACCTGCCGGGAGGCGACCGCCGATAAGATCGAGACCCTCGACAGGCGCGCCCCGAGGTCGTCGTGCAGATCGGTCGCGATTCGTGACCGGACCCGCTCCAGCTCGAGCTGGCGCAGGAGCCGATAGCGATGGACCGCAAAGGCGACCAGCCCGGCGAGGATCATTATCGAGAGCAGGAACCAGCCGCTGCGCCAGAGGGGCTCCAGGACCGTGAACTCGACCACGGCGGGCTCGCGGCTCGCCAGGCCCTCGGGGCTCACCGCGCGCACCAGGAGCCGGTAGGATCCCGGCCCCAGGTTGGCCAGGACCACGCTGCGGTTGGAGCTCCGCGCGCTCCAGGTCCGATCCACATCTTCCAAGCGGGTCTGGTAGAACAACTCGTCGTCCGGATCGAGCTCGACTCCGCCAAAGTCGATCTCGAGGCGCTTCTCGTCGGGGGCGAGCCTGAGACCGCCGATCATCGAAGCGCCCAGCTCCGAGACCGGACGCGGCGCACCGGCGACGCGAACGCCCCGAATGAGGACGAGGGGTGGCGCGCTCGGCGTCCCTGCTCGCGGGGAAAGCCGGGAGAGCCCCTGGTTGGACCCGAACCATACGTTCCCCTCCACGTCCCGATACGTGCTGCGGACGACGTTGTTGGCGAGTCCGTCGTGGGTGGTGAAGTGGTGGACCGCGCCGGTCGTCGGATCAAGCCGGTCGACGCCACGACCGGTCCCGAAATAGATCAGGCCCGAGGTATCCTCGACGAGCGACAGAATCGTGTTGCTGGAGAGGCCCTCCGCAATGGTGTAGCGGATGAATCGCGGCCGCGTGGCAGCCGGTGTGTCGACCCGTGCCATTCCTCCCCGACCGGAGGCTACCCACAGCCGCCCGGCCCGGTCCACTAGAAGAGCGTTGACGAAACCTTCCGGAACACCGTCCTCGGTCCCGAAATGCTCGAGCCGACCGTTTCGGAATCGGGCGAGTCCTCCGAGATAGAATCCCATCCACACGTTCCCCGCCTGGTCCTCGGCGAAGGCCGTGGGAGTGTCCCGCATGACATCGGGGAAGGTCTCGAAGCGACCCGTGGACCGGTGCCACCGGGTCAGCCCGTTGCTGTTGAAGGTGCCGACCCAGAGATCTCCTCGCGAGTCCTCGAAGAGCCGAAAGATGTCGTTGCCATGGAGGCCGTTCTCGCGGGTATAGATCGCGCTCGGTCGCTGCCCGGACAGGCCGGCGAAGGAGCGCGCCGGGGGATACCTGTAGAGGCCCTCGCCGGTCGGTAGCCACCAGCCGCCTTCATGGTCCTGAAGCACCGTCTGCTGCCAGCCCCAGCCCCAGTACGCAACCCGTTCGGTCCCGCCGGGCGTCAATGATCGGAATCGCTCCCCGTCGTACTGGCCGTACCATCGCCGGCCTTCGGCGGCGTTCACGGCGACCAGGCAGAGGGCCCCTGCCTGGTCTTCGAAGATCGACAGGACCGCGGGTCCCGCGAGGCCGTCCCGCTCTCCGAAGGTGATGATCCCGAATGGATCGTAGCGAACGAGTCCGCCCCCGCGGCTGGCGAGCCACAGCACTTCGTCCCGGTCTTCCAGCACCTCGCTCAAAGCCGTGTATGCGAAGCCGCTCCGATTGCCGAAACGGGCTGCGAGGCCGTGCTCGAGACGCACGAGACCGTCCTCGGTGGCGAGCCAGATCCGGCCGTCGCGCGATTGGGCGAAAGCGTGGACGCGTGCGTCACCCAGGGCGTCCCCACCGGTCAGGTAGAGTGCCGAGCCGGGCTGATCAGGAAGCTCGATCGGGCTGCGCGTCCCTTCCCCCGGGCGCGGACGCCGGGCGATCTGGTCGAGGGGCAGGGTCGCGGCGCTCGGGGAGCCGAGACCGAGGTCCTCCACGGGCGTCGGTCGCAGGACGTAGAGACCCCAGTTGACCATCGGCTGGTGCGTGATTCCCCAGTGGACGATCCACAGCCGACCCTCATGATCCACCGAGAGGTGATGGATTCGGTCAGCCAGACCGGGGCGCACCGGTTGTCCTACGGCCCGACCGTCGGGGAGGATGCGCGCGAGGCCCCACAGGGTCCCGACCCAGAGGCTCCCGTCGGCGCCTTCGGCGAGGGCCTCGATGTACCAGACGGAACCCGGGACCGGCTTCACGGGCGTCGGATAGTCCATGCGCCGCGCCGCCCACGAGTCCCCCCGACGCTCGAGGACGTAGAGCCGGGGGCCGATCCCTACCCATACGCGTCCTCGACGGTCCTCGAGCAGCGCGTGGACTTCGCCGGAGATCTCACCGGAGTCGGATTCGCCCAGGGAGAACGGTTCGAACGGTCTCGCCCCGGGACGGCGGCGGACGTCCAGACGCGCCAATCCGCGTGCCGTTCCTACCCACAGCGTGCCATCGCTGCTCTCCAGGAGTGCGTAGACGGCGGGGTCGGGGAGCCCTTCGGCAGCCCCGTAGCTCCGGTACTCCTGCCCGTCGAAGCGGCTCAGGCCGGTCGTCGTCCCGATCCAGAGGAAGCCGCGCGAGCCCTGGAGAAGCGCGCGAACGTCGTCGCCGGCGAGCCCGTCGGCGCTCGTGAAACCACGCAGCGGGAGCTGCTGGGCGATAGTGGGCCGACCCGGGAGAACGAGCACCAGACCCGCGAGCGCAGGGGGGACGAGGTGGCGGATTATCCTTCGCAAGCGAACTCCAGGCCCGAAATTCCCGCTTATTATACCACCCGTCGGGTGACGAAGCGCGCGAAGCTCGTTCGTCCACTGGCGTACACACCCTGTCCCCCGTACCGAACGCCAGTCGGGGTCATGATCTGTGGCAGAAGACTACCAAACCTGTGCGTTCAGCGGGTCCTTCCGGCGCGGTCCACGGCTTGCCTTTACCTGGACCGAGGTTTCCAGGTCGAAACCAAGGCGGAAGGGAGTCCCCCATATGATCCTAGCGAAGGAACCCACTGGATTCGGTCGGATGTCCGATGATCTTCCCCCCCCAGCGCGCGATCGCCTGGCCGGTGTCGCCCGCGAGGTCCACTTCAGCCCCGGTCAGCGAATGGTGTGCTGTCTCGAGAATCCACGCACGCTCTACATCGTCCAGGAAGGCCTGGCCAAGATGGTCGGGATCTCGGAAGACGGCCGGGAGCGCATCCTGCACCTCTTCCGTCCCGGCGAGCTGGCCGGATGGGTCGCGCTGGAGAAGGACTGCGAGGCGGGATGCGACGTCCTCGCCGTGTCGCCGGTCCGGGCGCTGGCGATCGACCGCAGAGATCTGCTGGCGGTGGGCCGCGGGGAGCCGTCGGTGCTCCTCGCCGTCGCCCGTGAGGTATCGCGCCTGTTCTCCACGATGGCGGACTGGATGCTGGCCCTGGTCAGCGCCGAGGTTCCGCAGCGGTTGAGCCGCCTCCTCCTCGAGCTGGCGGAAGATCGCACGGGGCCGCGGGTCGGGTTCGTCCCGCTCGCTCACCCGCTCACCCACGAGCAGATGGCGCAGGCGGTGGGCGCCAGTCGTCCGCACGTGTCCAGCGTCCTCCGGGACCTGGAGGAGGCGGGAGCGGTCCAGAGGGGTCGCGGTCGCGACCTGCGCGTCGCCCCGGCCCGGTTGGCCGAGCTCCTCGGCTCGCCGACCGCCGAGCGTCGTCCGACCGCCGAGCGTCGTCCGACCGCCGAGCGTCGTCTGACCGCCGAGCGTCGTCTGGTCGCCGCCTAGCGCCTCCGGAACGTCCAGCTTTCTTCACGAGGGCAGCCGCCGTCCCGGCTTCGGCCGGTCGGCGGCTGTTTCCGTAGCGGCCGTTCCCGGCAACGGTGGGCCGGCAGGCGATCCCACCCTTCTACGACGGCCAGAAGATGGGGATGAAGATCGTGGCGGTGACGAGGAGCAGCAGCGCGAGCGGAGCGCCGACCCGCGGGTAGTCCGAGAACCTGTAGCCGCCCGGCCCATAGATCAGGGTATTGGTCTGGTAGCCGATCGGCGTCATGAAGTCGGCCGACGCACCGAACATGACGGCCACGAGGAGCGCGTAGGGGTTCATGCCCAGGTCCTGCGCGGTGACGATCGCGATCGGGGTGAGGACGACCGCGGTCGCGTTGTTGGACATGATCGAGGTGAGCACCGAGGTCATGACATAGAACGCGGCCACCACGGCTCTCGGTCCCAGGGGGCCGAAGACCTCCCCCACGATGTGCCCGAGCCATGCCGCCGCCCCCGTCTTGTCCATCGCCAGTCCGAGAGGGATCACGCCGGCCAGGAGAAAGACGACCATCCAGTCCATCTCCTCGTACATCTCTTCCAGCGTCACGCAGCGGGTGAAGATCATGAGCACCACGCCCGCCAGCGCGGCCGTGAGGATCGGAACGATCTGAAAGCCCGCGACGGCCACGACCCCCACCAGGATGAGCACGGACACCAGGGCCCGCGGGCGGGAGGCGAGCGGACGATCAACCTCCGCGAGCAGCACGAAACCCGGTGTCTCGGCCAGCGCCCGGAGGGCGGCTGTCTCGCCGTGAACCAGCAGCAGGTCCCCGGGCTCGATCCGCTCCAGGGCGAGCCGCTCGCGGAGGGTCCGGCCCTGGTGCTGGACGGCGAGGACCGTGGTGTCGTAGCGCTGCTGGAACCGGACGTCCTTCAGCGTCCGCCCCGCCAGCGCCGAGCTCGGGGTGACCAGCACCTCGGCCAGGCGGGCCTGGGCCGAGCTCAGCTCACGCGCCACGTCGCCCAGATGGGCCAGCGTGGCCAGCTTCTCGCTCTGGGCGAGCTTGAGGAGATCGGTCGGGCTGCCCTGGGCGTACAGGAGGTCGCCAATCCTGAGCCGACGGTTGACCGGACCCCAGATCGTCCGATCGTCCCGATGCAGCCCGATCACCGAGACCCCGTAGCGCTCTCCCCACTTCAGCTCGGTGAAGGTCTTCCCGATCCCCGGCGTGTCTTCCGTGACCGACAGCTCGGTCACGAACTCGCGGACCGCGTACTTTCCGGACAGGTCAGCTTCCCCCCGGCGGCGAGGCAGGAGTGCCCGGCCGACGGTGAAAAGATAGAGGAACCCGACCCCGAGGTAGATCAGACCGAGCGGGGAGATCGAGAACATCGTGAGCTCGTCGAACCCGCGGTCCCGGGCCATCCCGTAGACGACCAGGTTGGTGGACGTCCCGATCAGCGTCACCGTGCCGCCCAGGATCGCCGAGAACGACAGTGGCATGAGGTAGAGGGAAGGCGGCTGGTCGGCCCGATGGGCCATTGCCAGGAAGACCGGCAGGAAGATGACGACCACCGCGGTGTTGTTGAGGAAGGGCGAGATCCCGGCGGCGATGGCGCTCAGGAGGACGAGCCGGGCATACGGGCCGCCCAGCCGTCCGGATCGCGCCCAGCGGCCGATCTCGGCGACAGCCCCCGTCTTCATGAGCCCCAGGGAGAGGACCAGCATCGCGGCGACCGTGACGGTGGCCTCGTGGCTCAGGCCCGCGATCGCTTCCCCCGGGGTCAGGATGCCGGCCAGCAGGAGAATGACGGGGATGGTCAGCGCGACCTGGTCGACGGAGAAGCGCTCGATGATGAACAGCACGAGCGCCCCCGCCACGACCGCGAAGACGAAGGCGATCTCCCAGGTCACCGGTCAAAACTAGCCGGACTTCGCGAAGCGGGGCGACCTCCCGCTACGAGCGGGCGCTACGAGCGGAAGGTCGCGAGCTCGTCGATGTAGGTGTCGCTGAACAGACCGCTGAAGCGGAGACCCCAGCGGTGGCGGTCCTTCTCCGCGACCAGCAGGAGACGCCCGGTATCCTTCTTACCGTTCTTTCCGTTCGAGCCCGGGCGGTACGACAGCGTGAACCGTCCGTTTCCGGTCGCGATGTCGGCCGTGCCGTAGAGATGCGTCTCGAGGAGCGCGAAGCTGGGCTCGCACCCGTCCCGGCACAGCCATTCGGCGCAGCTGCGACGGATCGAGTCGGGTCCCCGGACGGCTCCCATACGGGTGATCTGGAAAATCCCGCTCGGCAGGTGGAGGCGGGCGACCCTGGCGGAGTCCCTGGACGTGACCGCGTCGACCCACGCTTCGAAGAGGTCCTCGACCCCTTCGAGAACCACGGTCCCGGTGGATGGGCATGTTGCGTGAGAGACCACGGACCATATGTACCATGGCGCCGGCTACGGCGTCTGTTCGCTGATTGACAGGACCACGCCTTTGGAAGTCCGGCAGCCGGAGCGCCTTGAAAGCTCCCGGATAACGGCCTAGCCTGAGGCGCCGAAAGGAGGAAGCTCATGTCGGATGCCGATGACCTTGACGGGCAGGGCTACGAGACCGGGTATCCCGTTCCGGGCTTCCCCGTACGCTTTCGATGGCAGACGGGCATCTGGTTCGAGCTCTTCGAGCGCCAGATCGCGCTCCTCGAACGCGACATCGCCCGCGCGCGGGCCGAGGACAACGTCATGGTCTTCCTCAGCACGCCGCTCAGCGGCCGCGGAGGAGGCCACTTCGCGACCAACGTCGAGATCGCCGATCACATCGCGCGGATGATCATGGAGCGGTGGGGCCACCGCTTCTGGGTGCTGAACCCCGGCCGGTATCAGATGGAGTCCAAGGAGGGGACCGGGCTGATGCACCTCCACGCCGCCGACCTGGCGCGCGATACGGGGCTGGAGGTCGACATCGAGGAGCTCTTCCGGACCTCGCCTCCCACCGGCGGCGACTACATGCGGATTTGGACGCGGATCCTGGTCGAGGACGACCGGGAGAACATCGGTCGGCGATGGGACGCGTTCTACTTCATGGGGCCGGGCGACGTGCGCGACTTCTTCACCGAGGGCGGGTCGCGGACGTTGACCGCCGGGGTCGAGGAGTACTTCGCCCGCAAGCTCACGATGAACCGGGAATTCGAGGCGTATTTCGAGCCGCCGTTCCACGACGCGGACGGGAACCCGCTGGCGGGTCGGCGGGAGCGCGAGGAGTGGCAGCTGCGAAGGGACGCGTTCTTCCGCTACTACACCGTCCGCGGCGGGGTGAACTTCAGCCTCGGCAGCCACGACGAGTGGAACATCTGGCGGCTGCTGAACGAAAGGCGGCGGGCATCCTCCCCGCAGGGCGTCAGCGACCAGATCGCCGGCTTCTTCGAGGACGCCCAGCTCGACCCCGCGTCGTTCGTCTCCCCCACCGCCCCCGGCTACCAGATCACGGGCCCGGAAGACGCCCCCCCGAGCTGACAGGCTCCCGGCCGAAACTCGAATCAGCGCGGAGGACGGGTCGACCTGAAGGTTGGGCGGTGTCGAGACGCGACAGAAGCACGCGACGCGCAAAAGGGCGCTCATCCTCAGCGCCCGAAAGCAAAAAGCGGGGGGCGACGCTCGTATGTATGGGCGCGCGCGTCGCCAGCCCCGCGCGAGGTGAGAGCGGCATGGTCTCCTGTCCGCTCCGCACCCCTTGTACCTTGCATTATAGCACAGAATCCTCCGAAACGGCAGAAGAGCCACGCTGCCCCCGAGTGGACCCCCCTTCGCCACGGTCGGTACGAGAAGGCGATCCCGGCCCCGACTTGCAGGACGTGGGCGCGGTCTGGCTCTATCTTGGCCACAATGCACGATTCCTCGCCCGCCGAACCCCGGCGCGGGGCCGTATCCGGAGGCCCCGGCCGGCTGCGTCGTCTGGTCCACGAGCTGCGCGAGCTCGAGGAGCGGCTTCGGCAGGGCGGCGGCTCCGATCGGATCCAGCGTCAGCACGATCAGGGCAAGCTGACCGCACGCGAACGCGTGAAGATGCTCCGCGATTCCGGCACGCGCTTCCTCGAGGTCGGTCTCCTGGTCGCCTGGGACCAGTACGAGGGCGAGGCGCCGTCGGCCGGGGTGGTGACGGGCCTGGCGCAGGTGGCCGAGCGCCCGGTGGTCGTGGTCGCCAACGACGCCACCGTCAAGGCCGGCTCCTGGTGGCCGGAGACGATCAGGAAGATCCTGCGCGCCCAGGAGATCGCGATGCGGTGCCGGATCCCCATCGTCTACCTGGTGGACTCGGCCGGCGTGAATCTCCCCTATCAGGGCGGCGTGTTCCCGGGTCAGTACGGGGCGAGCCGGATCTTCTACTACAACTCCATCATGCGCCGGTATCTGCGGATCCCCCAGATCGCCGCCGTCATGGGACCGTGCATCGCCGGAGGCGCTTATCTGCCGGCTCTGTCCGACGTGATCCTGATGGTCGAAGGCACCTCGTTCATGGGCCTGGGCGGCCCTAATCTGGTGAAGGGAGCGACCGGCCAGACGGTGGACGCCGAGGAGCTGGGCGGCGCCCGGGTCCATACCGAGATCAGCGGGGTTGCTCACTATCGCGTGGAGGATGACGAGAAGTGCCTGGCGAAAATCCGGGAGCTGGTCGCCGATCTGCCCTACCGGCAGCCCCAGGTCGCGCACGACTGGACGACGGTGCCGGGGCGGGAGCCTGCCGAGCTCTATGACATCCTGCCCGAGAACCACCGGCAGCCGTACGACATGCAGGAGCTTCTGAGCTGCCTGCTGGACAAGGGGCAGTGGGACGTCTTCCAGGCCGATCGCGCGCCCGAGATGATCTGCCTGACCGCGCATCTGCAGGGGATTCCGGTGGGCGTGATCGCCAACACGCGGGGCATGTTCCCGCGCGAGGGGAAACCGCCCCGGCTGGGCGGCATCGTCTATACGGAGTCCGCCGAGAAGGTCGCGTACTTCCTGGAGAACCTGAACCGCCACCGCGTGCCGATGCTGTTCGTGCAGGACGTCTCGGGCTTCATGGTCGGGCCCGAAGCCGAGCACAGCGGGATCATCCGGGCCGGGGCCGAGTTCGTCGAAGCCATGGCCACGGCGACGGTGCCGAAGCTCGTGCTCACCGTGAACCACGCGAGCGGGGCCGGCTATTACGCGATGGCCGGGCAGGGCTTCGATCCCGACTTCATCTTCACGCTGCCGACCGGCCGCATGGGCGTCATGGAGGGGGAGAGCGCCGTGCGGGCCATCTTCGGGACCGAGCTCGACCGGCGGGAGGCGGCCGGCGAGCCCCCCGGCGAGGAGCTCGAGGCGCGCATGGACGAGGTTCGCCGCGATTACGAACACCAGCTCGATGCCCGCTACGCCGCGGCGCGCGGCTACGTGGACGCCGTGCTCGAGCCCGAGAGCCTCCGCGACCGGCTGGCGTTCGCGCTGTGGGCGGCGGTCCACAACCCCGGGCCGCACCTGGGGGCGTTCGTGCTGCCGGGGGGACTCCCGCCTTCCTGACCCGCTGGGCGCGCGCGCCTCCGACGGCCCGCCCTAACGGGCCCCGGCCTATTGAGGCCGCACGGCTTCCAGAACCTCCGACGCCGACATCGGTCCTGCCGTGAAGGTGTCGGTGTGCGAGGCGACGTATTGCCGGATCTCCATGGCCGCCCGCGCCCCGGTGGCCAGTCCCCGGGCTTCCAGCGCGGCGTCTATGGCCTGGTCCTGCTCTTCGGTCGTCTCCGGCGTAATGATCAGGAAGTCCCAGCTGTCCCCGTTCATGTGGACGTACCACTGGGAAGCCGGCCCCCCGGCCTCCTCGCTCGCGGCCTGCTGATTCGCCATCCATTCGACGAACGCGGCATGCTGGCCGGGGGCGATGCGGTAGATGGAGACGATGTTCACCGGCGGCTCGTCGGCCTGCTGGGCGCTGGCCGGCCCGACCGCGGTGAGCTGAAGAAGAGCGATGAGAAGGGAAACAGAGAGCGCCTGCGAGGGCGCGGGCAATGGCAGCCGTGGGATCACGCTGACCTCCTGGGTTGGCGGTAGTAGAAAACAGGACCCGATCGGTGGAGATGCCTTTGACGATGAGAGTAGTGACGTGCCCATCTGGCCGTCAAACCCAACTCGGGCGCTGGCATTGGTGCCCCCCGGCCTGGATCCCTAGAATCTGTCGCCATGCGCGAAACGCAGCGCCGACTCGCCGCGGTCTGGTTCGCCGACCTCGTCGACTACACGCGACTGGCGGCCGAGGACGAGGACGCGGCGCTGGAGCTGGTGGACGACATGCAGACGGTCGCCCGCCAGGTCGTGGAGCGTCATGCCGGACGCATCGTGAAGTTCGTCGGCGACGCCGTCCTGGCCGAGTTCGCGAGCGTCCACGAGGGGATGCGCTCGGCGCTGGCTCTGCCCGTCGAGCTGTCTCGAAGGCGTGCGGAAGCCGGCCGGGGGAGCCGGCCGGTCCGCGTGGGGCTGCACGTCGGCGAGTTGGCGACGACGCCCGACGGCGACGTCCTGGGTGATGGAGTAAACGTGGCGGCCCGCATCCAGTCGATCGCGGGACCGGACCAGGTCGTCTGCAGCGAGGACGTGGCCCGCTATCTCCGGAAGCGGGCCGAGTTCGGGTTCGACGATCTCGGAGAGCGATCACTGAAAGGGCTTGGCGAGCCGGTACGGCTATTCGCCGTCCGCCCGGTTGCCGACAGCGGGTCGCCGGGCTTCGCCCCCGCCACCCGAGCGGCCCCGGCTCCACCGCACTCGATCGCCGTCCTGCCGTTCGCGAACCTTAGCGCCGATCCCGAGAACGAGTACTTCTCGGATGGGGTGACCGAGGAGATCTTGACCGCGCTGGCGCGGGTCGGAGACCTCAAGGTGATCAGCCGCACCTCGGTGATGAGCTACAAAGGCACGTCCAAGAGCCTGCGCCTGATCGGCGACGAGCTGGGGGTGGCGACGATTCTGGAAGGCAGCGTTCGGCGGGCCGGCGCGCGCGTCCGGATCACCGCCCAGCTCATCGACGCCCGGACAGACCAGCACCTCTGGGCCGAGCGCTACGACCGCGATCTGGAGGACATCTTCGCCATCCAGGCCGATGTCGCCGAGCAGATCGTCGGGGCGCTCCGGGTCCACCTGACCCCCCGCGAGCGGGCGCAGCTGCAGGAGACGCCGAAGATCAGCCAGACCGCCCACGAGGCCTATCTCAAGGGGCTCTGGTACTGGAACCGCCGGAACCCCGCCAACCTGCGCCGGGCGGAATCCTGGTTCGAGGACGCGGCGGAAGCCGAGCCCGGCTATGCGCGCGCGCACGCCGGGCGGGCCTGCGCGTGTGTGCTCCAGCTCCACTGGGGGTCAGACGCAGATCCCACCGCGCGGGACCGCGCGTTCGCCGAAGCGGAACGCGCCATCGAGCTCGATCCGGATGTCTCCGAAGGCTACGCCGCGCGCGCCCAGGTGCGGATCTACGACCGCGACTGGCCGGGGGCGGAGCGGGACTTCCGCCGGGCGATCGGGCTCAACCCGGGCGATGCGACCGCTCGCCAGTGGTACGCCGAGTACCTGGCCTGCATGGGACGCTTCGACGAGGCGTTCGAGCAGGTGGAGCGCGCCCGGGAGCTCGACCCGCTGTCGCTCGCGGTCCTGACCGAGGCCGGCAACGTGCTGGTGTACGCGCGGCGGTACGAGGAGGCGGAAAGACGTTATCGCGAGGCGCTGGAGCTCGATCCGACCTTTGCCGTAGCACGCTTCAAGCTGATGGAGCTCTATCAGTTGCTGGGTCGATACGACGAGGCGCTGACCGAGCTTGGGCAGGTCGGTCCCTCGCAGGCGGAGGCGGCCGCCCGGCTGCGCGAGGAGATGGCGGCCAGCGGGGTCGAAGGCTACCTCGAGAGCCGGAGACGTTTCAGCGACGCCATAGGCGGGCTGGACGCCTTTTACGATGCCGCCGTGCTGGCCGGGTTCGGTCGGCTGAACGAGGCGCTCGCCGAGCTGGAGCGTGCCTTCGAGGAAGGCAACTGGTACCTGATCCGGACCGCCGTGATCCCGCACTTCGACCCGCTCCGCGCCGACCCGCGCTTCGCGGACCTCCTGAAGCGCCTGGGGCTGGATCACGTGAGACCCGCCATCGCTCCGGAACCGACCGCCGCCGCCCCGGACCGGGAGGTATGATGGGGCGGACGGGCTGGATCGTCCTGATCGTCGTCCTGCTGATCACGCTCTTCGCCGTGGTGGTGGGCGGGTTCTTCTGGCCGCGGCCCCAGTTCCGGAAGGGACCGTGGGCGACGGACCCGCCCGCCGCCGCCGACTCGCTGTCCGAAGCGCCCCGATAGCGTGGGCCGGAAGCTTCGGATCGCCTGTGGCCAGGGCTTCTGGGGCGACCGCCTGGACGCCCCGGTCGAGCAGGTCCGCCGCGGTCCCATCGACGTCCTCATGCTCGACTACCTGGCCGAGGTGACGATGTCGATCCTGCAGAAGCAGCGCTCGCGCGACCCGGCGCAGGGCTACGCCCGCGACTTCGTGCCGTTGCTTCGGGAGATCTTCCCGGACGTGGTGGAGAAGGGGATCCGCGTGATCTCGAACGCCGGGGGCGTCAACATCGAGGCCTGCCGGGCGGGGCTGGTCGAGGCCGCTCGCGAGGCCGGGGTCGCGGGGCGGGTGAAGATCGGCACGGTGACGGGTGACGACATCCTGGAGCGCCTTCCCGATCTGATCGACCGCGGGCACGAGCTCGCCAACCTGGACGACGGGCGGTCGCTGACCGAGGTGCTCGACCGGGTCGAGAGCGCCAACGCCTACATCGGCGCGGAACCGATCGTCGAGGCGCTCCGGCGGGGCGCCGACGTGATCGTGACTGGCCGCTCGACCGACACCGCCCTCACCTACGCACCCATGATCCACGCCTTCGAGTGGGCGAACGACGACTGGAACCGGATCGCGCACGGGATCGTGGCCGGCCACATCAACGAGTGCGGCGCCCAGACCACGGGCGGCAACTGCCTGGTCGACTGGGAGACGATTCCCGACCTCGCGGATGTGGGTTACCCGATCATCGAGGCGTCGCCGGAGGGGCCGTTCGTGGTGACCAAGCACGCGGGGACGGGGGGGCGGGTCGCCCCGGCGGTCGTCAAGGAGCAGATCGTCTACGAGATGGGGAATCCCGGCGAGTACATCACCCCCGACGGTATCGCCGACTTCACCACGATCCGCCTGGAGGTGGACGGTCCCGATCGGGTCCGGGTGTCGGGTATCCGGGGCCGGCCGCGGACCGGCATGCTCAAGGTCTCGATCGCGTACTCGGCCGGCTACAAGGCGGTGGGGAGCCTGGTCTACGCGTGGCCGGACGCGGTGAAGAAGGCGCAGGCGGCCGACCGCGTGCTCCGGGAGCGGCTCGTCCGCCTGGGCCTCGCCTTCGACGAGATCCGCACCGAGTACGTGGGCTGGAACGCCACCCACGGGCCGCTCGCCGGGCCGCCGCCCGAGGATCTCGCCGAGGTCGAGCTCAGGGTCGCGGTCAAGGCCGCCGACCGGGCGGCCGTCGAGCGCTTCACCCGCGAGATCGCTCCGCTCGTCCTGAGCGGCCCCCCCAGCGTCACCGGCTTCGCCGGCGGCCGCCCGCGCGTCCAGGAGGTGGTCGCCTACTGGCCGGCGCTGGTCGACCGCACCGAGATCGAGCCCCATCTCGAGGTCGAGGTGGTCGATGCGTGAGCTCGCGGGATACAGGCTCACGCCACACGCCGAGGAGCAGATCATACGAAGAGGTCTCGACCTGGAAGTCGTGCGGCAGGTCCTGATCAGCCCCGAGCAGAACGTGCAGACAAGCCCAGGAAGGTCTGTGTTACAGTCACGGTTCCCAATCGGACCCTCGGGGAAGTTGTATCTTGTTCGGGTCGTTGCTGACGTGGACCGAACGCCGGCCGAGGTCGTTACGGTCTATGCAACGGGAAAAATCGACAAGTATTGGAAGGAGTAACTATGAAGGTCTCCTATGATTCTCATACAGACACCCTCACCGTCGTTCTGAGAGAAGACGTGCCCGTAGCCGAGAGCGATGAGGACAAGCCCGGGGTCATTCTGGATTACGACAAAGAGGGTAGCCTGCTTGCGATCGAGATTCTGGACGCTTCGAAGCGGGTTACCGAGACCCGGCGCATCGAGTTCGAGACCGTGCAGTAGAGCTTATCGCCCAGGTCCGGCACCCGTTCGCCCGGGCGAAACTCTGTCTTACGAAGCGCCGTATATTCGGCGACCATGCCTGCGTCCCCCGACCATGACGGTCGCTCCGATCCCGACGACTCCAGTCACGGCGACTTCGACGACTCCGACCGCGGTGGCTTCCATCCGCTGACCCTCCGTTTCTCTTCGGATGAGCTCGAGAGCCAGTTCCGGCGCCAGTGGCAGGACCGCGCGGTGTGGCACACGCGCGCGGTTCTCCTCCTGACGATCTATCTCTACGGCGTCTATGCCCTTCTCGACTGGGCGATCTTCCCACAGTTTTTCGAGCGCTTCGCCCAGCTCCGGGCGGGAGTATGCACGCTGACGGCGGTGGTCTTCGCGGCCACGTTTCGACCGTGGTTCCCGCGCATTCGGACCTGGCTCCTGTCGCTCGTCCTCATCGCCGCAACGGCGGGCGTCCTCGCCATGCTCTCCGTGGGCCAGCTGCGAGTGCAGGCCCTGTACTATCCCGGGATGGTTCTCATCATCCTCGGAGCCCACGCCCTGTTCCGTCTGCGCTTCCCGCTCCTGGTCGCGCTCTCGGTGGGGATCCTCGTCGGCTACGATGTCCAGATCTTTCTGGTAGGGACGTCCCACGACATCCTCATGGCCGGGAATTTCACCCTCATCTCGGCCACCTTGATGGGCCTGTTCGCCAGCTACAACCTGGAGCGTTACGCGCGGATCGGCTTCTGGAACACGGCGCTCGTCGAGGAGGAGCGCGAGCGCAGCGATCGGCTACTCCTCAACATCCTGCCCGGTCCTATCGCCAGCCGGCTGAAGAGCAATCCCGGCCCGTTGGCCGACGCGTTCGAAGAGGCATCGATTCTCTTCGCCGATCTGGTCGGCTTCACCCAGCTGTCCTCGACCCTGTCGCCGGAGGAGCTGGTCCAGTTCCTGAACTCCGTCTTCACCGAGTTCGATCAGATCGCGCGTCAGTACGGGATCGAGAAGATCAAGACGATCGGCGATGCCTACATGGCAGTGGCGGGCGTGCCCGTTGCGCAGTCGGACCACGTGGAGCGGATCGCGGAGGCGGCCCTGGCGATGCGCCGCCGGGTCGAGCGATTCGACCGTGCGGCGCAGAACGGCGAGGGGCGCAGGCCCCTCGCGCTCAGGTTCGGAATCGCCACCGGTCCCGTCGTCGCCGGGGTGGTGGGCGAATCGAAGTTCATCTATGACCTGTGGGGGGACACGGTTACGACCGCCAGTCGAATGGAATCTCACGGACAGGCGGGCTGGATCCAGGTCACGGAGGGCGTGTACGAGAAGCTTCATGACCGCTATGCCTTCCGCTCGCTGGGAACGGTCCCCATCAAGGGCAAGGGCGAGATGCCCACCTATCTGCTGGAGGGAAGGATAGAGCCCTCCGAAGCGGGATCGTCGATCGATAGCGCGGAAGCTTGAAAGGGAGCCCAGGCCGGCTGCTCCGGGACGCCGCGCTGCTGTGCGCGCTGCCCGCCGCCCTGAGCTGCGGCCCCGGACCCGACCCCGGCTCCGAGTCCGGCGACACGGCCCTGCCGGGAGATACCGCACGACAAGGGCCGCCGCGCGGTCCGGCCGAGGGCGACCCCGAGGCGGCCGTGGCCGTCGTCGAGGAGTACTACGCCGCGATCGCGGCCGGCGACTTCACCCGGGCTTACGCGCTCTGGGCGGACGACGGCAGGGCCAGCGGCCAGACTTTCGACGAGTTCCGGGGCGGCTACGCGGAAACCGACTCGGTCGCGGCCCGTGTCGGCTCGCCGGGTCGCATCGAAGGAGCGGCGGGGTCGCGCTACGTCACGGTGCCGGTCGTGGTCCGGGCGCGGATGACGCGCGGCGGGCTTCAGTGCTTTGAGGGGAGCTACACCCTGCGGCGGTCTGTCGTGACCGGAGCCACGCCCGACCAGCGTCACTGGCGCGTCTATTCGGGAGACATGGCCGAGGCCGAGGCTGACGCCTGCGCGAACCTGGGCGGGTCGGGGGATGAGGACGCCGAGCGCGCGGTGGTCGCGCTGGTTGGCCGATTCGGCGAGCGCCTCGCCGACGTCCCGCTCACCGCCCCTGCCGATCGGCTCCGCCAGGCGATCCGCGAGCAGTACGGTTCGCTCGTGACGCCCGAGCTTCTCGAATCGTGGCTCGCCCGCCCCTCCGCCGCGCCCGGCCGGGCGGTCTCGAGCCCGTGGCCCGAGCGCATCGACGTGCAAGGCGTTCGCCGTCTGGACGACGACCGCTACGGGATCGCCGGCGAGGTCGTGCTGATGACGAGCGTCGAGATGGCCGGGGGCGGCGTGACCGGCCGGGAGCCCATCCTTCTGGAGGCGGTCCGGGGGCAGGAGGGTGACTGGCGGATCTCGGACTACCGGGAGCGGGAAGCGGCGACGCCGCGCTGAGCGCGTCCCGCTGTAGGATCCGTCGAACAAGGGCCGCGGCCCCGCGCGAGACGCTAGAAGTCGAGCACCAGCGCCACCGTCAGCGTGGTATCGACCTCGTCGAGCTCGGCGAGGACGCTCTCGCCGGTCGGCGTTCCGTTCAGCCCGATGAGCGGCAGCGACTCGAGAGACGGCCGATTGTCGAACAGGATCCGGTGGCTGACCTTGAGGGACAGCCGCTCGCTCATGGCGACCGCGAGCGCATTCAGCAGGTCGGTCCGGAAATCCGCCGTCTCCTCCAGGCTCTCGTCGGCGATCAGCACGCTCTCGAAGCGCGTTGTGCCGGTGAGCATCCGGTAGTAGTCGTAGCCCAGGCGCAGCCCCGCGAAGGTGTCATCCCCGCCCACCACGTTGTCCTGGAAGGTGTACGTCAGCCCGTAGTCGGTCCGGAACCCCGCCGCGTCGCCGCTGAACCAGATGTTCCCGACGCCCGCGCCGCCCGAGTACCGGTTCTCAATCCCGGCGAAGGTGTTCCGGTCCCATCCCCCGCCGGCAAACCAGAACAGGGACGCCGAAAGCTCCCGATCGTAGCGCGACCGCACGAAATAGCTCTCCGCCGTCAGCTCGCTCTCGTCTTCCTCTTCGATTCGGAAGTCATCGGGCGAGGTCCCGATGGCCGTCCGTCCGACCGGTGTCGATTCGACGCGGATTCCGCCCGCACCGAGCTGCCAGAGGGCGTTCTCCCACACGTGCCGCAGCTGGTTGGCGAACCCGATCGTGCTCGCCTCGGCGTTGCCCGTCGTGAGGACGAAGGAGAGCTCCGCGGTGTCGTGCCAGCCTGGGTGCTCTTCCTCCTCGTCCTGCCCGTGGGCGACGGGGGGGACAAGGGCGGTCACACAGAACGCCGCGGCGACGGCGAGCGAGAGGCGGAGAACGGTCATCGGGAACCTGCCTTTCGGAATCGGCCTCGAGAAGGCGGGATGGGATCCGGGCGCGCAGGCTATCCGTTGCGGGCAGTCATCGCCAGGCCCAGATTCCGGCCGTGGCCAGGGTCCAGCTCCGCCGCCTCGCCCACGCCCGTTCGGGCGACAAGGGGGACACCGCCAACGTCGGGGTGATCGCCTATTCGCCCGAGGCCTACCGCTTCCTGGAGAGGCATCTCACCGCCGAGCTCGTGGCGGAGCACTTCGCGGGGATGATCGACGGGCCGGTCGAGCGCTTCGAGCTCGACAACCTGGAGGCGCTCAACTTCCTCCTTCACGGTGCGCTGGACGGCGGCGGCACCATGAGCCTCATGACCGACGCCCAGGGGAAGGTCTATTCGA
This sequence comes from Gemmatimonadota bacterium, assembly GCA_050732875.1. Lineage (GTDB taxonomy): Bacteria > Gemmatimonadota > Gemmatimonadetes > JACCXV01 > JAHWKZ01 > DASRVA01. Next base: position 48,807 of record JBOHRQ010000002.1, on the reverse strand, counting down.
CCGCGCTCCTCAGGCTCGAGCTCGACGTCCCCGACACGGTGCTGGCGTCGGTGCCCGGAAGGGCCTCGTGAGCGAGCCCGTACGGGTCGAAGTGCTCGCCGAGGATGCGATCGCCATCCTCACCCTCGATCGTCCCGAGAAGCGGAATGCGCTCGATCCGCCGACCGTGCTGGCCTTGAAGGAGGCCTTCCACCAGCTAGGGCGGGACGAGCGCGTGCGCGTCGTTCTGCTCGAAGCCGAGGGGAAGGACTTCTGCGCCGGGGCCGACCTGGCCCACATCGAGGCGATGATCGACGCGACCTGGGAGGAGCACCTCGCCGACGCCAGCGAGCTGGGCGAGCTGTTCGTCCGCATGCGGCGCTTCGCCAGGCCGATCGTGGCCGCGGTGCACGGGAATGTCCTCGCCGGTGGGGCGGGCCTCGCCACCGCCTGTGACATCGTGCTGGCGGCGGACGACGCCCGGTTCGGCTATCCCGAGATCCACATCGGCTTCGTTCCCGCGATGGTGATGACGATGCTGGTCCGAAACGTAGGTGAGAAACGGGCCTTCGATCTGGTGGCCACGGGCCGGCGGATCGACGCCGAGGAGGCAGAGCGGATCGGCCTCGTGACCGCGGTCGTGAGCCGCCACACGCTGGCCCCCGATGCCCGCGCGCTCGCCGCCGAGCTGGCGGGGCGCTCGGCGAGCGCGCTGGCGTTCTCGAAACGCCTCCTCTACGAGCTGGACGAGCTGTCCTTCGAGGAAGGGATCGCCCGCGGCGCCGAGATCAACGCCGAAGCGCGGATGACCGACGACTGCCGGGCGGGGGTCAAGGCGTTCCTGGAGAAGCGGGACGGATAACTCGCTCTAACCGGGAAATCGTGGCGGAAATGGTTTCGCCGGCGGTTCAGACGTGAGCCGTTTCACGCAACGCGGCGTTCCGGGGATGCGCCTCGAAGTTTTCACGCAGCTCTGCGGGCAAGCGCGATTTCAGGGTCGCGAGGATCCGCGCGGCGCGCAGTCGCGCCGCTTTCTCACCCTGACTGTCACCCAACTGGCTCATGATCTGGGCCTGCCGCTCGAAGGCCGCTCGCTCGAGCGCCATCTCGCCCATCGAGGTGGCCAGCTCGCCGGCCTGGGAGAGCTCCGCGATCGCATTGTCGAGGTCACCCTGCAACGCGGCGGTATCTCCCCTCAGATACCGCAGGACCGCGGTCACCGAGCGCCGCGGGTCTGTCTCAACGGGTGGAACATCGGGTGGTACGGCGTCTGCGTGCGCACGGGCCCTCCAATAGTGGGCCCGGGCGATCCGGGCGTTACCGTGCAATTGCATTCCTGTCGCCAGCTCGGCGGCCCGGGAGAAGTCTTCGGCGGCCTCGTCCCAGCGCCCGGCGGTGATCTTCCAACGTCCTTCGCTCAGGAGCAGCCAGTCGTCCAGATCCGTGACCTCCAGCGTCTCGGCCAGCTCTCGAGCTTCCTGAAGGGCCGCGACGGCCTGTTCCTCGGCCATCGCGCTCATGTACGCCTCGTACTTCAGGATGCGGCTCGCCACACGATTGACCGGGTCCAGGAACTCGTCGCCCTCTTCCACGCAGGATTTCAACTCCTGGAGCGCCTGCTGGATCCGTCCCAGTCGGACGTGGCTTGCTGCTTGATGACGGAGTCCGAGGAAGCGCAGGTACGTCAGGCCGATCTCGTCGACCCGCTCCTGCGCGTCGTCGATTCGTTCCAGCGAGGCGTGATAATCGCCTCGCTCCAGGTCGAGCAAGCCGAGGTTGAGGAGGAGGTTGCATTGTATCTCCCGATAGCCGATCTCGCGGGCGAGCTGGAGCGCCCGCTCGTAATGACCCTGAGCCCCCCCCAGATCGTCCTGAAGCTCGTAGAGCGTCCCGCCGATGTTCATGAGGCTCTTGACGACGCCGAGGCGATCGTCGATCCCCTGGCGCAGCCGCAGAGCTTGCCCGTGCTCCTCGAGGCAGCGCCGGACATCGTTTCGGCGGTAGTAGACGAGACCCAGGCCGCTGTGAAGGCTGGCGATCGTGTGTTCGTCCCTGGAGTTGACCCGGGAAAGGCCTTTCTGGAAGGCCTCCTCCGCCTCGTCGGATCGCCCCCGATACCAGGCGATCGTACCCAGGTGGAAGAGCGCCTTGGCCAGCCAGTCCGCGTTGTCCTCCTTTTCACCGATCGCCTGCAACTTCCGGAACCATTCTTCCGCTTCCTGGAACAGCGCCCGCTCCTGCAGAACCGCGCCGTACGTCGACATGAAGCTCGCGCGCTCCTCGGGGCTTTGGAGGACGTCCGGCTGCTGGTCGATGATCTCCGCCAGACGTCGAAGAAACCGCTCGGCGGAATGGAGCTCGGCATCGCGCGCGGCCATGCGGCCCGCGTTCCACAAGTGCGAAGCGGCATCGGAAAGCAGCCCCGCCTCCCAGTAATGGTGCGCGAAGAACGGTGCCTCGGCCTCCAGGCGCTCGGCATACTGCTCCTCCCCCAGCCGGGCCGCCGATTCGTGGAGGACCTTTCGTACCTGATTCAGGATGCTGCCGTAGGCGACCTCCTGCATCAGGGCATGCCGGAATCGGACGGACGAAGCGTCCCCCACATCCTCGAAGAAGTCTTCCCTCTTGAGCGTCTCGAGCGCCTCCGAGAACGGCAGGGGCTGGTTCTCGAGCCGGTAGATGCGGGCCAGCAGCTCGACGGAGAAGGGCGACCCCAGGACCGAGGCCATCTGCAGGAGAAGCCGGACCGGGGCCGGCAGCCGGTCCATACGGGACTGCAGCAGGCCCTGGACCGTACCGGGCACGGAAGCCGCCGCCGCTTCCACGACTCCCCGCAGCGACCATGCGAGCTGCTCCAGGTAGAAGGGATTCCCCTCGCTGCGACGAATCAGCTCCTTGCGCATCCGAGGCCTCAGGGTCCCGAAGAGCTCCCCGAGAATGGATCGAGCCGCTTCCTCGTCGAGATTCCGAAGCTCGAGGCGCTGATGGTCCGCGGGCAGCCAGGGGAGGGACGACCCGGGCCTCGCGGTGGCCACGACGCCGACGCGCTGCCCGGGCAGCCGGGTGACGAGGAACTCGAGGAACATCTGGTCTGCCTCGTCCGCCCAGTGCACGTCCTCGAAGAGGATGAGCAGAGGGCCATTCCGCGCACGGGCCGCCAGCAGAGACGCCACGGCCAGCCACCGATTCTGACGGGCCAGGTTGGGATCCTCCTCCTCGAGCGAGGCACCGATCGCGCTCTGGGGGAAGACCTGCCGCACCAGTCCCTCGACGCCGGCCCGGTGTTCATCCATCTCTTCGGCCAGGAGCTCGGCGGCGCGCTCGACCGAGCCTGTCGCATCTTCCGGGCTCTGCGGATCCGCATCGACGAGCCGACGGAAGAGGTCTGCCGCCACGGCAAGCCCGCCAGGGAGGTCGATCTGAGAGAAGTCGACCTCCAGAGTGTCGAGCCGGGTCTGGGTCCGTCTGAGCCCTTCCCGGATCAAGCGGGTCTTTCCCGTCCCCGCTTCGGCCTCGATGACGAAGGTGCCGCCGGCTCCCTCGGTGACCCGCCGGAAGAAGAGCTCCAGGGCGGCGAGCTCTTCGCTCCGTCCCACGAACACCGTGGACTCGGAGCCGGGCGCGGTGGTCGCCGGCCGGTATCGCAACACTCGATAGGCCTGCAGCGGCTCGGCCTTTCCCTTGACCGTGAGCGGCGGAACCTCCTCGGTCTCGAACCGAAAGCCGATCCGGTCGAAGACGGAGCGGCTCACGAGGACGGAGTCCGGCGCCGCGGCGCTCTCGAGCCGCGAGGCGACGTTGACGGTGTCTCCCATGACCGTGTACTGATGCCGGGCTTCGGAGCCGACATGGGCGGCGACGACCTCTCCCAGATTCAGGCCGACGCGAAGCGAGAGCGGGTGGGTGGAGCCCTCGCTCCTCCGGGCCGTGACCTCCAGCATGTCCAGGGCGGCGAGGACGGCGCGCTCCGCGTCGTTCTCGTGCGCGATCGGCGCCCCGAACAGCGCCATGATCGCGTCGCCGATGTACTTGTCGACGTATCCCTCGTAGCGGTAGACCACGTTGGCGAGCTCCCGCAGCAGGCCCTGCATGAGCAGGCTGACCTCCTCGGGATCGAGGCGCTCGGAGAGAGCGGTGAAGCCGGAGAGATCCCCGAACAGGACGACGACCTCGCGCCGGTCGCCCCGCAGATCCTCCCGGGCGCGCTCGTACTTGGTCATGAGCTCGGGCGGGGGGCTGATGGGAAGGGGGAGCCCGGTGTCGGGCTCGGCGACGCTTTCAGGAGGAGCGGGAGTCGAGAGCGGCACACGGGTGCCGCATTGTGGACAGAACTTGGCGTCCGGCGGCAGGGATATGCCGCATTCCATACAGAAGAGCGGGCGCGGTGGGTCTGGCATAATCACACCTTATCGAGTATAATAGGGGCCGGTTACCCGCCAGGCCAGTACAAATAATCCAAGGAGGCTCCCCCGTGTGGCTTCGCCTTCCTAGCCGTCTTCTTGTTTTACCCGCTCTCTTGCTCCTGGCCTGTCAGGGTGACAGGCAAGGACCTGTCGAACCCGCGGACCGAGTGCTCGATCCTGCGGGAGCCTGCAAATTCGACGACTTCGTGGACAGCAACCCCTACACGGACAAAAAGACCCGCGGCGAGAAAGAGGGCGTCTGCGGCGAAATCATGCGGGCGGTCGACAAAGAGGATCATAGCACCGCCGAGGGCCTGATCAACCAGTTGCAGGCCTCGCTCTACGCTGACTACGCGAGCTGCGTGGGCCCGCCTTTCGGAACGGCGGGCACGTGCGTCCTCGCGGCCGTCGGACTCCAGGAGACAGTTGCCGCCTTCTCGCAGGCGATCTGCGATCTGGATACGGCGCTGCCACAGCCGCCTGGCCTGGGGTCGGACTGCCTGCCGGCGACCGTCGCGACCCTCGCGCTGAACGATGGCGGTGGGACGAATCCCATCTGGGGCGGATGGAAGGCGTTCGGGCCCGTCGGAGAAGTGAGCCCCGCGAACGATCTTGCCGACGCTATCGTCCTCCCCAACGGGGAGATCGGGATCATGCTGGACGCCCTCGAGCCCGACCAGGTATTCGGGACGATCCGGGAGAACCCGCCGGCGTCCGAGCTCGGACCCTGCCCCGAGAACGCTGAATCCGAGAAGAACTGCGAGCCACCCAGCTACGCCATCAACCTGGACACGCCGGGCGATCATCTCAACAACGACCCGATCGCCGGCGAGGGGCTCTACGTCGAGATGTGCGAGGAAGTGTTCGCGACCGGGGAGCCGGGGCGCGGCGCCGACGGAGAGTTCGATGCCGACGATGTGACCGCCGTGGATCCCGCCCGCGGGGTGCTGGGCTGCTCGAGAGGCGGGACCGCCTTCGCGCCGAGCACGTGGAGTATCCTGAGCGAGGCGGACGCCGTCCGGACCGTTCACGTCATCGTGAACAGCCACTCCGCTGCTGTCTCCGAGGGCACCGTGGTCAAGGTGTTCGGCCCCGCGCCCTCGACGGCCCAGGCCGGCACGTGCACCACCGTAGAGTCGGGTCCCAATGAGTCGACCTGCGACATCACGGGTCTCGACTCGGCGCCCGGAACGTTGCAGTACAGCCTCACGGCGGAGAAGGTGGTCGGCAGCGGGTCGCACTCGGGGACGGCCACGTTCTCCCTGTCGGCTGGCGACCCGTCGCTGGGGCCGCCGGAGAACGGTGTAAAGACGGTAACGGTGGACGTCGGGCCGTAGCTCGGAATCGAAAACCCGCACTCCAGCGGGAACGGAACGGCGCCGGGCTTCCCGGCGCCGTTTTCGTAGTCTGCCAGGCGTGTAATGTCTCCCGAGCCACGTCGATCACCGGCTCCCCCCGAGCCGGGGCGTGCCTGAACGGCGCGCCTGGCGAGTTCTCGTCACATCCTCATGGTAGAGTCATCGAACCGGGTGGCGGGCCCCCTGACGGAAGAGGACCGGCACCCTGCCCGATTGGTGCCCGAGACCGCGACCGGATAGAGTCACTTCCCCATGCGACTTCTCGAGACGCTCCTGCGGATCGACCGCGATCATCCCGCGCAGCGCAAGGTGCTCGTCGGCCCCAACCGCGGGGTCGGCCGCGAGCTCCTGCGGGCGCTGGCCGTCCGGGGCGCGGGGTGGATCGGGTTCGAGGTGACGACCCCCCGATCCCTGGCCCTGTCGATCTCGGCCGACGACCTGGCGGCGAGCGGCCGTGCCCCGCTCGACGAGTTCGAGGAGGGGGCCCTGCTCGACGAGGCGATCGACGAGGCGGTAGCCGGCGGCGGCGGGTGGATCGAACGCCTCTCTCAGGGGGTCGGCTTCCGCGAGGCGATGGCCAACGCGATCCAGGCGCTCCGGCTGGCAGGCGTCCGTCCGTCTGATCTCGAGGCCGGGCGGCTGGAGAACGAGCGCAAGCGCGATCTCCTCCGGCGATCGCTGGTGGCGTACGAGCGCCGGCTCGACGAACGCGGGAGGGCCGACGGGGCGTCGATCTTCCGGGCCGCGATCGACCGCCTGGCGAAGCGGCCGCTCGCCGAGCGGATCGTGCTGCTGCCGGGTCTCGGACGCGGCGGACTGAGCGGTCGATTCCTCGAGATCCTGCTCGCGTCGGGCGCCACGGTGCTCGAGAGCGACCCGGTCCTGGGTCTCGACCCCCCGGTGGGTAGGATCCTCGGCGTCGCGGGCCACCGGCCACCGACGCCGCCTGCGGGCGACGGAAACGGCCGAGCGCCGGCTCGAATGGGGGGGAGTTCGGAAGACGGCATCCAGACGGATCTGTTCGCCGGGGGTGGTGGGGGAACCGCCGCCGGCGGACTCGCACCGTCGCCGGCCAGCCCGTCACCGGGCAGCTTGTTGTCGCATCTCTTCGCTCCGGAGGCGGTTTCCCTCGCGACCCGGCCGACGAGCCTCGATCTCTACGCCGCCGCCAGCCCGTACGAAGAGATCCGGGAGGCCCTCCGCCGCGCGGTGGCGGAGGCCGCGACCTGGGACCACGTCGAGATCGTCGCCACCGACCCCGTCGTCTACGGCTCGGTCCTGGACGAGATCGCGACCAAGCTCGGCATCCCGGTCACCTACGCGGTCGGGCTGCCGGTCGAGCGGAGCCGGCCCGGACGGGCGGCGATGGCGTATCTCGAGTGGATCTCGGCCGACTTTCCGGAATCCCTCTTCCGGTACCTGCTGGCCTCGGGCGACGTGGCCCCTCCGGCGGCCGGCGAGGGCCCGGAGAGGCTGTCGGGAGGGCGGCTGGCCCGTCGTCTACGGCGGTTGCGGGTGGGATGGGGACGGGACCGCTACGAAGAGGCGATCGACTTCCGGCTCCAGCGACTCGATTCCGAAGGGAAGGACGAGCCCGACCTCGATCCTGAGGACATCGACAGGGTACGGGACCGCGCCGACCGGGCGCGTGAGGCCGAAGAGCTCGCTGCGCTCGGAGGAATGCTGGGTCCGATCCTGGAGGCGACCCCTCCCGTGCCCGACCGGATCGGCCTGGGGGGCGCGCCGGTGTCTCCGGCCGATCTCGCCCGCGGGCTCACGACCTTCCTCGAGTTCGTCCCCGCCCGGAGCGCGGTCGAGCACGAGGCCATGGAGCGGCTTCTCGAGCGGCTCGGGCGGATCGGAGCCACGCTCGCCCGACCCACGAGCTTTTCCTCCGCTCTCGCCATCCTGCGCAAGCACCTCGACATCCGGATCCCGAGCCCGGGAGCCGAGGGACCTCCACCCTGGAGCTCGACGGGCGGGCATCTCCATTTCAGCGACATCGACCATGGGGGCCGCACCGGGCGCCCCTTCACGTTCGTGGTCGGGCTGGATGCCGAGCGCTTCCCCGGCGCCGGGATCCAGGATCCCATTCTCCTGGATGACGACCGAAGGAGCCTTTGCCCCGAGGATCTGCCGATCACGGCCGAGATCCTCGAGGAGCGGCGGTACGCCCTGGCGGCGATGCTGGCGGGACTCCAGGGGCGGGTGACGTTCAGCTACGCCGCGTGGGACGCCGCCGCCGGTCGGGAAGTGCCGCCGGCGGGGATCGTCCTGCAGGCCTTCCGGCTGGCGTCTGGCCGGCCCCTCGCCTCCTACTCGGAGTTGCGAGAGACGCTCGGACGGGTGGTTAACCCCGTTCCCGGGGACGGGCGGGCGATCGACGCCTCTGACGTCTGGCTCGACGCCCTCAGGGAGGACGGCCTCTTCCGGCGCGCCGAGGAGCTCATCCGGGCATCCTTCGCCGGACTCGATCGAGGGATCACGGCGCGCCGGGCCCATCGAGGGGATCTGTTCTCGCCCCATCTCGGGAGGATCGAGGCCCGGCCCGATCAGCTCGATCCCCGGCGTAACCCCGACCTCGCGCTCTCCGCGACCGCCCTCGAGAACCTCGGAGGGTGCCCGCTCGCGTATCTGCATCGAAGCGTGCTCGGGCTGAGGGACCCGGACGACCCCGAGCTCGATCCCGGCGTGTGGCTCGAGCCGCGGGAGCGTGGGACCCTCCTTCACGCCGTCTACGAGGAGTCGCTGCGCCGGGCGCGCGCGCAAGGGGTCGGCCTGGACCCGTCGGTGTTCGAAGGGCTCGCGATGGCCGTTCTGGAGGAGGAGATCACCCGGTTTCGAGGCCGGGTCCCCATCCCCAGCCAGGAGGTCTTCGAGCGCGAGGCGAAAGCCCTCGCCGAGGACATGCGGGTCTTCGTTCACATGATCGGCGAGACCCGGCCGGACTGGATCGACCTGGAGCGAGGGTTCGGCACCTGGGACGGCACCGAGCCCCCGATCGAGATGGACGTGGGCGGCGGGACGATCCGCACGCGGGGCTATATCGACCGGATCGACCGGCTGCCGGACGGAAATCTGCGGGTTGTCGATTACAAGACCGGAAAGCCCCGCGACCACAAGGCGAAGAACGGCGTCTTCCATCAGGGACGCCGGCTGCAGCACGCGGTCTATGCGAACGCGGCCTCGAAGCTCTATGGCCGGCCCGTCGAGGTCGTCGAGTATCGCTTCCCGACCCGCCGGGGAGACGAGCTGCCCCGGGCCTATCCGGCGCCCCGATTCGCGGACGGCGGATGGGTGATCGGACGGCTCCTCGACCTGGTCGCCGCCGGTCACTTCGTCCCGACCGATGACCCCGCCGACTGCTGGTACTGCGACCATCGCCCCATCTGCCGCGTTCGGGACGACTACGGCGAGACGCACTCGCCGCCGGTCGTGTGGGCAGTGGAGGTCAAGGCGACGCTCGCGGAGTTCCAGCCGCTCGACGAGGTGCGACGTGTCGAGGATTGAGATCGCCGCCGCGCCCCCCGACCAGGCGGCGCGCGAGCGCATCGTCGACGCGCTCGACTTGAACATGCTCGTTGAGGCCGGGGCCGGCTCGGGCAAGACGACCTCGCTCGTGGACCGCGCGGTCGCTCTCGTTTCCACCGGAACCGCGCGCGTCGACGAGATCGCCGCCGTGACCTTCACCCGCAAGGCCGCCGCCGAGCTGAGGGAGAAGTTTCAGGAAGCCGTCGAGCGCAGCCTCTCGGACGAGTACACGCCGTTCGAGTCCCGCGAACGCCTGAACCGCGCCCTCCGGCGGATCGACGGCGCCTTCATCGGCACCATTCACGCCTTCTGTGCGCGGCTCCTTCGCGAGCGACCGATCGAGGCCGGGCTGGATCCGGGGTTCCGCGAGATGACGGGGCCGGACGAGATCGAGCTGCGCCGGGATTTCTGGCTCCGCGAGATGGAGCGGATGCGGCGGCGCGACGATCCCCTCCTGCGGGAGCTGGAAGAGGCCGGCCTCGGCTCGGAAGCCCTCTACCATTGCTTCGGCATCGTCGGCGACAACGCCGACGTCGAGTTTCCGCCGGGCGAGGCCGAGCGCCCGGCCCCCGCGACCGTGAAGGCCGTACGGGCCGAGCTCGTGCGGCTCCTCGAGGAGGTGCGGCCGTTTCTGCCGCGGGAGGAGCCCGAAAAGGGCTGGGATCCCCTGCAGCAGCGGATCGTCAACGTGCGGTTCAGCCACGACGTCATCGGATGGGGCGACGAGGCCGTCTTCTTCGAAGCGCTCGGGATCCTCATGGAGGGCTCGAAGAAGGCCTATCAGAGCCGCTGGGGCGGTGGCAAGGTCGGGAAGGAGGTCGCCCCCCGGTTCCAGGCGGTGTTCGAGGAGTTCTGCGCCCCCGAGGGGCCAGCTTCACGCGCCCTCGACGCCTGGTGGGCATACCGTTACGCGCGGGCGATCCGGTTCACCACGACCGTCGCCGAGGCTTATCGGCGGGAGCGGCTGGAAACGGGACGGCTGACGTTCCAGGATCTCCTGATGGAGGCGGCCCGTCTGCTCCGCGAGAACCCCGATGCGCGGCAGGACCTCGGGCGCCGGTTCCGCTTTCTCCTGGTGGACGAGTTTCAGGACACCGACCCCGTGCAGGCCGAGGTCCTGTTCCTGCTGGCGGCGAGTGATCCGGCCGAGAGAGACTGGCGGTCGGCGCTTCCGCGGACGGGGGCGCTGTTCGTCGTCGGAGATCCGAAGCAATCGATCTATCGCTTCCGGCGGGCCGACATCGCGGTTTACGAGGAGGTGCGCGAGCGCTTCCAGGAGCTCGAACGCCAGGGCCTCGGGGAGATCGTCTCGCTGGTCGCGAACTTCCGTTCCACCCGTCCGATCGAGGAGTTCGTGAACTGCCGATTCCAGACGCTCTTCCCGGAGCACGCGAACCGGCGGCAGGCGGCGTTCGCCCCCCTCAGGATCCACAACGAGGACCCCGATCGCGGTGCCGTCCTGTGGTACGAGGTCGAATGCGAGAAGGAGAACCAGCTCGCCGTAGCGGAAGCCGACGCCGAGCGTCTCGCTTCCTGGATCCGGGGGCGAATCGACCGCGGGGAGAGGCGGCCGGGCGACTTCCTCCTTTTGCCCTACCTCCGGCGGTTCCTCACCGTCTACGCCCGGGCCCTCGAGGCACGCGGGGTGCCGGTGCAGGTGACGGGCGGCGACCTGCTGATCGACGAGGAGATCCACGAGCTGCGTCTGGTGCTGGAGGCGCTGATCGATCCCGACAACCCCATCCTGACTACCGCCGCGTTGACCGGACTCTTCTTCGGCCTCGATTACGAGCAGCTCGTGCAGCACCGGCTGGCGGGTGGCCGCTTCCGCTTTCATCGAGAGCCGCCGGACGAGACCACCGAGGTTACCCGCGCCCTGGCCCGGCTCCGGGAATGGTGGCTGCTCGCCCGCCGCTCGCCGGCGGACATCGCCGTGTCGACGATCGTGGACCAGATCGGCCTCATGCCGTACGCCGCCTCGAGCGAGCTGGGAGGCGCGCGTGCGGGATCTCTCGCCTTCGTCGTCGACACGGTCCGCGCTGTGGCCCTCGAAGGCCGCACCTCCCTGCGCGACGCGATGAGCGCGCTGGACGCCGTGCTCGAAATCGGGGAGGCCGAAGCTCCGCTCGAACCCGGACGAAAGGATGTCGTCCGCATCATGAACCTCCACAAGGCGAAGGGGATGGAAGCCACGGTCGTCGTCCTCGCGCATCCGACCGGAAAGTCGGAGTGGGAGCCTCGCAAGCGGATCGAGCGCACGGGCGGTCGAGCCGAAGGGTGGCTGCAGGTCGTCCGGCCTCTCAATCGCTGGCAGTTCCGCGTTCTGGCCCAGCCCATCGACTGGCGGGAGCACGCCGCCGTCGAGCGCGAGTTCGAGGAGGCCGAGGAGGTACGGCTCCTCTACGTGGCGGCGACCCGCGCCCGGGAGGAGCTCGTGGTGGCCCGCTTCGGGCCCAAGGACAAGGAATGCTGGTGGATGCCCTTCTTCGAGGCTCTCGAGGAGCGAGGTCCCGCGCTGGATATGACGGTCGAAGCGCCGCCCCCGCGCCCGGAGGCCGACGTGGCGCAGGCGGTGGTCCAGAGGCGGATCGAAGAGGTGACGACGAAGCGGGCCTCGCGGGCGCTGCCCTCGTATCGGGCTGCGGCGGTGTCGGAGCTGGTAAAGGGAGAGGGCCAGCGCCTGAGCGGTCGAGGCCGGGGCCGAGACTGGGGAAGCGCAGTCCATCAGGCGCTGGACGCCGTGGGCCGGGGCGCGTCGGGGGAGACGCTGGCGCGGGTCTGCCGGGCCGCCCTCCTCGAGAACGGCCGTCCGTCCGCCGACGGCGAGCCGCGCGAGCTCCAGGAGCTCGTGGCGCTCGTCGAGACCGTCGGCCGGTCGCCGCTCCTGTCCCGCGCGCGCGCGGCCGGGAAGGCCCTCTACGAGGTCCCCTTCGCCCGCCCCCGGCCGCCCGCAGCGGATCGTGGCGGCGACTTTCCGCTCGAGATCGTCGAAGGCGTGATCGACCTCGCCTTCCAGGAGGCCGATGGCTGGGTGATCGCCGACTACAAGACCGACGAGGTCGCGGACCCCGCCGAGCTCGAGCGGCGCCTCGCCGTCTACCGCGCGCAGGTCGATCTCTACGCCGAGTGCTGGGAGGAGTTGACCGGGGAGCCGGTCAAGGAGCGGATTCTCTATCTCACGGCACAGGACCGCAGCGAGACGTGGTAGGGCCAGCCTCGACGCTGTCGGACCGAGACCTTATCCTGCGGAAGTGACCGAAAGGATAACGAAACTCCAGCGCTGGCTCGACCTGATCGCCTTCCTGATCGGGCGGCGCTATCCCGTCACCGTCGACGAGATCATGGAGGACGTACCGGCGTATGCCCGAGGTGCCGGCGGCGAGACCACGGACGAGAGCGTCCGCCGGATGTTCGAGCGCGACAAGAAGGAGCTCCGCGAGCTCGGCATCCCGATCGAAACGGTGGAGTTCAGCGTGCGGGACGCCGAGCAGTCCTCCGGCTACCGGCTCGCGCGCCGGGATTTCTATTTGCCCTATCTCCGGCTGATCGGCGGCGGACCCCCGGGCGCGGAGGCCGGAGTGCCCAGAGGGATCGACGCGTTCGACATCCGCCCCGAGGAGGCGCGGGATGCCCGCGATGCGCTTTCCTTCGCGGCGGCCATGCCGTCGTTCCTGCTGCGCGAGGAGGCGCGTTCGGCTCTCCGCAAGCTGGAGTTCGATCTGGGTCCCGGCCGCCCCGACGCGCTGCTCGCCGTCGACCGCCCCGAGGCGGCGGAGATCCGCGATCGGCTGCGCGTCCTGAACGACTCGCTCCAGGCCCGCAAGCGGGTCCGCTTCCGGTACCACGGCATCTATCGCGGCAAGCCGACCGATCGCGACGTGGCGCCGTACGGGCTCCTGTTCCAGGGGGGAAACTGGTATCTGGTCGGGCACGATGCCCTGCGGGACGACCTGCGCGTTTTCCGCGTCGACCGGATGGAGGAGCCCGAGCCCAACCGCAAGACCCCCGAGACCGCGGATTACGAGGTGCCGGCCGACTTCGACCTCGATCGCTATCGAAACCGCGAGGCCTGGGAGCTGGGCGAAGGCGAGGAGCCGCCCCTCAGGGCCGAGGTCCGTTTCGAGTTTCCCACCTCTCTGTGGGCCGCACGCAACGCCTACGGCGAGCTCGCCCTGGAGGCCGCCGCCGGCGCGTCGATACGAACCTTCCAGGTGCATCAGGTCAATCCGTTCCTGCGCTGGGTCCTCTCCCTGAGCGGCGAAGCCGAGATCCTGGCGCCCGAAGCGCTTCGCCGCGAGTACGACGAGCTGGTCCAGCGGGTGGCGGCCCTGTACGCCGGGACCCCGTAGGGTGGCGGCCGAGCTCGCGTCCGATCAGCTCGAGCGAATCCTTTACCTGCTGCCACGGGCGGCGCAGCCCGAAGGCGTCCCGCTCGCCGAGCTGGCGGCCGAGGTGGGGGTCACCGAGAAGCAGATTCTCCGTGACATCGAGGAGGTGACGTCGCGCGCCTACTATCATCCCGCCGGATGGGTCACCGATCTGGAGATCCTGGTCGAGCGGGGGCGGGTCAAGGTCTGGACGACGGGCGAGTTCAAGCATCCGGTGCGGCTCTCCCCGCGCGAAGCGCTGGCGCTGGCCCTGGGGCTGAGGATGCTGGCGGAGGGAGCCGGCACCGCCCGGCGAGAGGAGCTTCTCGCCCTCGCGGCGCGCCTCGACGCCGGCCTGGCCGCCGCGCCAGCCGAGCCCATGGCGGCGCGTTTCGCGCTCGACGGCGGCGATCCGCACGGCAACGGGATGCTGGCGACGGTGCGTGACGCGGCCGTCGAGCGGTGCCGCTGCCGGATTCGCTACTTGAAGCCTGGCGAGGCGGAGCCGGAGACTCGATTGGTGGCTCCCTACGAGCTCGTCTTCAGCGCCGGTCGCTGGTACATCCTCGGCCATTCCGAAGAAGCCAGTGCGGTGCGGGCCTTCCGCCTGGACCGGGTGCTCGAGGCCGATTCGACCGACCAGCGCTTCGAGGTGCCGGAGGATTTCGAACCCGAGGACCACCTGGAGAGAGGCGCCGTCTTCCGCGCCGGCGAGGAGATCGAGGCGGTGGTGCGCTACTCGCCGCTCATCGCCCGCTGGATCGCCGAGCGCGGGGAGGTCGAAGAGCGGCGGGACGGCTCGGTGATCGTCTGCCACCGGGTCGCCGACCCGCGCTGGATCGTCCGCCACGTGCTCGCGTACGGTGCCGAAGCCGAGCTGCTGGAGCCCGAAGGGCTGAGAGATCTGGTGCGCGAGACGGTCGAAGCCGTGGCCACGCGAGAGGCGCGCTGAGCCGCCCGGAGAAGGCGCCGTCCATGGCCTACAGGTAACCGAGCGGGCGCGCAAGCTCGCCGACCTCGGCGAAGCGATCCCGGGCCTCCTCGTCTCCCCCGCGGCCCACGCTCCTTGAGTGGCAGCGGTTCTCGGCCGCGCCGGCCGCCAGGTCGAGCGCCGCGGCCAGCGGCTCCGGCATCGGCTGGAGGCCTGGATCCAGAAGATTTCGGGCGTGCCCGGCAGCCTCATTTGGACGACCCCGCGCCAGCGCCACCCCGAGCAAAGGCCAGACCGGCATCCAGAGGAAGAGCCGGTAGGGCCCGCCGATCCCCTCCCACAGCTCGAGGGCGAGCCGGCCCTCGCGCTCGGCCTCGTCCCAGCGCCCTTCGCGACCCGCCGCCCAGGCCAGATGCGCATGGGCCGCCGCCAGGTACTCGGTCATCCCGCCGGTCTCGGAGATTTCGAGAGCACGAAGGGCGTGGCGTCGAGCCGCCTCTACGTCACCCTGCTTCCGATGGGTCAACGCGAGATAGGTGACGCATCGGGACTGGAGGGTGACATCACCGATCCGCTCGGCGAGAGCCAGCGCGGCCGAGAGCTCGCGCTGGGCGTCATCCAGCCGCCCGGCCCACATCGATGCGAAGCCATAGACGAAGCGCGCGTGACCGATCTCGTGAAGGACGCCGGTCGTCTCGATCGTCTCCCAGGCGGCCCTGGCGTTGTCCACGGTCTCCGCCGATGCGACATAGCGCTCCCGCTGGAGGCCCGCCACCGCCAGGGTCCTGTACAGGAGCCCCCGCTGGAGGGGCGAGCCGTGGGCGAGGAACTCGTCCCGGTAGCGTTCGATCGCGCCGGCGATCTCGGCCTCGGCCGCCATGAAGTAATGGAGCATGAGCTTCCCCAGCACCGTGTCGAGCCGCTCGGAGCGCCACGCCGCTTCGGTGTCGGGAGGCGGGTTTCCGTCCAGCACTGCCAGCGCCTCCTGGAACGCCGCCAGCGACTCCGGGAACCGGCGCTGGATCTGAAGGCTCACGCCGGTCTTGCGAAGGATCCGCGCCCGGTCGACCGCGTTCGCGGGCCCGGCATCGTCGAGCGCCGCCTGGAATCCCGCGATGGCCTCATCGTGGCGCCCGGTCAGCTCGTACAGGTCGCCCAGCGCTTCCCGGACCCTGGCGCGCGTCGCCCCCCGCCACGGCTCCCGCCCGGCCGGAAGGTCCAGCGCCGCCAGGCGCTCGAGCGCGCGCTCGTAGTATTCGATGGCAACCGGGTTCAGAAAGGCCCGGCGCGACTTCTCTCCCGCCAGCAACAGGTATTCGGTCGCCTTCTCCCCGACGCCGGCTTCGTCGTAGTGGCGGGCGAGCTGCTCGAAATGCTCCTCGAGCCGGTCCGCCCGCAGCGTCTCGATCGCCTCGGCCGTGCATCGGTGGAGCGCCGCCCGGCGCTTGCGGAGCAGGCTTCCGTACACGGTCTCGAGGGTGAAGACGTGCTTGAAGGAGTACTCTTCGGGAGACACGCGCTCCAGGTAGACGAGCTCGTGATCCTCCAGGTCGGCCAGCGCCGCGTCGAGGTCGATCCGGCCGTCGCAGGCGGTGCGAACGACCGCCTCGAGCAGCTCGCGGTGGAAGAGCCGCCCGATGACCGTTGCCACCTGGAGCACCTGGCGCGGATCCGCGTCCAGGCGGTCGACCCGGCTCTGGATGATGCTCTGCACGCTGTCGGGGACATGGACGGCCTCGATTCCCGGGAGGACGCGCCACGACCCGTTTTCCCGAACGAGATGGCCCTCGTCCACCAGGGAGCGAAGCATTTCCTCCAGGAACAGCGGATTCCCCTGCGCCCGTTCGAGCAGGGATTCGCGGAGCCGGGAGGGAAAGTCGGGAAGCCGGAGGATCGATTCGAGGAGCCGATCGCTCTCCACTCCGGTGAGCGGATGGAGGAGGATCGCGCTGAACCGTGCGCCGGCGCGCCCGGCTCCGGTCGACTCGATGTCGCGCGTCGGATAGCGCATCCCGGGTCGAAACGCGCAGAGCAGCAGGAGGGGTGCCTGCGCCGTCGCCGACATGAGGAGGGCGGAGAGATCCAGCGACAGAGCGTCCGCCCAGTGCAGATCCTCGATAAAGACGACCAGCGGCTGGGGCCGCGCGAGGGCGCTGAGGAAGTCCCGCAGCGCAAGGAACGTCTGGTTCCGGATCTGCTCGGGAGACGCCCCCGGGAAGAGCCGCTCGGCATCCGGTGACCGGCTCAGGAGGTTGGTCAGGAGGGCCGCCACATCCGGCCCGCGGTCTTCGGGCAGGGCTCCGTCGGAGACCAGCCCGTGCACGACGCCTGCCACCCGGTCGGGGAGCGTTTCGTTGCCGCCGCTGTCACCGAAGAAGGAGCGCAGGAGATCCACGAACGGCGCGTAGCTGGTCCCGCACGTGGTCTCGAGACAGCGTCCGTCCAGCCACAGGATTGGACTGTCGGGAGTCGCATCCCGATCGCCTGCGAGCCCGCGATCGACCCGCCGCTTGAGTTCGGCCACCAGACGTGACTTGCCGATCCCCGCCTCGCCGACGACCGCCACGACGCGGCCGTGGCCGCTCCGGATAGCGGCCAGCGCCTCGCCGAGCCGCTCCAGGTCTTCGTCGCGTCCGACCAGCTCGACGTGCACGCCCTCGATCCCGCGCGCCTTCTCGGGGCGAGCGAGCGGTTCGAGCGCGAGGTGCGCGGTGATGGGGTGCGGAACTCCCTTGACCCGGAGGGAAAGCGGGCGGAACTCGAAGGCCCGGCGAGCGGCCCGATAGGTGGCCTCGCCGACCAGCACCTGCCCGGGCTCGGCCCGGGACTGGAGGCGAGCCGCCAGGTTGATGACCGGCCCCAGTCCCGAGAACTCGGCATGGCGCTCGGAGCCGATGCGTCCCAGGTAGACCTCACCGGTGTTGATTCCGGAGGTTGCGTGGAACCCGCGCCGCTCGAGATCGTCCCGGATCTCGAGCGCGGCCGAGATCGCGCGGAGGGGATCGTCCTCGTGGGCCTGGGGGGTGCCGAAGAAGGCCAGCACGCCGTCCCCCAGATAGCGGTCGATGCGGCCCTCGTAGCGGACGATCGCCTGGGCCATGACGTCCAGCACCTCGTTCACCCGCTCCGCGGCGGCCTCGGGATCGAGACCGTGCGTCGCGGCGACCGACCCGCTCAGGTCCGCGAACAGCGCGGTGATTAGGCGTGTCTCCCCGGCCGCCTGGAGGTCCTCGCCCGGCGAGGTTCGCTCCTCCGTCTCCAGCTCCTCTCCGCAGGCGGAGCAGAATCGAGCCTCGGCTACGGCCGGCGAGTGACACCTCGGACAATCCATTGAACCCGCAATGTGCAACACGGAACGGCGGTTGGAAACTCGCGTCGGATGTATCCTGAACCGTCATGACCGCTGCGCAACGTCCGAGCGGGATCCTCTTCCTCTGCGTCGCCAATTCCGCGCGCAGCCAGATGGCCGAGGGCCTGGCGCGGCGCCTGGTGCCCGCCGGCACGGTCGTCTACAGCGCGGGTTCGGAGCCGGCAGCCGTGAACCCGCTCGCGGTCCGCGCCATGCGCGAGATCGGCATCGACATCTCCGGACAGCGATCGAAGTCTGTCGAGAAGATCCCGGTCGATCGCGTCGGCGTCGTCGTCACCCTCTGCGCGGAGGAGGTGTGCCCGGTCTTCCCGGGCGAGGTCGAGCGCTTCCACTGGCCGATGGAGGACCCGGCGCGGGCCGGCGGTGCAGAGGCCGAGCGGCTGGACGCCTTCCGCCGGGTGAGGGACGAGCTCCGGCGCCGACTGGAAGCGCGACTCGGGACCGGGTCACCCGAAGCGGTCTGAGCGGCTTGTTTCGTGCGTCATCTTGCCTGCGGAGCTCCGCTATCGAGCTCCTGTTGGAAGGATTTGCACAACAAAAACTATCTATGATCGATTTCCGACCCCCTCGAAGCGGGACCGATCCGGAGGCATTTCGCCGGACGATCCTGCGCGTCTTCCTGATGGTCGCCCTGGCGGTCGCCTTCTTCCAGCGCCTCGCCGCCGCCCAGACGGCCGATCCCGCGCCGGCCGCTCCCCGGCCGGACCCGGTCCCCCTGGAGGTCGGCAGCACGTGGACCTACGAGGGCCAGGTGTGGTGGATCCCCTGGGGCTTCGGCCGGATCTACCGCGAGCAGGTGACCTGGATGAGCGAGGTCACCGAGGTCATACGCCGCGGCCCCTGGACGGCGGCCATGCTGGAGGGCCACCCCTACGACCTCATCCGGTACGAGCGCGGCCGCGAGCGCGGCATCTACGTGCTCCTCGTGCGCGACCGCAAGAAGGCCGGCCCGCGGGTCTTCCTGGCCGGCGGCCGGCGCGCAGGGAATGTCTGGCGGCGGCTCCAGAATCGTGAGGACACGCTGAAGGGGTTGACGATGCCCACGGAGCTGATCCTCGATCTGCCGCTTCACGGAGGAAAGCGGTTCTGCCCCCCGGCTCGTCCCGCGACGGCCGCGCCGGAGAAGCGAAAGAAGCCCGTGGACGATCCCGCCCCGGTCTGCTGGTCGGTGACGGACGACGGTCCGGCCGACCTCCGCACCGTTCATGGCGCCGAGGACATCGCCGCCGACCTCTTCCGTGTGACCGCGCGGACGCCGGCCGAGCACGCTGTCTGGACCTTCGTGCCCGGGCTCGGCTTTACCTCCTTCGCCTACGGCTACAGCGGCGAGGTCTCGGCCGTCGAGCTCCATCTCGTCGACTACCATGTTCCGTCGAAGATCGGGGATACCGCGCTCGAGCACTGAGACCGGTCGATCCGGTCCACCTGCCGCCCGTCCGCCGACGGACCACCGCCTGCCGAAAATCGTACCTGCATTCGAAGGCAACGAAATTGAAAGAAAGAAGGGGCGGTCACTCCTTCCACGACCGCCCCTTCTCGATTCGGGAGTGGCCCGCCGCGGGTCTAGCCGATCGGCTCCGAGCAGCCCAGGGTCAGAAAGCCCGACGGGCTCGCCTCGAAGTCGCCGGCGCCAGGGAAGAGCGCCTGGATGAAGTAGGTGTTGGGCCCGATCTCGGCGTCCGCCTCGCTGGCGATCTCGTCGAAGGCGTCGCACTGGATCGTGATCGTCGCCTCGCCATCGTCCAGGAACGCCGGGATGATCTGCTGGTTCAGGCCCAGCGAGATCACGAAGTTCACGCTCGGCTCGAGGACGTTCCCCGGGGTCGGGGCGACGATCGCGGTCGCCTCGGTGATCTGGCCGTGGAAGGTCGAGAGGCCCGCCGCATTCCCGTTGAGCAGGAGCGTCGTCGTGGTGGGACCTCCGTCTCCGCCGTCTCCGTCCCCGACCGTCCTCGTGTCGATGCCCCCGACCGGACTGAACGCGGTCATCAGGCCCCGCCGCTCGCCGGGATTGGCGAGGAGCGGCGAGACCAGGTACTCGGACACCGGCTCGAACGCGGAGGCCACCCGCTCACCCCACCAGCGGAGCGATACGATCTCCACCGGGGGTGGGTCCTCCGAGCTCGCGCCCTCGCAATCGAGGGCGAAATCGCCGGGTGGCGCGTCGGGCAGGATCTCGACCGAGTCGCCCTCGGAGCCCTGGATGATGTGCCCCAGAGCGAGGTTCGCCAGCTCGTCCTCATCGGGTGCCGCGGGATCCGGCGGATCGACCACACATACCGCGACGGTGGCCGGCTCGGCCAGCGGCGCGGACGCCAGGGCCAGGCCGGCAGACTCGCCCATGGCATCCGAGGCGCTTGTCGCGCTGAAATCGAAGATCAGCGGGAAACCGGTGACGTCCACTCTCGACTCGAATGTGTTGTCCGGCAGCCTGGCGATCGTCAACAGGGTCAGCTCCGTGAACGTGCCGCTGAAACCGGCGAACCGGGTCTCCGTCTCGAACACGCACTTCACGTTGGGCTGGCAGATCACGAAGTCCCCGCTCCCCAGGATGCCGTTCAGCCCGATGAACTCGAGGAGCAGGTTGGCGAGCTGGATCCGACCTTCGTCGGTGGTGGGTGGAGCGCTTCCGTTGGGATCGTCGAGATCCTTCTGGAAGACGAACACGATCAGATCGAACGTCTGCCCCACGGCCTCGTCGAGGTCGCCGTTGCCGAGCACGCGCGCGACGTTGCCGAAGCGCGTGAAGGCGGCGTTCTCGAGCCCCGGAGCGGGGAACAGGGCCTCGATCAGGTCGCATATATCTGGGGCCGTCTCGCAGGCGGCGTCGATGGTCGCGGCATTCGCGCCCGCGGGCGCTGAGAGGAGCTCGTCGCTCTCCTCCTGACATCCGGCCAGGAAAGCCATCAGGACAAGAGGAATCGAAGCCAGAACCGCTCGAAACATGTAACCTCCTTCGGGAAGAGGAAGGGTCTTCCCGCGATCAACTCGCCACTGGATGCTGCATGGCCTGGGAGATTACCGTGCGAACGGCGCAGCATTCCGATACAAGAAGTCTCCAGCATACAAGGATCAAGGTGCGCCTGGCAAGTCGATTTCCGGGCGGCGGGAAAGAAGGGTAAATGAAGTTCTGCATCCATTGCGGATCGAGTCTTCCCGAGGCGGCAAAGTTTTGCCCCGAATGTGGAAGTCCGATTCACACTCCGGCTCCAGAAGCCCCGGCTGAGGCTCCGCCCAGCGGCGCCGAGCCCGAGCTCCCGCCGGGGCTCCGCGCCAAGTTCGAGGCCGCGCGCTCCCAGCTCCGGGGGGACCGGCGCGAGGTGGTCGTCCTGTTCGCCGATCTCAAGGGGTACACAGCCCTCAGCGAGCGCCTGGACCCCGAGGAGGTGACGCTCCTCGTCAATCCCCTCCTCCAGCGACTGGCCGGCGCGGTCTACGACTACGAGGGCTACGTCGACAAGTTCATCGGGGACGCGGTGATGGCACTCTTCGGCGCTCCGCTCGCCCACGAGAACGACGCCGAGCGGGCGGTCCTGGCCGGCCTCGCCATGCTCGAGGTGATCGCCGATCACAGCGAGCGTTCCGAGATCCCGCTGGCCCTGCGGGTGGGGATCCACCTGGGCGAGGTCGTGGCCGCGCACCTGGGGACGGAGATGCGCCTTCAGTACACGGTCCTGGGGGATACGGTGAACGTGGCGTCGCGTCTCGAATCGGCCGCCGAGCCGAACACCGTGCTGGTCAGCGAAGCCGTCCAGCAGCGGATCCGCGACCGCTTCGAGGAGGTCGAGCTGCCGCCCCTGACCCTCAAGGGGAAGAGCGAGCCGGTCCGGGCGTACCGGATCGTCCGCTACTCCGGTGGGGCGAGCTCGCCGAGGCGCGAGTGGAGCCCCTTCGCGGGCCGTGAGACGGAGCTCGCGCGCCTGACGGAATTTCTGAGGCCAGGCGACGGGCGCGCCGCCGGTTTGGTCGTGGAGGGAGAGGCCGGCACCGGGAAGAGCCGGCTCGTCGCGGAGGGCCTCAAGCGGGCGGCGCTGCCGAACCTCATGGTGACCTTCTCCCAGATCCGGCTGCCTGGCCAGCGGGCCCCGGAGGTCGAGCTTTTCGACCGTCTGGGAGCCTGGGGCGAGGGCGCGCTGGAGGATCGGGCGAAGGCGCTCCTGGGCGACGGATTCGACGCCCATCGACGCGGCATCGAGGGGCTCGCGCGCGAGGTGGCGGGGGTGACCCCGGAGGGCGACGGGCATCCGGCGGAGGATCCGCAGACGGCGCGCCAGAACCGCTGGCTCGCGCTGGCCGCGCTGCTGGGCGCCGCCGCGCGGACGACGCCGATGTCGCTGCTGTTCGAGGACGTCCACTGGGCGGACGAGACCGCCCGTGAGTTCCTCGCCTTCCTGATCCCGGCCCTGGCGGACCGGCCGATCCCGGTCATCCTGACCGCGCGCCCCGGTGACCTCGGTCCGTGGCCGGGGGGGGAGGTCGAGCGGCTGGCGCTCGAGCCCCTCGACGAGGCCGCCGCGGAGAAGCTCCTGGGCGGCAGGTTGGACGATCTCGCTCCCGAGGATCGTCGCGAGCTGATCCGGCGCAGCCAGGGGAACCCGCTGTTCCTCGAGGAGCTGATCCGGGCCATGAAGGACACCGGCGAGGAGGAGCGCCGCTCGGTCCCCGGGTCCGTGCAGGGTCTCATCATGGCGCGCATCGACCGGCTCGAGCCGCCGCTTCAGCTTCTGCTCCAGATGGCGTCGGTCCTGGGCATGCACTTCCCGACCCGGCTGCTGACCCGAATGTACGGTCTCGAGCCCCAGCCGATCGGCTTCGACCGGGCGCTGGTCGTCCTCGAGGAGCGTGGATTCCTCGAGGAGCGGAGCCCGGAGGATCTGGGCTTCCGCCACGCGCTCATGCAGGAGGTCGCCTACGGCGGGCTTCTCCAGCGCGTGCGTAACGTCCTCCACGAGTCCGCCGCGCGGCTGGGGGAAGAAGTCTTCTCCGACCGTCGGGAGGCCGAGGCGCCTTTCTTCGCCCACCACTACTGGCACGCCGGGCTCCCCCGGGCGGCTGCGCCCCATCTCTGGGTCGCCGGCCGGTCGGCGGCGGCGAGCTACGACCTGCCGACCGCCGAGCGTAACCTCCGGCGGGCGGCCGAGGTCTTCGCGTCCGATCCGGAAGTCTTCTCCGACTCCGACCAGCGCGCGCTGTTCGGCGAGACGCTGGGCGACGTGCTGGTGACGCGGGGTGACCTGGACGAGGCCGAGGGGTGGTTCCGCCGGCTCGAGGAATGGGGCCGGTCCGCGGGGCGTCCCGAGTGGGTCGCCCGCGGGATGGAGCGGCGCGGCCGAGTGGCCTGGTATCGCGGCGATTTCGAGGACGCGGCGCGTCTCTACGAAGAGGGCCTGGAGGTCCTCCCCGAGACGGAGGAGCTGCTGGCCGCCGACCTGCACAACGGTCTCGGCGCGGTGTTCCTCTATCAGATCGCCGCCGAGCGCGCTTTCGAGCAGCACTCGCTCGCCCTCAAGCTGCGCGAGAAGAACGACGACGTGCTGGGAACGGCGAAGAGCCTCCTCAACATCGGAAACATCTTCATGGATCTGAAGGATGACCTCGACAGCGCCGAGCGCTACTACCGGCAGGCCCATCGGACGGCCGAATCGATCGGCGATCGTCAGATGCGGTATTTGGTCCTCAACAACCTCGGCCGCCTGTGGACCGCTCGCGGTGAGTGGGGCGAAGCCCTGGAGACCCTGGCCCGCGCCGAGCGTCTGCTCGAAGAGATGGGTTGGTCGTTCGCGCGCTATATCACGCTCCAGAACCGGATCGATTGCGAGATCGCGCTGGGCAGGCTGGACGACGCCATCCGGCATCTCAGGACCTGCCGGGAGAAGGGCGACGGCCTGCTGGGCCCCGTCCCCCGGGTCTCGACCCGGATCTACTTCTTCGATGCCTATCTGCGGATGTTCGCCGACGAGCTTGCCGAGCAGTCGCTCGACGAGGCGCGAGCGGTGGTCGAGGATACCGGGGCGGTCGATCAGCTGAACGACATCGAGCTCCGGGAAGGGCGTCTGTGCGTGGCCTCCGGCCGCTGGACTGAGGCGGCGGAGCGGTTCGAGCGGGCCGAGGAGGAAGCCCGGCAGAGCGCCAGTCCGACCCAGATCGCGCTGATCGCCGCGCAGCGGCGGAGAGCCGAGATCCGCGCGGGCGGGAAGGACCCGGGGAAGCGGGAAAGCGTGGGCTTCCGGAGCCTGCCGTATTCGACCCTCATCCGATACCTGGACGCGGACGCCGAGGCGTTCCTCGAGCCCACAACCGGGCTCGCCGAGGAGCTCGCCTGGGTGGCGGAACAGGCATCACGGATGGGGATCCCGTCTCTCGAGCGCGCCGCCGCCGAGCGGCTCGGCGACGTTCACCGCGCACTGGGAGACCGTCGCGGGGAGCTGCTGGCCCTGACCCGCGCAGCGCGGGCCATGCATGCCCTGGCGCGGAACATTCCGGCCGATCTTCGCGAAGGGTTCCTGAACCATCCGCGCAACGCCGCGCTCCGGTCCCACCTGGCGCCGGCCTCCCGCACCGAAACGGCCTCCTGACCGGTCGCCGGCCGTGGCCGGCCGCGGAACGCTTGCCTCCATCGAAGAACTCGGTATAGATAGGCTGGCTCCATCTTCCGGGTCGTTCCGTGGCAACCCCCCGTAGACCGGAGGCGAGAGGATGACGGGCAAGCTCCTGACGGAACTCATCGGGACCTTCTTTCTGGTGCTGACGATCGGCCTCACGGTGATCGGCGAGACACCGTTCGCGCCGCTGGCGATCGGATCGGCCCTCATGGTGATGGTCTACATGGGCGGGCATGTCTCGGGAGGCCACTACAATCCGGCCGTCACCCTGGCGGCCTGGGCGCGGGGTGCCATCGGTGGCGGGCAGGTCGTCCCGTACTGGGTCGCCCAGCTCCTGGGCGCCTTCCTGGCGGCGGTGGCGACCTGGGCCATCACCCGGGAGACCTACGCTCCCGCCCCCGGCGATACCGCCACCATCCTCGGCGCCTTCCTGGTCGAGATCCTCTTCACGTTCGCGCTCGCCCTCGTCGTCCTGCAGTCGGCGATGACTCCGGAGACCAAGGGCAACTCCTACTACGGCCTGGCCATCGGGTTCACGGTGGCGGCCGGCGCCTTCGCGGGCGGCGGGATCTCGGGCGGAGCCTTCAACCCCGCCGTCGGGCTGGGCCCGATCCTGTTCGACCGCCTGGCTGCGGGTGGAACCATGTCCAACGCCTGGCTCTATCTGGTGGCGCCGCTCCTCGGTGGCCTGATCGCCGCCGGCGTCTACCGGATCCAGAAGCGGGAGGCGGCGGCCTGAACCTCGAAGACTTCATGCAGGACGTCATCCGGCGGAGCTGGGGCGAGCCGGAGTTCCACCAGGCGGTCCACGAGGTCGCCGAGAGCGTCATTCCGGTGATCAACAGAAATCCCAGATACGCGGAGGAGCGCATCCTGGAGCGGATGACCGAGCCGGACCGGGTCATCATGTTCCGGGTGGCATGGGAGGACGACGCGGGGAACGTCCACGTGAACCGCGGCTATCGCGTGCAGTTCAACAACGCCATCGGTCCCTACAAGGGAGGGCTCCGGTTCGATCCGTCGGTCAACCTGAGCATCCTGAAGTTCCTGGGGTTCGAGCAGACCTTCAAAAACAGCCTGACGACCCTTCCCATGGGGGGGGCGAAGGGCGGCGCCGACTTCAACCCCAAGCATCGCTCGGACGACGAGGTGATGCGCTTCTGCCAATCGTTCATGACGGCCCTGTTCCGCTACATCGGGAAGGACGTGGACGTCCCCGCCGGGGATATCGGGGTGGGAGCGCGCGAGATCGGCTACCTGTTCGGCCAGTACAAGCGGCTGCAGAACGAGTGGACGGGCGCCCTGACCGGCAAGGGAGCCGCCTACGGCGGGAGCTTCCTCCGCACCGAGGCGACCGGCTACGGGGCGGTGTACTTCGCCCGTGATATGCTGGCCGCGCACGGGGACGGACTCGACGGCCGGAGCTGCCTCGTCTCGGGCGCCGGCAACGTGGCCCAGTACGCGATCCAGAAGCTGCTCGAGCTGGGGGCCCGTGTGGTGGCCTTCTCCGATCGGGACGGGACGATTCACGAACCGGACGGAGCGACGCCCGAGCGGCTGGAGTACCTCATCGGCCTCAAGGACCGTCACGGCAGCCTTCGCGAGTATGCCGCCGAGTTCGGTGCGGAGTTCCTCGCCGGGAAGAAGCCGTGGGGGATCCCGGCGGACGTCGTCTTTCCCTGCGCCACCCAGAACGAGATCCAGGAGGATGACGCGCTCGCGCTGGTGAAGGGCGGATGCCGCGCGGTCTGCGAGGGAGCCAACATGCCGGTCTCGCCGGACGCCGCGCGGGTGCTGGAGGACGCCGGGGTCCTGCACGGCCCCGGCAAGGCCGTCAACGCCGGCGGCGTCGCGATCTCCGGCCTCGAGATGACGCAGAACGCGCTCAGGATGAGCTGGTCCCGGGAGGAGATCGACGAGCGCCTGCAGAAGATCATGCACCGCATCCACGAGCAGTGCCTGCAGCACGGAAGCGTGGACGGACGGGTGGATTACGTCAGGGGGGCGAACGTGGCCGGGTTCCTGAAGGTGGCCGACGCCATGCTCGCCTACGGGGTCCAGTAGCCCGCTGAAAAAGGCGGCCTGCCAGCGCCCGAGGCCGGTTCTCCGGTCGAGTTGCAGCACCGGGGCTCGCACGGGAGAGGCGGAATGTTAGATTCCGCCCGGGGCCGCGGCCTTGCGCATCGGCCGCGATCGTTTTACGAAGAGGGGAGCCGGAGCGCCGCCCCCGGGTCGCTTGCGCCCCACTCCTCACTTGACCGTTTCCCAGTCACACCGACCCCGACCTCTTCGACGGAGAGCGAAGGATGGCCGAGCAGAAGAAGAAACGGAAGCCCAACCCCGCGTTCATGAAGCCGATGCGGCCGGACAGCGCGCTGGCCAAGGTCGTGGGCGCCGAGCCAAAGCCCCGCACCGAAGTCACCAAGAAGCTCTGGGACTACATCAAGAAGAACCAGCTGCAGGATCCGAGCAACAAGCGGATGATCGTCGCGGACGAGAACCTGAGGCCGGTCTTCAACGGCCAGGCCAAGGTCAGCATGTTCGAGATGACCAAGCTCGTCAACGGCCATCTGAAGGAGGCCTGACCGGTCGCCATGCGAAGGCTGCTGGTCGCAGCGCTGCTGGCGGCGATCGTCGTTACGCTGTGGGGGGCCGTCTCGTGGATGGTGCTCCCGTGGCACCACATGGTCCTCGACGGCATCCCGGACGGCGAGGCGGTGACCCAGGCCCTCGGCGAGCGGGTGACGGGAAGCGGCGTCTACCACTATCCCGGGCCGGAGGACGGGGATTCCGACGCCTGGGTGGAGCGCTACCGCCGGGGGCCCAACATCAGCTTTCTGGCCTGGTCGGCGACCGGCTCGGATCCCTGGAGCCCGTGGTTTCTGGTGGCCGGGTTCCTCCTCAACCTCGTGGCGGCGTTCCTGGCGGCGGCGCTCCTGGCCGCCGCCGCGCCCGCCCTTCCCGGGCTCGGCAGCCGCGTGCTCTTCATCGCGCTGCTGGCCGGGTTCGCCGCCCTCCAGTCGCGGCTCGTGGACTGGAACTGGTGGCGCTTTCCGCTCGACTACTCGCTGGTCGCGGCCTTCGATCTGGTCATCGGGTGGTCGCTGGCGGGTCTGGTCCTGGCCTGGCGGCTCAGTCCAGCGGAGCCTGGACCGCGCTGACCATCCGGGCCGCCAGACCGCGGGGGACGAAGCGTACCGCGAGGTCGTGGACCTTGTGGATGGCGCCCGGCACGACGACGCGGTCCCCGCGCAGCATCCCCGCGTAGCCCGCGCGGGCCACCTCGCCGGGATCCAGCAGGAACCGTTCCTCGTTGAACAGGCGGGACCGCTCGAGCCCGGCACGCTCGGCGAAACCCGTCCGCGTCGCTCCGGGGCAAAGGGCGGTCACCGACACACCGGTTCCCTCCAGCTCCACGGACAGCGCCACCGAGAGGGAGAGCAGGTAGGCCTTCGTGGCGTAGTAGACGGCCATCCGCGGCCCGGGCTGGAAGGCCGCGGTCGAGGCCACGTTCAGGATTCGCCCCGCTCCGCGATTCACCATGCCCGGTGCGAAGAGCCTGGCGAGCGCGGTCGGCGCGACGGCGTTCACCTGCAGCATGTCCCGCTCGGCCTCGCGATCGGTCTCCAGAAACGGGCCATAGACGGAGAATCCGGCGTTGTTGACGAGATGGTCGACGACGAGCCCGAGGCGGCCGATCCCCTCGACGATACGGCCGGGCGCTTCAGGATCGGCGAGGTCCTCGGCCAGGACATGGGCCCGGATTCCGTGGCGGGCCTCCAGCTCGGCCGCGGTGGACTCGAGCCGGGCCGTCCCCCGGGCCAGCAGGACCAGCTCGTGCCCGTCCGCGGCGAAGAGACCGGCCAGCGCACGACCGATTCCGCTCGAGGCGCCGGTGACGAGCGTCGCGCCCCGCACGGACCCGGGTGCGGTCATGGTCCCCGCTGCGGTCAGGGCGCGGCGGCTCCCGTCGCCGTCCAGACATTGTCGGAGCGGTCGATGTCGGGGTAGAGCATTTCGGGGTCGATCTCCACGCGGGTAACGGCGGGCTCGGCCGGCACGGTCACGACCGCCCGCTGCCGGCCGCTGAGCCAGGTATCGACCGGGACCTCGTGACGCTCGACCGCTCCATCGGCGCGGATCACGACCAGCGGGGCGGGCATCGGCACGCGGCCCTGATCCTCGACCACGATCCTTGTCGTTCCCCCGGTGGTGGAGACGTCCGTCAGCGCCTGGTCCAGGAGCCACGTCTCGTAATACCAGCTTCGCCAGAACCAACCCAGGTCGCGCCCCGAGATGTCCTCGAAGGTGTTGAACAGGTCCCACGGGTACGGATGCTTCCAGGCCCAGCGCTCGATGAACGCGCGCCACGCGGTCAGGAACGTCTCCTCGCCCAGCAGGCCCCGCAGGGAACGCAGGACAAGCGCCGGCTTGTCGTAGGAGGCGACCCCGTAGGCGGCGCCCGGATAATGATAGTCGGAGCGGCGCATGATCTCCCCTTCGAGCCCCGCTCGCGCGGTCTCGATATAGTCCTCTCGATCCGTCTCGTCGCTGTCCTCCTCAGGGAAAAACTCCTCTCGGGCTCGGTTCTCGTGGAAGGTCGTGGAGCCTTCGTCCATCCAGGCGTACCGTCGCTCGTCGTTGGCGACGATCATCGGAATCCACATGTGGGCGAGCTCGTGGGCGACCACGTAGTAGAGCGGGTCGGCACCGCGCTCGTTGTAATCGCCGATGAGCGTCATCATCGGAAACTCCATCCCGCCGTCGATGATCCCCCCGCCCTCGACCGCGGTCATGTGCGGCCATGGGTAGGGGAGCGCCGTGTAGCGGCTCAGGAAGTCGATGGCGTGGGCGGCGTAGCGGGCTGTCTCCCGCCACAGGGGAGCGGCCGGCCGGTAAAGGGCCTCGATCCGCGCGTAGTCGGTCGCTCCGTCCCCGTCACGATCGCCGACCGGCGTGCGGGTGGCGTCGAGGAGCGAGGCGCGTGTCGCGCTGAAGGCGAAGTCGTGGACCGAGTCCGCCTGGAACCGCCAGGTGAGCGTGCCCCTCCCGACAGTCTGGCGGTCGAAATCCGCCTCCGTCACGACGTGCACGATCGTGTCGCTCGCGGCCGCGGCCTGGAGCCGCTCCCGGATGGGGGCCGCCAGGGTCACGTCGGGGTTCATCAGCTCACCGGTCGCCCGCACCAGCCAGCCGGCCGGGGCCTCGATCGTCACGTCGTAAGTTCCGAAGTCCGCGTAGAACTCGGCGTTGCCGAGGAACTGGTCGACCTGCCACCCCACGACGTCGTCGTAGACGGCCATCTGCGGATACCAGTACGCGATGAAGAAGAGGTCCTCGCCGTTGTAACCCATGCGCCCGGCGGCTCCGACCTTGGGGATCCGGAAGCTGTAGTCGATGACGATCTCCGCGGTGCCGCCGGGAAGAACGGGCGCGGGAGGGACGATCCGCATCCGGGTGCCGAAGACCTCAAAGCCCGGCCGGGCATCTTCCCCTTCATCCGTGAGGGGCTCGAGGTCCCGGCCATCGACGCTCACTCCCCCGAGCTCCATGCCGCCGGTCACCTCGGCCGGTGACGACCGCATCGCCCCCGCCGCGTGATGGTTCTGGAGGAGCGCCAGGTCGAGCTCCCGCAACGTGTCGGGGGACTCGTTGTGGTAGACGATGCGCACGGTCCCGAGAAGCTGCCGGTCGTCCGGCACGAGCCGCGCCCGGAGGGTGTAGTCGGCCTGCTGCCGCCAGTAGGCGGGGCCAGGCTGGCCGGTTCTCGTCCGCGTGCCGGCCTCGACGGCGTCCCGAAAGGCCGGCGACGGAAGCACGGGAGTCAGCCGGGGGCGTTCGGAGACGGCCGGTGGGTTGAGGTCGGGCGCAGGATTCCGCTCGGCCGAGGCGCAGGCGACGATGAAAAGGACGGCCAGCGCGGGGACGAAGCGGAGCCGAGCGAACGGCATGGAGCATCTCCATGGTTGCGGGTCGAAGAATCGGCCGATACGGGTCTCGATGGCGGCCATTCCGCGACGCGGATCGGGGAACAGGACGCGCGTGGGCTCCTATGTTCGATCCCCGCCGTGAGTCACGCAAGCGCGGACCCGTCCTGACGACCCAGCGCGTCCGCCAGGTCGGTCGCCGGTCCCACGGTCACCCGCGCGAGCCGGAACCGGTCGGCCTCGGCGAGCCGGTTCACGGAGCCGCGGCAGACGAAGGCCGCTCGGTACCCGCAGCGGCGGGCCGTCTCGGCGCTCGCCACGGGGTCGGGTCCGGGATCGCCGCGCGGGAAGGCGAACATCTCCACCGGCCTCTGGAGCGCCGCTTCCAGCGCCTGACGGGAGCGCATCATCTCCCACTCGCGCTCCGGCTCGGAGAGGACATCGAAAGATCGGCTCGAGACCCCCTGCGATTGCACCGAAACTCCCTGGTCCTCGAGGTACCGCAGGTCATTGAGGGTGCAGACCGGGGACGGGAGGGACTCGGCCTCGAAGACCGCCTCGCGGCCGATGAAGTGGACGGGCACGAAGACCACCGCCGGAAGGCTGTGCGCGCGAAGAATGGGCAGCGCGTCGCGGATGAGCGAGCGGTAGGGCCCGTCGATGGTGATCAGGACCGAGCGTTCCGGCACATGATCGGACTCGTCGAGGCCCTGCAGCAGGCGGTGGGCGTCGAGCACGGTCCAGCCGTTCCGCTGGATCCAGGCCAGGGCCCGCGCGAAGGCGCGTGGCGGCACGGCATGGGGAGCAAAGGGCTGACCGCGATCGCGTTCCTCGACCCGCCGGAAACGGAGGACGGCCAGGAGCGGGTTCACGCGCCGTCCAGAAGGTCCAGGAGCTCGAGGGGTCGAGCGATGACGGCGCGGGCGCCGTGCTCGACCAGCTCGCGGCGATCCCGGAAGCCCCATGCCGCGCCCACGGGAAGGACGCCCGCCGCCACGGCGGTCTCCATGTCGGTACGGGTGTCGCCGACGTAAGCCGACCGGCCGGGCTCGACATCGAGGTCGCGGACGATCTCGAGCAGCGCGGTGGGATCTGGCTTGAGGGGCACGTCGTCGCGGCCGCCTCGCACCGCCGCGAAGCGGTTCTCCCCGAACATTCGCTCCACCATCCAGCTCGTGGCGGTCTGCGGCTTGTTGCTGAGCACGGCAATGGGGAGGCCGCGGTCGACCAGCCCGTCCAGCAGCTCGGGCACTTCCGGATAGGCCCGGGTCCGGTCGAGCATGTGCTCGCCGTAGTGCGCACGCAGGTCCGCGAGCACCGGCTCGACGAGGTCGAGGCGATGTACCGGCACCGCGCGCTCGACCAGCCGGATCACCCCTTCTCCGACCAGGCTCCGGTACTCGTCCGGGTCCCGCTCCCGGAGCCCGTTTCGCGCGAGGGCGTAGTTCATGGCCGCGGCGATGTCGCTCAGGGTATCGGCCAGCGTGCCATCCAGATCGAAGACAACGGCGTCGAACCTCATTGCAGGAAGAGCGCCGCGGCGCCGATAACGAGGACGACGACCCCGGCCGCAGTCTTGGCGGCGGCGGCAAGGGCCCGGCCGATCAGCGTTCCCCAGGCCACCCGGCCGGCGGACCGGACCCGGCGCGTTTCCCGGTACGTCACCAGCCCGGCACCGAGGACCGTTCCGAGGAGACCGCCGACCAGCGACCCGACCACCGGAACCGGGAAGGGGAGGCCGACGAAGACGCCGACGGCCCCGCCGAGCATGGCTCCCCAGAAGGCCCGTCGCGACCCCCCGTAGGTGCGGCTCGTATGGCGCAGGATGAAGAACTCGGCCACCTCGGCCGCGCCCGCCACCGCGATCAGGGCCAGCCAGAGCCACCACGCCACGGCCTCGGCCCAGACCGCGAGCCCCAGCAGGCCCAGCATGATCCAGGTCCCCGGCAGGCCGAGCGGGATCAGGAACAGGCAGGGAATCATGAGCAGGACGAGGAGGGCGGCGAGCGCTTGCGTCTCCACGCGGCCCAACCTAACCGGCGCCCCGCCCGCGGGCCGCCGTGCGGATTCCTCAAGAGCGAGCTCAGGCGACGATCGAGGGCGGGGTGGGGGTCACGCCCGCCAGCCGGAAAGGTCGCGCTCGAGCAGCCTTTCCATCTCGATGATGGCCGGACGGTAGCGCTCGACCAGCGCGGCCCGGAGATCCGAGGGGAGCGGGGGTCGCGAGAGGTTTCGCTGGACCAGCCTCCACGCGGCAGCGTGGATCGAGCGAGGGAGCAGCGTGCCCATCTGCGCGCCGATCGGCTTCGATCTCGTCCATGCGAACCGGAGCAGCGGATTGTCGATCCACCCGGTGGCGTTGTGAACGATGGACGTGTCGGGCTCGAATTCCGGATCCACGTCCAGGAAGGAGAACAGGTCGCGGAGGACCGCCTGGGGATCGCGGACGAAGTCGTCGAAGAGGCAGATCCGGATCTGCTCGCGGTCGAAGTGCTCGAGGAAGGGGCGAAGGCGCTCGTGGTAAAGGCCCAGGCCGATGTAGATCCTCGACCGCCAGGGCGGACCGCAGCCGCGAAGCGCGCCCCCGATCGCGTCGTAGGGGTCCCGGTTTGGCTCCCGGCCGTCCCGCAATCGCCCCATGTAGCTGGCGTACGCCCGCTCAGCGGGGTGACGGAGGATGGCGATCAGCCGTGCCGCCGGGATCACCCGCTGGATGCGCGCTGCAGCACCCGGGCTTCCCATGTAGCTCGGGCTCGCCTCGCCGATCGCCTTCTCGTCCATCACGCCGCGGAAGAGAGCGCGGTACTTCTTCGAATTGAGGACCGAGAGCCGAGTTCGAATCTTCGCTCCGGGTTCGGAATCCCCGAAGTCGAGTCGCCCCCCTTCCTGGGCGAAGAAGTTCGGCTCCTTCACCGGGCTCATGTAGATCTCCGGATGCGACCCGAGGTAGTGGTAGAGCGAGGTCGTGCCCGACCGGGCGGCGCCGATGACGAGGAAATTCGGCATCATGAGGACACTATTGTAGTAGCTTCCGGCGGGCGTCGGGGCGCCGGCCCCAGAGGATCCGGACCCCCATGGGCGCCGGCCCCACGAGCGCCGGATTCGCGGGGCTCCCCAGGTCGAGATCTCGAACCGATCCGGAAGGTGGAATGACCGACAAGACCCGCTTCCTGTTCGTGTCCTTCGACGCCCTGATCACCGACATCGCGTGGCAGGTCGTGAAGGAAGGCCACGAGGTCCGGTACTACATCAAAAAGAAGCCGGCGCGGTCGATTGGCGACGGCTTCGTGCCCAAGTCCACCGACTGGAAGGCGGACGCGGAGTGGGCCGACGTGGTCGTGTTCGACGACGTGCTGGGGATGGGAGAGGACGCACAACGGCTGCGAAAGGCGGGCAAGGCGGTGGTCGGCGGAACGCCCTACACCGATCGGCTGGAGGACGACCGCGCCTTCGGGCAGAACGAGCTCAAGGGCTTCGGAATCCCGATCATTCCGTTCGAGGAGTTCTCCTCGTTCGACGACGCGATCGCTTACGTGAAGGCCAATCCGGTGCGGTACGTGATCAAGCCGAGCGGCGAGGCCCAGAACATCAAGCGCCTCCTGTTCGTCGGCGAGGACGAGGACGGCACCGACGTCATCCACGTGCTCGAGTCGTACAAGAAAGTCTACGCGGACCGGGTCCGCACCTTCCAGCTCCAGCAGCGCCGGAGCGGTGTCGAGATCGCGATCGGCGCGTTCTTCAACGGCAACGAGTTCCTGACTCCCATCAACGTCAACTTCGAGCACAAGAAGCTGTTCCCCGGGAACATCGGCCCATCCACCGGCGAGATGGGGACGGCCATGTACTGGAGCCAGCCGAACCGGATCTTCAACCAGACGCTGGCGAAGCTCGAGGGAAAGCTGCGTGAGGAGGGTTATGTCGGGTACATCGACCTGAACTGCATCGTCAACTCGCAGGGCATCTATCCGCTCGAGTTCACGGCCCGCTTCGGCTATCCCACGATCTCGATCCAGCAGGAGGGGCTGACGACACCGATGGGCGAGCTGCTGGCCGCCCTCGCGCGCGGCGAGAAGGTCGATCTGAAAGCCAGGTCCGGGTTCCAGGTCGGGGTCCGGATCGTGGTGCCACCCTTCCCTTTCGACGATCCCAAGACGTTCGAGGCCAACTCGGAAGAGCGCGTGATCATCTTCCGGAAGCCGGAGCTCGCCGGTGTCCACATCGAGGACGTCAAACTCGTCAACGGCGAGTGGGTGATCACCGGGACATCGGGCGTGGTATTGATCGTCATCGGCACGGGTCAGACGATGCGCCGGGCCCAGGCGCAGGCCTACAATCGGATCGGCAACATCATGATCCCCAACATGTACTACCGGACCGACATCGGCGACCGCTGGTTCGAGGACCACGACCGGCTGCACAACTGGGGGTATCTGCGGGAGGCGTGAGGTCGGAAACCGGACGCCTGCCTAACCGAACGAACCGTCCTTCCGCTGGTGGATCAGGATCTGGTTGCCGTCCGGGTCCGCCACGACCGCCATGAAGCAAACAGGGGTCTCGAGCGTCTCCATCGAGATCGGAACGCCCTTGCCGCGCAGCTCCTCCACCGCGGCGTGCACGTCCTCCACCGCCAGCGCCACGATCGCGTTCGGGTGGAGCTGCGGCAGGACGGTCAGCGCGATCGCCGTCCCGCCCGCATCGAGCTCCATGTAGCCGGCGGCGCGTGTGCCCGGCTTTCCGCGCGCGACCTCCACGTCCAGCCCGAGCACGTCCCGATAGAACGCCTCGGATCGGTCCATGTCCGTCACGCTGTACGAAACGAAGTCCACCGCTCTCGGTTTCATGCGTCGCGCCCTTCAAGCTCGTTCTAGGCTCTCGAACCTTTGCTCTTTGGCACCGAGTGTTTGGTGTTGTAAGCCACCGCCTCGCGCAGCAACGCCTTGAGCGCGGGCTTGTCTATCTTGTCTCCTTCGCGAAAGTCTATCGCCCGCCACTTGTTCCCGGCCAGGCCCGCGTTGAAGAGCTTCCTGGGGTCGGGGAGCTCGGCTCCGTGGAAGAACGTGAGCTTCACCTTGTCCTTGTGGGCGTTGGCGAGTGCGTACATCCCCTCGTGCGACCAGACGGGGGTCCCCATCCACTTCCATTCTTCGACCACCTCGGGGTCGACCTCGTGGATGAGCTTGCGGATTTCGGCCAACCTCTCGCCTCTCCAATCGCCCAAGTCCGCGATTTTCTTTTCGATCCGCTTGGATGCCCCTATAGGGTCTGATGACTTGGCGACCGCCTTACGCGGTTTGGCCGCCTTCGCAGCGACCCGCTTGGCGGTGCCCTTCTTTGCGATCTTCGTCGACTTCTTCGCGGTCTTCTTTTTCGCGGTCTTCTTCTTTGCCGCGGCCTTCTTTGTCGTCTTGCCAGCCATTGTGTTCACTCCGGGGTCGGGGTGACTTCGATGCCGGTGCTAGGGCACCCAGCCGGGTAGGGCGGCCGCCTGCCGGATCCACGTCGCCAACAGCGCCCCGTCGAGGTGGTCGTCCTCGTGGATGTGGAAGTAGCGCACTTCCTTGTTCTTGGACTCGACGGGGGGAAGAGGGCGCAGCGACGTGCCGCGGAAGAACGCCACCTTGACGTACTTCGTGAAGCAATGGAAGCTGAGGAACCAGCCCTGGCCCTCGATGCCATAGAAGGGCGAGTTCCACTTCACGGCCTTCCGCACGTTGGGCACGTTGTGCACGATGAACGCGTCGAGGCGGCGCCCGACGTCGCTCTTCCAGCCCGGCATGGCCGCGATGTAGGCCTGCACGGGGGCGTCGCCGTCGCCCTTCGCGATCTGAGGGTTGCCGCCTGCGAGGAGGGTCGGCTTCGCGGTCTTCTTCTTCGACTTGCCGGCCATTGCGTTCACTCCACGGTGCGTCGCCCGCTGCGCAACTTGGTGGCATACGGCAGCGCGAACAAGTACAGACCGGTGAACAGGAGCAAGGCGAGCGGGAGCAGCGCCAGGAAGTACACCCAGACGGCAGGCTCCCCCTGTCCCACGGCGACGATGGCGACGGTGTTGACGATGACGCCCACCGTAAAGGCAATGGACAGCCAGCGGTGGATCTGCCGAACCCACTTGTTCCAGTTCATTGGGATCTCCTCTGAAGACGAGCCAGAAGCGGATCGGGCACACCTGCAAGTACTGCGTAACCGCCTGCGGCGAGAGCGTCCTGCTCGTCGAGCGTGACGAGGTGCAGCGGGTAGCCGAGGCGCACACCGTAGCTCATGGGATCCTCGCGAGCAGGTCGACGAGCTTCCCGCCCATCATCTTCCAGCCGTAGCGCGCGCCGGCGAAGTTCTGCTTCTGGTCCGGCTTGAAGCCCGACTGCACGAGGGACAGGCGCGTGCCCGACGCCTTGGGCGTGAGCGTGAACGTCACGACGGTGTCTATGTCGCCGACGACCCACCTCCAGCTGAGCTTCCTATGCGCTTCGATCTCGGCGAACCGGCAATTCACGATGCCGTCCCAACCGGGCTGCGGCTGCGCCTTGAACGTGAACGCCGCCCCCGGCTCGAGCTTGAGATCGACGACGGGCAGGAGCCACTCCGCGAGCAGTACGGGGTCGGTGAGCGCGCGCCACACCTTCTCCGGCGAATGATGCAAATCGAATTCGAACGAAATGGATTCAGTTTGCGATGGTGCGGTCTTGTCGGTGGGACTCATTGGTCCATTTTCTCCAGCAGTTGTTCAAGGCGATCGACGTGCTCCGTCCAGAAGGCGCGGTAGTGCGCGATCCAATCGATGAGCGGCTTCATGCCGCGCGGCTCCACCCGGTAGTAGACGCAGCGCCCCTCGCGCCGGCCGTTCACGAGGCCGGCGCCTTTCAAAGTGGCGAGGTGCTGCGAGACAGCCGGCTGCGAGATGTCGAAGCGCGCCGTGAGGTCCTTCACCGCCGCTTCGCCACGCGTGAGCGACTCGAAGATCGCCCGGCGGCTGGGGTCCGCCAGCGCCTGGAAGATCTTGTCTTCGGTCACGGCCGCGCTCTGCATCCATGACATATAAGCTGATGCTTATTGGTTGTCAAGCACGCGGATCGGGCCGGCGGTGGAACAGGTTCAGCATGCGGTTG
This sequence comes from Gemmatimonadota bacterium, assembly GCA_050732875.1. Taxonomy (GTDB): domain Bacteria; phylum Gemmatimonadota; class Gemmatimonadetes; order JACCXV01; family JAHWKZ01; genus DASRVA01. The sequence goes on along the minus strand of JBOHRQ010000002.1, from coordinate 11,236 downwards.
AGCTCGCCGGGGTCGCGCGCGATGCGCAGCCGGAGCGGGGAGGGCACGCTGAGCACCCACTGCCGGTACTAGAAAAGCGAAGCCCCGACCACCGGGAGGCGATCGGGGCTCCTGTTCAACTGGCGGTCGCCTGGTTTGAAAGGCGACGATTTGGCTCCCCGGGCCGGACTCGAACCAGCGACACGGTGGTTAACAGCCACCTGCTCTACCAACTGAGCTACCGGGGAGCGCGGGACGCCGCTATCTGGCGGCGCGCCAACGGGATCGAGAAGATATGGGCCGCTCCCGGGGGCGGCAACCGCGAGCGCCCGCGGAACTCCCGGCCGGAGACGGGGATAGCACCCGAAAGGAGGATTGCCGATGGCTGCCGAGAAGCGAGATCCCAGCCGGCCGCGGGACGTGGTGGATGAAATAGAGGACCGCGACCTTGGCGCACCCGCGCCGACCGTTCCGGGACGGACGACCGACAGATCGACCCTTTCGTGTCCGTATTGCGGCGAGAAGAACGACCTCTTCCTGGAGCCGGATCAGGACCAGGGGGCCCAGGAGTTCACCGAGGAGTGCGAGACGTGCGGCCGGACGTACGCGCTGACGGTGGATTACGACGCCGACGGGGAGCCGACGATCCACGCCGAGCGGACGGACTAGCCGGCGGCGGTCAGCGGTCCGTTCGCATATCCACCCGGTCCAGGTATGCCCGGATCCGGCGGGCGTTGGTCCCGAAGTCGTAGACGCCGATCCGGGAGACGGAGCGGACATGGATCCGGCTTCGCCCGTCCGCGAGCGGCTTGACGGCGACCCGCACGTCGTCCACGAATCCCAGCCGCGGCGTGCGGGCCTCGGCCCGGATCGATCCCTTCGCTTCGTCGGCCTCGACGATCGTCCATCCCGGCATCGACCGCGCGGCCGCCAGCGCCGCGGTGAAGGCGCTCCGGACACCGAGAGAAACGTCCAGCGGGCGCAGCTCCGGATAGGCGGAGGATTCCCCGGTCGCCACGTCGTGGGTGACGAGACGACGCAGAAGCCGTTGCGGGGCGCTCAGCGATCCTCCGAACGGGCGCCCGTCCCGACGAGGCGGATCGGGTTCGAGTAGATCCACGGCACCTCGCGCAGATAACGCCCGGCCGCATCCCCCAGGTAGGGGGCGAGGTGGCGGGGAACGATGCCGACCTCGACGCGGTACGCCCCGGGGCCCGGGACGGCGATGTCGATCGGGTCACCCGCGTCGAGCACGATCCGCCGTCCATGGCCGTCGATGCGATAGAGACGCAGGCGGATTTCGGGCTCCGGGAGGGCGGCCGGCCGGCGGTAGACCGCGGGCGGCTCGATCACGATCCGCTGCCCCGGCGTGAACTCGATCGTCGTGCCCATCTCTGCGATCCCCCCCGGTCCGCGCACATGGAAGTCGAAGCCGCTGGGGGTCCCCCAGGCCTCGATCACGGTGTAGAGACGGCCCCGCCGGAGCGCCCGCTCGATGGCTTCGGCGTCGGTCGGGGCGGAAGCCTCGGCGACCCCGGATGCCTCGCCGGGGCCGGCGCTGTCACCCGCCCCCGGACTCGTCAGCAGCACGTTTGTCACCCACGGCAGCATCCGCGAGTAGGAGTCCGCGCGCTCGCCGTCGGCGAGGTCGATCGGGAGCGCGTTCTCGTGGGCGTCGGAGGCGCCGAATCCGAACACCATCCGGCTCGCGAGGAGGGCGTCCCAGCGATCGACCGCTTCGTGGTTGGCGTGAAAGATAGCCAGCAGGGCCAGGTCGGGGTGCGCGCTCGTCAGACGCAGGACGAACGGGACCAGCCCGGCGAAGGCGCCCAGCCGCGACAGCCCCTGAGGCGCGCGGTGCCTGGGGGCGAAGTTGGCATGCGGGTTGTAGACCTCGAGGCCGTCCGGATCCAGCCCGGCCACCCGCTCGAGCGTCAGGTTCTCGGGATGGGAAAGAAGCACGGTCGCCCCGAAGCGCCGGAAGCGGTCCGCGGCGTCGGGGCCCTGGGCGTCGTAGAAGTCACGCCGCGCCTCCCGCGAGCCTTCCGGCAGCGAGTCGAACCCGACGGGCATGAGGACGTTCTCGGCGCCGGCGAAGAGGAGCGTGCCACAGGGCACGCGGTTGGCGACCGGATGTCCGTCGCGGGTCACCAGCGTGTCGCCGTCGCGGAAGAGCAGCGCTTCGGCGAGCGAGTCGGCGCGCACCAGCCAGCGGTCGTGCTCGGTCAGGAACGCCGCGTCCACCCGCGCCTTGCAGAGGGCCTCGCGGAACCGTGCCAGGCACGCCTCGTTGGTGCGCTCGGCCTCGTCCTGGGCGCCCTCATCGCAGGCATCGTGGCTGTAGATGGAGTGGACGTGAATGATCGCCCGTCTGGGCACGAGCCCGCGCGGGCCGCCGAAGGCGGCGGCCGCGGGCAGGCCGTCCGACCACGCGGGCGTCCCCTCCTCACCGGCGGCTGGCGAGCAGTGGAGGGTGGCGACGGCGAGCACGACGGTGATCGAAGACAGCGAGGCTCGGCCATGCATCGACAAGCGTGCCAAGCTAGCCGGGACCGAAGGCCCGGTCAGCACGCAGCCCCCCGGCCGGCTTCGGTAGCAGCCCCCGGCGGGCTCCACTAGCTTGTGCGCCCGGTCCGCCGGGCCTCCCCGGAGACCGGCCTTCCGCATCCCTTCGACGGAGCGCATCGTGGCCGACTGGGCTCTAATCCTGGGTTCATCCAGCGGGTTCGGGGAAGCCGCCGCGCTGGCCTTCGCCGAGGCGGGCTACAACGTCTACGGCGTCCATCTCGATCGGAAGTCGACCCTCGCCCACGTCGACGAGGTGGTGGGCTCGATCAAGGAGACGGGCGGCGAGGTTGAGTTCTTCAACATCAACGCGGCCGATCCCGAGAAGCGCCAGGAGGTCGTCCAGCATGTCGCCGAGCGGCTGAAGGAGTCGGGGGAGAAGGTCCGCGTGGTGATGCATTCGCTGGCCTTTGGAACGCTGAAGCCGTACATCGACCCCGAAGGCAAGACCGGGCTCTCCCAGCGCGAGCTCGAGATGACGCTCGATGTCATGGCGAACACCCTCGTCTACTGGGTGCAGGAGCTGGTCCGCGCCGGGCTGATGGGCGAGGGCGGAAGGGTGTTCTCCATGACCTCGACCGGCGACAACCACGCCTGGTACTCGTACGGTGCGGTCTCGGCGGCGAAGGCGGCGCTCGAGGCCCACACGCGCCAGCTCGCCCTCGAGCTCGCCCCGCTCGGGATCACCGTCAACGCGATCCGGGCCGGCGTCACCGACACCCCGGCCCTCCGCAAGATCCCGGGCCACGAGCAGATGGCCGAATCGGCGAAGGCCCGCAACCCGCACGGCCGCCTGACGACCCCCGGGGACGTCGCCCGCGCGCTGGTCGCCCTGGCGCGCCCCGAGGCGCAGTGGATCACGGGGAATGTGATTGGAGTGGACGGCGGCGAAGAAATCGCGGGATAGTCCGGGCCTTCGAGGGCCCGGCGGGACGCCTCACTGTGCCTCACGTTGTTCTCAACACGAGCTCCCCCCTCCACGAGCTGACCGAAGCCATCGAGCCCTTTGTCGAGCGCGAGGGCGAGACCGTCTGGCGGCTCCGCGACGTCTACCTGAACGCGGCCGGAAGGCACGCCCTTGCCGAATGCCTGGTCGTCGCGGGGGGTCGGACGAACCGTTTTCTCGTGCATCTCGCGCAGCGGGAGAGCGACGCCAGCGTCGTCGTCCGGCCGTATTCAGCGCCGCGGGTGGAGGCCACGCCGTCGGTGAAGCGGATGGTCGCGCTGGTGGCCGAGGCGCTCCGGCGCCATCATCCCGACGTGGAGATCGCCCATACGACCGTTCGCGATTTCCTTTCGGATCGCTATCGCTACGAGCCGGATCCCGAGTCGGCGTCGTGGGACCCCCTGCTACCCGAGCGCGGGCTGCCGCGTCCGCTCGACTGGGGGGCGATCTACGGGAACGCCGGCCCCGTCGAGATCGAGATCGGCTCTGGCAGGGGCACGTTCCTGGTGGGCGCGGCACGCAGCTCCCCGGAGACCAACTTCCTCTCGGTCGAGTGGGCCGGCGCCTACGCGGACCATCTCCGGGACCGGATCCGCCGTCGCGACCTCAGGAACGTGCGCATCGTCCGCGCCGACGCGGGCCGCCTGCTCGCCGACGTAGTCCCCGCCGGATCCGTGCATCGTGTGCATCTCTACTTCCCTGATCCTTGGCCCAAGAAGCGGCACCACAAGCGGCGCCTGGTCACGCCGGAGTTCGCGGCCGCCGTGGCCGAGGCGCTCGAACCGGGCGGCGAGATCCGGTTCGTGACAGATCACCCGGAGTACTTCGAGGAAGCCACCGCCGTGCTCGGGTCGGAGCCGCGTCTTCAGCCGGTTGAGGCCGCCGAAGACATGGTCGACCTGACGAACTACGAGCGGAAGTACCGGGCCGAGGGGCGTCCCATCCATCGCCGGCGGTTTCAGCGCGTGACCTCATGATCCTGGTGACCGGGGCCACCGGCTTCATCGGCTCGGAGATCCTGCGCCGGGCGAGCCGTCGCGGCTGGCGCGTGCGGGGCCTGGCGCGGCATCCCGATCGCGCCGAGGAGCTGGGCCGCCTTCCCCACGTCGAGCTCTTCCGGGGGGATATCGGCCGGCCCGACGAGCTCGACGAGGCGCTCGAAGGGGTCGATGCGATCCTCCACCTGGTGGGGATCATCGTGGAGACGAGCCGGCAGTCGTTCGAGCAGGTCCATGTCGAGGGGACCCGGAACGTCCTCGATGCGGCGCGGCGCGCACGGGTCACCCGCTACGTCCACATGAGCGCCCTGGGCGTCGAGCAGGGGCGCAATGCGAGCGAGTACTACCGGACCAAGTGGCGGGCCGAGGAGATGGTCCGGGAATCGGGGCTGGCAAGCACGATCATCCGCCCCTCTCTGGTCTTCGGCCGCGACGACGACTTCTTCAACCGTTACGCCCGGATCGTCCGCTGGAGCCCGGTCGTCCCCTTGCCCGCTGGCGGCCGGACGCGCTTCCAGCCGGTCTGGCTGGGGGATGTGGCCGAGTGCTTCCTTCAGGCGACCCGGATGGAGCGTGGCGTCGAGCCGGTCTACGAAGTCGCCGGACCGGAAGTGATGACGCTGCGCGAGATCGTGTCGACCCTCATGGGCGTGATGGGACGGCAGCGGCCCACCGTGCCTGTACCCTTGGCGCCGCTCCGTCTCGGCGCGGTCGTCATGGAGGCCATCCTGCCGAGGCCACCCATCACCCGTGATCAGCTCAGCATGCTGGCCATCGACAACATCGCGAGCCGGGCCGGGCTCCGGGCCTTGCGGCGGGACTTCGAGATCGAGCATGCGAAGCTGGCCGACAAGGCGCCCGCCTACCTCGCTCCCGATCGTCGGGCCGAAGGATGAGCGTGGCCGTGACCGGAGAGCGCGTCGACTGCCCCATCTGCGAGGCCAACGACGCGGATCGCTGGGGGCTCGAGCACCAGGGCCATCGCATCGTTCGCTGTCGGCGGTGTGGCCTGCGGTACGTCAATCCACGACGGACCGCCGAAGAGAACCGGAGGGTCTACGGCGACCGCTACTTCGAGCGCCACCGGGCGCGGGAGCGGGATCCGGAAGGGAGCGACCTCGTCCGGGAGCGCGATGCGGCCTCGATCGAGGCGATCCTGCGCTTCTGTCCGGTCCCGCAACCCTCGCTGCTCGACGTGGGAGCGGGAACAGGAAGCTTTCTCAGGCTGGCCCGCGACAGTGGGCGATTCGGCCGGCTGGCTGGCGCGGATCTCTCCTCGGCCAACGTCCAGGCGTTCGTCCGCGCTGGCCTTCCCCTCCACGTGGGAACGCTGGAGGACCTGGATCTGCCCCCCTTCGACGTCGTGGCGGCCCATCACGTGCTGGAGCACGTCCTCGACCCGAACCGGTTTCTGGTCGAGGTCCAACGGCTGCTGGTGGGCGGGGGCGTCCTCCACCTCCTGGTGCCGAACGAGGGGAGCCTGACGTCCCGCTCGAAGAGCTTCTGGAGCAGGGTCGGCCTCAAGCCGCGGCCCTTCCGTCATCTCTCTCCTGGGCACCATCTCACCTTCTTCGAGCGCGGCACCCTGATTCGGCTGCTCGAGAAGCACGCCTTCCAACCGCTCTGGGTCCGGACCCGGGCGGAAGCCAAGCGACGGGATCCATGGCAGCGGCTCGTTCATCGGGTCTTCGACACGCTGGGATGGAACTCGTGGCTGGAGGTCATCGCCCGCAAGGGAGCCCGTTGACGGCCCCGGTTCGCCAACGCGGGCCCGGCATCCCATATTTACCCTTCGTGAAGCGCGTCCATCGACCCATCCACCTGCGTGCGATCGCGATTCTCGCCGTCGCCGCGGCGATCATCATCGGATCGCCCCGCCCGTCCGTGGCTCAGGTCGCCAGTGCGGCCAGCTCGGGCTCGCTGGGGGCCGATGCGGCGTCGCCGGTCATCACCCGGGGCGAGCTCGAGGGCCACGTGGCCCATCTCGCGGACGACGGGCTGGCGGGACGACGCGCCGGTACGCCGGGCGCCGAGCGGGCCGCCCGCTACGTCGTGCGGGCCTTCCAGGCGGCTGGCCTCGAGGCTCCGTCCAGCCATCCCGCCTACCTGCAGACCTTCGAGTTCGCGATCGGCGTCGAGCTGGGTCCGGAGAACCGTCTCATCCTGCAGCACGGTGACCGCCGGGTGATGGTGTTCGAGCCCGGGCGGGATTTCCTTCCGCTGGCCGGCTCGATGGCGAACCGCATCGTGCAGCCGGTGGCGTTCGCCGGCTACGGCATCAGCGCCTCCGAGATGGGCTACGACGACTACGCGGGCCTGGACGTCCGCGGGCGGGTCGTCATGGTTCTGCGTTATGGGCCCGAGGGCGACGATCCGGCCGGACGCTTCGGGCGTTTCCTCTCGGAGCGGTACAAGGCCGCCACGGCGGCCGCCCACGGGGCGAGCGCGATCCTGTTCGTGACCGGTCCGGCCACCGACGAGATCGACCGGCTGATCCCCTTCCAGATGGACGCCGAGCCGGGGAGCCTGGGAATCGTCGCGCTGTCGATCAGCCAGTCGGTCGGCCAGCGTATCGCCCATGTCGGCGGCGGGGAGCTGGCGGCGTGGCAGCGCGAGATCGACGAGTCGGGTAAGCCCCGTAGCCGGATCATCCCGGACGCCGTCGTGAACCTGCGCGCCGACCTCGATCCGAGGACCCGGTCGACGCACAACATCATCGGGATCGTGGAGGGATACGGCCCGGACCTGGCCAACGAAGCGGTCCTGGTCGGGGCCCATTACGACGGGCTCGGGCTCGGGGGGCCGGGCTCGCTGGAGCCGGTTCCGGGCGAAATCCATAACGGGGCCGATGACAACGCGAGCGGCGTGGCCGCGCTGATCGAGCTCGCCCAGCACTTCGCATCCGGTCGCAACCGTCCGGCCCGGACAGTCGTCTTCGTGGCTTTCGGAGCGGAGGAAGAGGGAATGCTCGGCTCGGCGCATTTCGTGAGCCATCCGGTCGTCCCACTGACCGATCTCGTGGCCATGATCAATCTGGACATGATCGGGCGATTGAAGGATGAGCTCATCATCTACGGCGTGGGCTCGAGCGGGGCGTGGCCCGATCTCATCGGGGAGGCGAATCGCGACGTCGGCCTGCCGATCCGGCTGATGGCGGAGGGTCACGGGCCATCGGATCATGCCCCCTTCTACCGAAGGCAGGTGCCGGTGCTGGCATTCTTCACGGGAGTCCACGAGGACTACCATCGGGCGTCGGACGACGCCAATCTGGTGGACTACGAAGGCCTCACGCGGGTGACGACGCTGGTCCGCCATCTGGTCGGGCGGCTCGCCGGGCCGGGCCCCCGGCCGAGATTCCGTCCCGGGGTCTACGAGATCGACAGGCAGCCGGCCGAGGTCCCCACGGCACGCGTCACCGGTGTGCCGGTCAGGCCGGGCCGGAGCCTCGGGGCGGTCCCGGTGCCGGGGGGGCCCGGAGAGCCGGTGATGGTGGAGCGCGTGGAGAAGGGATCCCCCGCCGATCGCGCCGGCGTCCGGGCCGGCGACCGGATCGTGAGCGTGGATGGCGCGCCCATCCCATCGATTTACGACTACGTGCGAGAGCTGGACCAGGCCTCCCCCCGAGCGGGAATCCGCCTTGGCGTGGAGCGCGCGGGGCGGACGCTCGAGCTGACCGTAGACCTGCGGGGCGTAAGCCCCCCGGAGACTCGTTGATCCGCTTCGCCAGGCAGATGGCGGCGCTGGCGGTCGTCCTCGGGGCGGGATGCGTCTCCGTCGGGGGAGATGGCAGCCGCGGGGAGGCCCGGGAGGAGATCGTCGACGTGTTGCGCGAGCAGGTCGAGGCCTGGAACCAGGGCGACCTCGACGGCTTCATGGATGGCTACTGGCAGAGCCCGGATCTGATCTTCACCTCGGGAGCCCGGGTCCAGCGCGGCTGGCAGACGACCCTGGATCGGTACCGGACCGCGTACGGGGATCGTCCCGAAACGATGGGCCGACTCACGTTCTCCGATCTCGAGGTCCATCCTCTGGATCGCTGGAGCGCGTGGGTGCTCGGCCGCTGGTCGCTGGAGACCGGGCAGGGCCAGCGCGGCGGCGTCTTCACGCTGGTCTTCCAGGAGATCGATGGCCGCTGGGTCATCGTTCACGACCACACCAGCGAGTCCCGATAGCCGGACTCGGTTGCCGCTCGCATCCGGGTCGCCCCGAGGTCGGGACGCTATATTGCGTCCTTTCGATCGAGACTCCGTCATCCAACCAGACTTCTTTTTTGGGAGTGAGACCAATGCGCATTTCCGCTTCTCTGGCAGCCCTGCTACTCGTCTTCGGATTCGCCGCCTGCGGTGGTGGCGCGGACGAGGCGGCGACGGACGAGACGGTCGCCACCGACACGACGGCCATGATGGAGGAGCCCATGGACGAGATGGGCGAGGCCACAGCCGCCGGCGCGCTGTCGACACCCGCATGGATGACCATCGATGAGACGGCCATGACGGTCAGCATGGAGATCCACGCTGGCGAGAGCGATGTCAACAACCGCTGGAACTTCAACGGCCTCCACGCCGGGAGCGGCGCGATCTCGGTCCCCCAGGGCTACCAGGTGACGATCAACTTCACCAACTCGGATCCCAACCAGCCGCACTCGCTCGGGATCGACGAGGCCATGGAGAGCTATCCGGCGACGTTCGAGGCCCCGGAGCCGGTGTTCGCGGGCGCGATCACCCCTGACGCCACGACGACCGGCACCCCGCCCAACGGCACGGCGACGATCAGCTTCACCACCGACCAGGCGGGCGACTACGCGATGATCTGCTACGTCGCGGGTCACGCGGTCGCCGGGATGGTCATCCCGTTCCACGTCACCGCCGACGGCAGCGCCGGCGTCAGTCAGTAGCCGACATTGCATCTGGCGATTCCGGTCACGAGCCGGTTTCGCGGTCACAACGAGGGGGCGAGCGATCGCCCCTTCGTATTTCCATGGATGCGTGTTTCCATGGGTGGACCCCGGAAAGGGGGGCGGGCGGCCCGGAAGGGGGCGTACGGGATTCCCCCCAACCGGACAAAAAAGAGGAGAGGGGCGAACTGGTCGCCCCTCTCCAGGGGGGTACAAGGGGTGCGGATGCGGCGGCCTGTCTCGCTGCCACCCTCCCGGTCCAGGCCAACCGAGCACAGTAGCGGTGACCCACGAGCAGGTCCGCCGGCAGCCGCCTCGTAGCATAAGGCGCAAAAACCGGCGGCCAGGGATCATCCGCCTGGAATCGCCGCCTGGAATCGCCGGTCCCGGGGATGGCCGACCGGCCCCGGGGATCGCCAGGCCCCGGGGATCGCCGGGCCCCGGGGATTCCGGCGGGAGGGCATCGGCCCGCCGGGGGCCGGATAGCCGCAGCACCGGCTGCTTCCGGGGACGGTTGAGAACGGGAATCAGGTCGGTAGGGGAACGATTCCTGAATCTTGACCGATTCACTCCGGAATAGTACGTTCTCCCGGCGATGAGGTTCACGACCCAGGCCGAATACGGGCTGATCTGCAGCCTCCATCTGGCGCGTCACGGCGAGCGCGGCCCGGTCGCCGCGCGCGAGATGGCGGAGGTCGAGAACCTGCCCGCCGACTACACGGAGAAGATCCTGCGCCGGCTGCGGCAGGCGGGGCTCGTGACTGCCGTGAGGGGGGTCTCGGGAGGCTTCCATCTCGCCCGCGAGCCGGACGAGATCACGGTCAAGGACGTGATCGACGCCACTGAGGGCGGCACGTTCGAGATCAACTGCAGGGAGCGTCCCATCGGACCCGACCGCTGCGCGGAGACGCACGATTGCTCGATTCGCCCCGTGTGGTACGCGCTCCGTCAGCGGATCGACGCGCTGCTCTCCGAGATCCGGCTCAGCGATCTGATCGATGAGAGCGAAGCCGAGATCCGCGAGCTGATCGACATCACCTGGGGTCCGGTGGAGGAGGCGATGCCGACCACGACTCCGGCTCGAAGAACAACGACCTTTGACGATGATTTGAAGATGAGATCCCGAACCGGACAGCCATCGAGGTAGGATGACCGACAAGAACCCGCTTCTCGAGATCGAGGATCTTCACGCCTCGGTGGAGGGGAACGAGATCCTCCGCGGCGTGGACCTCACGATCCACGAGGGAGAGCTGCACGCGCTAATGGGACCGAACGGCTCCGGCAAGTCGACGCTGGCCAAGGTGATCGCCGGCCACCCGGCCTACGAGGTTACCTCCGGGTCGATCGCGTACAGGGGCGAGGACCTGCTGGCGATGGAGGTCGACGAGCGCGCCCGGCGAGGCGTCTTCATGGCGTTCCAGTATCCCAGCGACATCCCCGGCGTCACGATCGCGCAGTTCCTGCGTCAAGCCGTGGTCGCGCGGACCGGCAAAGATGTCCCGGTCTTCGATTTCTACGACCAGCTGCAGGAGGCCATGAAGCTGCTCGAGGTCGACGAGAAGTTCGCCGAGCGGTATGTGAACGACGGCTTCTCCGGCGGTGAGAAGAAGCGCAACGAGATTCTGCAGATGGCGATGATGAACCCCGACCTGGCGGTGCTGGACGAAACCGACAGCGGGCTCGATATCGACGCTCTCAAGATCGTCGCCCGGGGAGTCAACAGGCTTCATGGAGATCTCGGGCAGATGGGCGTCCTGATCATCACGCATTACCAGCGCATTCTGAACTACATCACCCCTGACTTCGTGCACGTCATGGTGCGGGGCAGGATCGTCGAGTCGGGTGACCGATCGC
>JBOHRQ010000001.1:0-101275 GCA_050732875.1 Gemmatimonadota bacterium | reverse complement strand
CCCGGCGGCCGCGGAGGAGCGGGATCCTTGCCGATCCCTGAGCCCCTCCCCAGCGGGATGCTCGGCCAGGCCGGCCTCGACACGGCATCCGCCGAGCTCCGCGATCTGATCGGTCAGGTTGCCGTCGAAGCCGGGGAACCGCTCGAGCGGATGATCGACGGCTGCGTCCAAGCACTCCAAGCCGGAAACAAGCTCCTCTTCGTCGGAAACGGCGGCTCCGCCGCCCAGTGCCAGCATCTGGCCACCGAGCTGGTCGTGCGCTTCGCCGCCGATCGGAGCGCCCACTCGGCGATCGCGCTGACCACGGATACCTCGCTCCTGACCGCCTGCTCCAACGATTACGGCTTCGAGGACGTCTTCGCCCGCCAGGTGGAAGCGCTCGGCCGGCCGGACGACGTGCTCATCGTCCTGTCGACCGGAGGCCGTTCGCCGAACGTTCTGAAGGCGGTGGAGACGGCCCGGGCCGCTGGCATCACGGCCTACGCGCTGACCGGAGCGAACGGAGGAAGTCTCGCCGAGGGCTGCGACGAGGCGATCGTCGTGCCCCACGCCGACCCCGCGCGGATCCAGGAGGTCCACCTCTTTCTGGGGCACCTGCTGTGCGGGGCGATCGAGCGGCGGCTGGGAGACGCCGGAAGGGATTCTCGCGCGTGGCCGTGAACGTCATCTCCCGCCGTGTCGATTCCGGGCTTGGCGCCTGGACCCATAGCGAATGGCAGCCGGAGACGGGTCATCCATTGTCCTGGACGGTCAGGGGTATCTGGGACTTCGATGGCCGAATGACGCATCGGCGGGAGCGCGTGTTTCCCAGTGGAACGGTCGAACTGATCGTGCAGCTCGACGACCGGTATCACGAGGTGGAGGGCGCCGGCACCCGCCTCACGCCCTTCACCTGTATCACGGGCCTCCGGACGGGCCCGATGGTGATCGAGGCGCCCCTGCAACGCTGTCGTGTGCTCGGCGTCAGCCTGCGTCCGTTGGGCGCATGGGCGTTGCTCGAACACCCTCTGTCCGACCTGACGGACGTGACGGCGGATCTGCGGGATCTCTTGGGATCGCACGCCACCGCTCTGGCAGAGCGGTGCGGAGACTCGGAATCCGCATCCGAGCGCATCCGTTGGACGGTCGCCTGGCTGTGCGATCGGCTGCGCCGCTCATCCGCGGTGCCGCGGCTGAGCCTCCCTGTCGCCCGGATCGCCGCCCGGATCGCCGACACCGGGGGCGCGGTCCGGATCGGCCGGTTGCGCGCGGATCAAGGCCCGACCGCGGGCCGACTCACGGCAGCGTTTCTCGAACAGATCGGCATCACGCCCAAACGGTACGCGCGCATTCATCGGTTCCGTCGCGCGCTCGGCATGCTGGAGCACGGACAAGCCGGTCTGTCCAGGGTCGCGCTTCGCGCCGGGTATTACGACCAGTCGCATATGAATGCGGAATTCCGAGAGATGGCCGGGCTCACGCCACGCCAGTTCCTGACCGCCGCGCGCTATCCCTCGAGCACCAGCCTGGCCGAAGGCTGACAGGCGCTCGGCTCCTCAGCTCACTCCGGAACGGGTCCGGCCCGATTCGCCGCTGGCAACGGCCGATACGTGCCGAAGGACCACTCGTTGTCCTCGAGGTCGCGCGCGCAATACTGTCGCGACCCGTAGTCGGTGTCCTCGAGTTCACGGGTGATCTGCGCGCCAGCGGCGACTGCCCTCTCGTAGTGAGCGTCGGGGTCTGCAACGTAAACGTAGGGTGCGTTGTAGCGCGGCTTCCCATGCTCCGCATCGATGTCATCCAGCGTCGCCAGCATGAGCACCCCGGTGCCGAAAGCGAGCTCGGCATGCGCGACGGGACCGCCGTCTTCGGGGTACACCGCCATGCGCTCGAAGCCGAAGGCACGCTCCAGCCAGTCGATCGCCGCTCGCGCGTCACGGTAGGGCAGCAGCGGGTACAGGGTAGGTCCGTTCGAGGTCATGGATCGCTCCATTCTCTGGGTTGACGTGGTCCAGGATTCAACGTGACCAGGAATCTGGCGCCTATCCCGCGTGCCTGTCTTGGAAAAAATCGAAGCCTTCGAGCAATCTCCACCTACGTCTTGGCCCGCGACAGCAGCACCAGCCCCACCACCCCGAAGATCCCGTTGGCGAGCCAGGCTGCGGCGGCCGGGGGAAGCCCGCCGCCGTAGCCGATTCCCTGGCTGACCCGCAGGAAGCCCCAGAAGATGATGGTCAGGAACAGCGCCAGGCCGAAGCCCATCCCGCCGCCGCGCCGGCTGAGGTGGGTCGCCGAGCCCACCAGGGCGACCCCGAAAAGGGCGATGACGAAGTTGGCGAAGGGGTAGGAGAGCTTCATCTGGAGGTCGACCCGCTCGGTGAGCGTTTCGGCGCCGAGGCGTTCCTCCTTCGCGATGTAGGCCTGGAGATCCTGGTACCCCATCTCCTCCGGCTCCTTCTCCTCGGCCAGCAGCTCCTTCGGCGGATCGGTGAGACGCGAGGACCGGAGGAGGTTGAACCCGTACATCCGCTCCCCCTCGCCCTCCGGGAAGACGCGCAGCTCGCCACGGCGCAGGACCCAGGTCTCGCTCGACGGCTCCCAGACCATCTGGGGGGCGTTGATCCGGATGAAGGTCCCGTCCTGGAGCTGGCGCTGGATCTCCACCTGCTCGGCGGAGGCCTCGACTCCCATCCGCGGGCCGGTGTCCGCCGCCGGCTCGGTGGGCTCTCCTTCCTGCGTCTCCGCGGCGGCCGCGAGCCCGGCCGTCTGGCGCCGCTGCGCCAGCCGGATGGTCTCTTCGGCGGCCGTGGCAGCGGTGTCCGGGAGCAATCCCTCTTCCACGAACAGGGAGCGCACGATGTACGTGTACCCTTCATCGTTCTGATAGACGAAGCTCCCGCGGAAGTTCTCTCGTGCCGCCGGCTCACCCCGGATCTCCTCCTCGTAGACCTGATTCGAACGCTCGTTGAGCCGGGGAACGATGGTCTCGCCGAGCGCGAGGACGGCGAGGCTCAGAAACAGCGCGAACGAGATCACCGGCAGCACGATCCTGTAGAGGCTCACGCCGCTCGCCTTCATCGCCGCCAGCTCCCCGTGCCGGCCCAGCTCCCCGAGCGAGAGGATGGTCGCGACCAGCACCGCCATCGGCATGGTGAGGAGGAGGTTGTACGGGGTCTGGTAGAAATAGTACTTCCCGATCGCCGACCACCCGGCGCCCTCGTCGAGGTACAGGTCGATGTGATCCATGAGATGGACGAGGACGAAGATCGCCGTGAGGGAGATGAGCGAGAGGATGAGCATGCGAATGAACTCGCCCATGACGTAACGGTCGAGGAGGCGCATCCCGATCAGCCCCCGACCCCGACCCGTTCGCCGCGCCGCTCGAGGCTCGCCTCATGGACCTCGGGCTCGTCGCGCCGCCACGGCCACAGGCGGGATCCCTTCCAGCGCCGACCTCCCGTTTCCCGGGTGGTGGCGCGCAGCAGCACCAGCCCGATCGCGAGGAACACGATGTTCGCCAGCCACATCGAGACCCACGGCGGCAGCAGCCGTCGGTCGGCGAGGTCCTCGCCTCCCGTCAGGAAGAGGTAGTAGAAGACGAAGACCAGGGTGCTGACGCCCATGGCGAAGCCGAACCCGCCACGGCGCGAACGCACCCCCACGGGAGCGCCGATCAGCACGAAAACGATGCAGGCGATGGGGATGGCGAACTTCTTGTGGTACTCCACCAGGAACTTGTTGCGCTGCCGCTCGGAATAGTCGATCGCCTGGCTGAGACGCTGGACCATGCTCCGCCGGTAGCGCGCCTGCTCGACGGGCTCACGTGGACCCAGCGTCACCGCCGCCCCGCTGTCCGACAGCGAGACGTTCAGCGAGTCTCCGAGCAGGATCGCCAGGTGGTCGACGACCGTCTTCTCGAGGTCGGTCTGTGCCCTGGCGATCCGGTCCTCCTCGTTCCGCACGTTGGCGAGAAGCGTTCCCAGGTCCATCTCGCGATCGCTGCGCATGGCGCCGATCTCCTGACTCTGATCCATGGTGGAGCCCACTCCGCGCAGGAGGATCTGCTGGGTCTCGAACTCGAGCACCTCGTATTCGCCGGGACTGGAGATGTCTCGCTGGTGGATCTTGCCGTTCCACAGGGTCAGCACGGCGTCCTCGCGATTGGGCGTGTAATCCATGCGCCCGCTGTCGGCTAGAATGGTTCGCTGATCCTGCACGTCCGACATGTCGAAGATCCTGAGCCCGTACATCATGTTGGTCTGCCGGTCGAGGCGCTGGGGCTCGATCCGGAAGTCCCCCAAACCGGTGGGGTCGTTGAACCGTTTTTCCTCCAGAACCACGGTCGGCTTGGTGCGCTGGATGTCCTGCATGAGCTGGCTGAGCCGGTGGTTGCTCTCGGGCAGGATCGTGTCGTTGAACCAGACCGAGATCGCGGCGACCACGATGGCGGCCGCCAGTGTGGGCGCAATGATCTGGTGGAGACCGATCCCGTTGGCCCGCATGGCGGTGATCTCGTTGTCACCGGACAGACGCCCGAAGGCGGCCATCGTGCCGACCAGGACGGCCATGGGTATGGTGACCGCTACGGTCAGGGGGATCGACAGCCCGAAAATCTGCACGATCACCCCCGCCCCAAGCCCCTTGCCGGCCAGGTTCTGGAACTGGCGAGCCACCTGGTTCATGAGCATGATGAACGTGAACACGATGAGCGCGAACACGAACGGCCCCACGTGTTCGCGCAGAGCGTACAGCGAGAGGATTCGAGCACTGAACAGATCGCGGATTACACGCATGCCTGGACCTTCACGCTCGGTTGACCGCGGGGGGGCTCGACCTATATTCCAAGGCGTGCGACGACGCCATCTAAATTACACGCGGAGCGGCGTTTACGGCCGCAGCGGGCGGCCCGGACCGAGGCCAAGCTAACATTCGACATTTCCTGCGAACAATCACCGGGCCGCGCTTCCTGATACCCGCGGGGAGAGCGTCGGCTCCCTCGTGCACAGTTCGGGCGGCGTCCCTTGGCGCTCTGGCGGCCGTCCTTCTGGCCGCCCCGCCGGCGCGCGCCCAGGAGCCGGACGCACGCGTGCCGGCCCTCGGATGGCGGCATGCGCTCCTGACGAACCTCGAGACCCTGCCGCCCGATTCGATGCTCGCCTTCGATCCGTGGCTGGGCGCCGTGGTGCCCGGCCGGCCGACCCCCCTGCCCGACCGAGAGGGGCTCCCGGTCGTGAGCGGGCTCGACGTGCTGGCCTATCTCAGGGAGGCCCGGAGCCGCCGCGACGCCCGTCTCTGGAGGCAGGTCGTGGCCGACCGACTTGCCGGCCGGCGCGACGAGGAAGAGGGGCTCATCCCCGAGCTCGAGAACCCGCTCCGGATTCCGGAGCCGCTCGCGCGCGTCTTCGGCGAGGGCTCCGAGTTCGACGTCCAGGGCAAGCTGCATCTGGGCGCGCTCGGAGCGCGCTCGAAGCAGAATCCCGACCTGCGGACCGAGCTGCTCCGCCGGACGTCGGGCAACTTCGACCTCGATCTGGACCAGACCCTCGACCTCAAGATCCTGGGGACCGTCGGGACGAAGCTGGACGTGGCGGTCGACTTCAACTCGCAGCGCGAGCTGGAGTCCAGACAGCTCATCACCGCCGCCTACACGGGGAGCGAAGACGAAGTCCTCCAGAAGGTGGAGATGGGGGACATCAGCGTCGCGCTGCCGCCGTCTCGCTTTCTCGGCGGGTCGGTGGGGACGGGGACGTTCGGCGCTCAGGCGGTCGCCCAGCTCGGGCCCATGGACTTCCGGGTCCTGGGCACGCGCAAGGAGGGGGAGAGCACGGAGCGATCCCTGTCGATCGCTCCCAGCGGCGAGGGCGTCCTATCGGAGATCACCCTCGACATCAAGGACACCCAGTTCCAGCGCGACCGGTTCTTTCTGCTGTTCCACCCCGACTCCCTGGCTTTGGACCGCCTGATCTTCCCCAATCCGGGGACCGTGCTCGCGAACCCGGCGTCGCAGCCCGTGCTCGGTACGCTCAACGTCTGGCTCGACGATGGGAACTTCTCGAACAACCGGGAGCAGAACTCCAAGCGTGGCGAGGCGCTGGTCAACCCGGTTGATCCGAACGCGTTCCCGGAACAGACGTACGAGGGCTTCTTCGACCTCCTAATCGAGGGGCAGGATTATGTCGTCACCGACGGGATCGTCCTGCAGATGCGGCGCCAGCTCAACGATTCCGAGGTGCTGGGAGTCTCGTATCTCACCGGCGGAGGGACGCAGGTCGGGACGACACAGGACGCCGAGGACCAGGTCCTCAAGCTGGTCAAGCCGACGAATCCCGACACGCTCGACTTCACCTGGGACTACACGCTTCGCAACATCTATTCCCTGCGCGAGCCAAACATCCAGCTCGGCTCCCTGGAGCTGGAGATCTACCGTGGCAACCAGGACCTCCGCCAGACCTTCGAGTCGATCGGGGGCGAGTCCCGGAAGTACTCGCAGGTCTTCGGGCTCACCGACGCCAACGGTCGGGTCAACCTGCCGCGCATCCTGCGCGACCCCTTCCAGGGACCGGACTTCATCGTCCTGCCGGACGTCCGCCCGTTCTTCCAGCCCACGGACGAGACGGGCGCGGCGATCCCGATCGAGCGTCCCAACCGGCAGCTCTACTTCAACAGCGACCCGAACCGGACCGCGCTGGACGACCAGGTCTATTTCATCGAGGCCAGCTACCTGTCGCGCGGCGGCCTGAGCGGCGAGATCGAGCTGGGGTCGGCCAATGTCATCGAGGGGTCGGAGCGGATTTCGATCGGGACGGAAACCCTCGTCCGCGGGGAAGACTACCAGATCCTCTACGAACTTGGCCGACTCGTCCTGAGCGACCCGGCCGCGCTGGCCGAACGCCATCCCAACGACCGCCTGGCCATCCAGTACGAGGTGGCTCCGCTGTTCAACCTCGCTCCGACGACGCTGTACGGCGCCGCGGGATCCTACCGGCTCGGACAGGGGGCCGTCCTGAACTCGACCCTCATGCTGCAGCGGAAGGAGAGCCTGGCCAATCGGCCGATCCTCGGCGCCGAGCCGACGCAGGCCCTGATCGCCGAGGTGGATGGCTCGTGGTCGCAACCGATGGTCTTCATGGACCGCTGGCTGGCCGGCCTCCCCGGCTCGACCGTCGAGACACCCTCCTCGTTCTCCCTGCGCGGCGAGATGGCCTTCAGTCGTCCCGACCCCAACACCGACGGGCAGGTCTTCCTGAACGACTTCGAGAACATCGAGATCGCCAAGCGGCTGAGCCTGTTCTTCCGGGTCTGGCACGCGTCCTCGATGCCCACGCAGTCCGGTCTCTCGCTCACCGATATCGCGGATGCCCGCTGGTACACGTTCTTCATCCCGACCGAGCAGGTCACCGGGGAGCGTCGGGGTGAGGTCGACGTCGGGGAGAACAACTTCGTGGTCCGGCTCGATCCGATCGGGGAGACGCCCGCCGAGCGGATGGCTTCCTGGCGATCGATCGAGACCGTGCTGTCGACCACCGGCGAGGATCTGACGCGACAGGAGTTCATCGAGTTCTTCGTCCGGGGGGTGAGGGGCGAGATCATCGTCGATCTGGGGGCCGTGGACGAGGATGCCGTGCGGCTCGACGAAAGTCGGGCGCCGCTCGGTCTCGGAGAGCTCGACACCGAGGAGGCGAACCCCGACACGCGGGACAACAACCTGGACGTCAACGAGGACACGGGTCTCGACGGCGTGCCGGGGCAGGATGCCGCTGACGTGCCCGGAGACGACGGGACCGACGATTTCGACGAGCGGAGTGCGGCGGACGGGTTTCCGATCAACCCGAACGGAGGGGAGAACAACAGTGTCCTGGAAACCGAGGACAGCAATCTGAACGGCATTCTCGACCGGCAGGAGGATCTGCTGCGCTGGGAGATCGATCTCACGAGCGACCGTTACGTCGTGCCGGGCAGCCGATCCTCGACGGGGTTCCGTCGCATCCGCCTCCCGCTCGTGTCGCCCGATCAGGTGGTGGGGAGTCCCGACCTGCGGAACGCACGGATCGTGAGGATGGCGTTCAGCGGCCTCGAGAACCCGGCCGACTTCGAGATCGTGGATCTCGAGATCGTGGGGTCGACCTTCCTGAAGCGCGGGATCGTGGGCGCGGACGGCACCCCGCTGGCGGGACAGGAAACCGACAGCCTGCAGGTTACCGCCATCAATGATCGTGAGAACCCGGATTACGTCAGTCCGCCGGGCGTGATCGCCGAGCAGGATCGGGCCGACCAGGTGGCGGGGGTGAGCGGAATCGTCCGCGAGCAGTCGCTGGAGCTCACCTACCGGGGCCTTCCCCAGAGCGCGCGCGGGACGATCTACCGGCCCCTGTTCGACCGCGAGTCGTACATCGACTACGAGCGCATGCGGGTGTGGGTGCAGGGTCGTGGAGTGGAGGGCGCGGGTCAGCCCAGCTTCTTCGTCTCGTTCGGCATCGACACTCTGAACGTCTACGAGTATGCGGCTCCGCTGCGCGACATGGAGTGGGAGGAGCACGTCATCGACTTCGAGGTGTTCACCGAGCTCAAGCGGGCCCTGCTGGACAGCCTCGCCGAGGCGGGGGCCGACACCGGGACCCGCGTGTCCGAGGATGGCCGGTATCGGGTCCGGGTGGCGACCGCGGATACGCCTCCACCCACGCTGACCGAGGTCAGCCAGCTCACGATCGGCGTCGAGAACTCGACCGGCGCGCCGGTCACCGGCTCCTTCTGGATCGACGAGTGGCGGCTGACCGCACCGCTGCGAGACGGCGGGGCCGCCGCTTACATCAACGCGCAGGTCGGTCTCGCGGACGTGGCGCGGGTGGACGTCTCGTACGAAGCGCGCAGCGGACGATACCGCAATCTGGGCGCCGGCCGGAACAATTTCGACCGCGGAGATCTGGACGTGAACGCGCTGGTCCGCCTGGACCAGTTTCTCCCCGAGTCGTGGGGCGTCTCCGTGCCCCTCACCTGGAACCACTTCGGGGCGAGCGACATCCCGCTCTATCGCGTGGGTTCGGACATCCTGGTGACGAGCGGGGCGGATCGCGACTCTATCGAGCGAAGCAGCGAATCGGACCTGGTCACCCTGCGCGCCTTCCGTACCCGGCAGTCTTCCAACCCCCTGATCTCTGCGACCCTGGATCGCCTGGAGCTCCGGATGACCTATCGGGACGACAACTTCGGCTCGGTCGACCTCGACAGCGAGCGCGGGCGCTGGGATACGTACATCGGCTACCGGAGCGGCTTCCGCAAGCGAGCCCTGCCCCTCGGGCTGGGCTGGCTGGCCGGGCTTCCGTGGCCGGCGTTCCTCAAAGACAGCCAGCTTCTTCAGCGGCTCGCCTCGGTCGATCTGAACCTCGTGCCGGCCGACGTCACGGTGAGCGCGACGACCGCCTTCGAGGAGCGCGCGGAGAGCAAGCTGTTCGCCGACGGAGCCGACTTTACGGCCGACACGACGCGCAACCTGAGTGGACAGGCCGCGGTCGAGTTCCAGCCGTTCGCGTCGATGCGGGCCCGGGTGGGCTGGGATTCGACGCGCGACCTGGTGTTTCCGGAGACGGTCTTCAATCGTCCCTCGCTGGGAACAGAGGCCCTTCGGTCCCAGAACTTCGACTTCGACTGGTCGCCTCCCGTCGCGACGTGGCTGACCCCGCGCTACTCATACAGCAGCTCCTTCACCAAGAACCACACCCGCGAGGCGAGCCGGAGCCTGGACAGCCTGGACGTGCGCGACTTCGGGGTATCGACCAACCACGCCTTGAGCCTCCAGATCGGGCTCCCCCAGCTGGTCGGACTTCTGCAATCCGACGGGGGCGACCAGACCGGCCCGGTGGCGACCTCGTCGAGGGAAAGCTGGTGGGAGCAATTCTTCGAGCCCATCCGCTACGACGCCCGGCGCCGCGAGAACGTTTTCTACGTCCAGGAGGAGAACGATCCCACGTTCGGGTTCGGATGGGGCTTTGGCGACCTCGACGAGGAGAACCAGAGCCGCCCGCAGAACTTCGGACGCTACGACGAGTGGGGCCTCTCGACGGGGATCGAGCCCCTCGAAGGCCTGCTGGTCCGCGGCTCCTATCGGGAGACCGACGACACCCGGCGCTATCTGGAGGGCGTCAACCTGAGCTCGACGCGTGTATGGCCGAGCGTCGACCTGCAGTGGAGGAACATCCAGCTCCCGGGTTTTCTCCAGCCATGGGTGGCAACCACCTCCGTGACCTCTGCGTTCGAGCGCCGTACCAGCGACAACATCACCAACGACCAGCTCCTCAGCGATTCCGACCGCCGGCAGTGGGACCCCATCCTGTCGTTCGGGTTCACGCTCCGGAACGGGCTGTCGACCGATATCCGGGCGGTGAACAGCCAGGCTTTCACGACCCAGGTCCGGGGCGGCGCCATCGACAGCCGCCGCGAAGAGAACTCGACGGACTACCTGGTCAGCCTCGACTATGACATCCGGCCCGGGACGACGCTGTACATCCCGTTCCCGACCCTCTGGGGCGTGAAGCTGAAGCAGCCGCTCCTGACCTCGCTCACCTTCGCACGACGCTATCGCCTGGACGAGACGAACACGCCTCAGTCGGAGACGCCGGTGGTCAATCTGAAGACCGTGACGACCGAGGTCCGTCCGTCCATAGCGTACGAGTTCGGACGCGTCGTGTCGGGGTTCGCGATCAACTACCTGTCGCGGAAGGACCAGAAGCGGGATATAAGGAATACGACGATCGGGATGGAAGCCTTCCTCGACTTCTTGTTCTAGGCCGCTTAGGACGGCCTCCCCGCTCCATCTGTCGCGCCCTCCATTCGCGAGGCGTCTGGCTTTGACCATCTCAAACCCTATCTTCACGCGATGCCTGGGACACGGATTCGTCGCGCGCGGGTGGTGGGGACGGGGGGGCTGGCCGCACTCGCGATGGTGCTGGCCTGCGGGGGGGACGGTGGCGGGCCGGAGCCGACCCCCGGGACGGCCTTCAGCGGGGAGCTGGCCGACAGCCTGGTCCGCCAGCTCGTGGCTTTCGGACCACGGGTCCCGGGGACCGAGGCGCACGCACAGGCGCTCACGTGGATGACCGACTACCTGCGTGAGCGCGCGGACGTCGTCGAGCAGCGCCCGTTCACGCACGTGACGCAGGCCGGGGACACGCTGGAGCTGACCAATCTGTGGGCCGAGTTCAATCCTCAAGCCGGGCAGCGTATCCTGATCACCGGCCACTGGGACTCGCGGCCGGTGGCCGAGAATGAGGCCGATCCGGCGAACCGCGACCGCCCGATCCCGGGAGCCAACGACGGCGGCTCGAGCGCGGCCGTGATCCTCGCCCTCGCGGATGTCCTCGCGGAGGCTCCTTTCGCGATCGGCGTTGACCTCCTGCTGACCGACGGCGAGGACTGGGGCCACGACCCGGTCACCTTCAGCACGTTCATCCCCGACATGTTGCTGGGGGCGAGGGCCTTCGCGGAAACCGAGGGTGCGAGCTACCGGCCGCTGTTCGGCATCCTGCTGGATCTCGTGGGGGAGGAAGGCGCGCGGTTCCCGCAGGAGCGTAACAGCGTCCAGCTCGCCCCGGAGGTCGTGAGCCGGGTCTGGGAGGCCGCCGCGGACCTGGGCTACGGCGACATCTTCGAGGCGCGGGTCGGCCGGCCGATCACCGACGACCACCTCATCCTGAACGAGGCGGGAATCCGCACCATCGACATCATCGACTTCGAGTACCCGTTCTGGCACACGCTGGAGGACACGCCCGACAAGCTGTCGGCGGCCACCCTGGACGTTGTCGGCGAGGTCGTCCTCGAAGTCATTCGTCGTCAGGCGGGAGTGGAGTAGCGACGGTCCGGCCCGACTCTTGATCCGGTTGGGCCCGGAGGCTACGGAACGTCGGATCCATGACACGGGGCTGGCTGGAAGGGAGACTGACGCCCGCCGAGCGCCAGGTCCTCGGGAGCCTGGCGGCGGCGTGGCTGTTCGGCGTCGTGGCCGGGTGGATGGGCCTGCCCGAGCGACTGGTGGACTGGTCGGAGCGCCGTCTCCATCCGCCCCTGCCGACGCCGGAGGAGCTGGCACGCCGCCTCCCCGGCGACGATCCACGTCCTGCTCTCTACGCCATCGGTCTCGCAGCCCGACGGGAAAAGGACCGGGCCTCCGGCGAGCCTGTCCCGATCGATCCCAACACCGCCGATCGCGCGGCCTGGGTCCGGCTTCCGGGAATCGGGCCGCGGACCGCGGCGGCCATCCTGGAGCATCGTGCCACCCGCGGCCCGTTCCGGCGACCGGAGGATCTGGAGGCGGTGCGCGGGATCGGCCCGGTGACGCTCGAGAAGCTCCGCCCCTGGCTCAAATGGCCTCCCGGAACCGCGGCCACGGGGCGCCTCGACGGACGAGATGCGGCTCCCGGGCGGCCTGGTCTCAACGAGGTGGACGCGGCGTTTCTGGAGGGGCTGCGTGGAATCGGTCCAGAACTTGCTAGATCAATCGTCGAAGATCGCCAACGGCGGCGTGGTTTTCGTGCCTGGCCGGAGGTCCTCGAGGTCGACGGGGTCGGACCGGCGAAGCTGCGCGTCTTGCAAAGCGCGACGCGCCTCGAAGAGGCGCGCCCCGCAGAGCCGGTCGACCCCGTACGGCGAGAGACCGACCAGGAAGGCCGACGATGATTCGCACCGCACCCACACCGGCGACGCCGACCGGCCGGCCGGCCGGGACGACCCGCGGCCCCATCCGGAGTCGGCCCACCATGACTTCCATCCTCCTCCAGGATGGCCACATCACGGCCGACCAGATCTCCAAGGCGCTGGCGCGCCAGCGCACGAACGGCCATCGGCTGGGCTACAACCTGATCGAGCTCGGGTTCGTCGATCCGCGGACGATCCGCGACGTCCTGGAGCGTCAGCTGGGCGTAAAGGGGATCGAGCTGGCCACGGCCGAGACCGATCCCTCCGTCCTCAAGGTGATCCCCCGCGAGATCGCGCGCCGCTACGAGGTGTTTCCGATCCGCCGCCAGGGGGACACGATCGTCCTCGCCATGTGCAATCCGGTCGACTGGATGGCCATCGACGACCTCAAGTTCCTGACCGGCTACGAGATCGAGGCGCTGCTGGCGGACGAGTATTCGATCGCCGAGGCAATCGAGGCCCACTACGACGAAGACGAGAGCTCGTACCAGAAGCTGCTCGACAACCTGGGCGAGTACGAGCTGGAGGTGATCGAGGATGAGGAGGACGAGGATCCGACTGCTCTTGCCGCCCAGGTCGAGGCGGCGCCGGTCGTCAAGTTCATCAACTCGCTGCTGGCCGATGCCGTGCACCACGGTGCCTCGGACGTGCACATCGAGCCCTACGAGGACGAGCTCCGGATCCGTTACCGGGTCGACGGCGTGCTGCGCGAGACGCTGAGCCCGCCGCTCAAGATGAAGGCCGCCCTGATCTCCCGGATCAAGATTCTCGCCGATCTCAACATCGCCGAGCGGCGCTTCCCGCAAGACGGCCGGATCAAGCTCAAGATGGGAGATCGGGTCATCGATTTCCGGGTCTCCACGCTGCCGACTCTGTACGGTGAGAAGATCGTGCTCCGGATCCTGGACGTCGGACGGGTGGCGCTCGACCTGGAGGAGCTGGGTCTCTCCGAGCCGAGTCTCCAGGATCTGGTCCGCAGCGTGGAGTCGCCGTTCGGGATCATGCTGGTGACCGGACCGACGGGGTCGGGAAAGACGACGACCCTCTATTCGGCGCTGACCCGGCTCAACCAGCCGGGCGTCAACATCATGACGGTCGAAAACCCGGTCGAATACAACCTCAAGGGGATCAACCAGGTCCAGGTGCGCGAGGACATCGGCCTCGACTTCGCTCAAGCGTTGCGAGCGTTCCTGCGCCAGGATCCGAACATCATCATGGTCGGCGAGATCCGCGATCCCGAGACCGCCTCGATCGCCATCAAGGCCGCGCTGACCGGACACCTCGTCCTCTCCACCGTCCATACGAACGACGCGCCGGCGACGGTCAGCCGGCTGGTGGACATGGGCGTTCAGCCGTTCCTGGCGGCGAGCGCCCTCAACTGCGTGGTGGCCCAGCGTCTGGTGCGGCGGATCTGCGAGTCCTGCAAGCGCGTGCGGCGCTACTCGCGGGCCGTTCTCGAGGACGCCGGCTTCCCTGAGGCGGACTTCGGGGCTTCGTTCCACGAAGGGGCTGGTTGCGTGGAATGCGACGAGACCGGCTACCGCGGCCGGATAGGCTTGTTCGAGGTCATGCCGATCAGCCGCCCGATGCGGCGGCTGATCACCGAGCATGCCACCAGCGAGGACATCCGCCGCCAGGCGCTCGAGGACGGCATGATCACCCTGCGCGAGGACGGCCTCGAAAAAGTGAAGGCCGGGATCACGACGCTCGACGAGGTGCTGCGTGAAACCGCTCTCGCCTGACGCGGGACGGACGGACGCCCTGGCGCCGGGCGACGCGGCTCCACACCGGCCGGAGGCGGGGGGTGACCTGGAGATGGACGTCCAGTCCGGATGCTCCATGCCCGCCCTCCTGCGCGAGCTCGTGGAAGCGGGTGGCTCGGATCTCCACCTCACGGTGGGCCTGCCGCCGCGGCTTAGGATCGACGGCGAGCTCGTGAACAGCAGGATCACCCCTCGCGCGCTGCGCCCCGAACAGACACTGGCCCTCGCAGGTTCGCTGCTCAACGAGCGGCAGCAGGCGGTGTTCGAGGCCGCCAACGAGCTGGACTTCTCGTTCGGGATCGCCGGACTGGCCCGCTTCCGCGCCAGCGTCTATCGCCAGCGCGGGGCGGTGGGCGTCGCGATCCGCCAGATCCCCTACGAGATCCGGAGCTTCGAAAGCCTGGGGCTGCCCGCCCACGTGGTCGATTTCGCCAAGCGGCAGAACGGCCTGGTCCTGGTGACGGGGTCCACGGGCTCGGGGAAGTCGACCACCCTGGCGGCGCTGATCGATCGGATCAATCACGAGCGCAAGGTCCACATCCTCACCATCGAGGATCCGATCGAGTTCGTGCACAACCACCGCCTGGCGATGGTGAACCAGCGCGAGGTGGGGACCGATACGCGCTCGTTCGCGACCGCCCTCAAGCACGCTTTGCGCCAGGACCCGGATGTCGTGCTGATCGGTGAGATGCGCGACAACGAGACGATCGCCGCGGCGATAACGACCGCCGAGACCGGGCACCTGGTGCTGGCGACCCTTCACAGCAACTCGGCGGCCGAGTCGATCGACCGCATGATCGACGTCTTTCCGCCCGAGCAGCAGCCGCAGATCCGGACACAGCTCGCCGCCGTGCTCGAAGGGATCGTCACCCAGCAGCTCCTTCCGCGCGTCGGCGGCGGCCGCGCCCTGGCGGCCGAGATCCTGGTCGTGACCCCGGCCATTCGGACCCTCATCCGCGACGACAAGGCGCACCAGATCAACACCGCCATGCAGGCCGGCTCGAAGCACGGCATGCAGACGATGAACCACTCCCTCCTTGCGCTCTACCGCGGGGGAGCCGTGAGCCGCGACGAAGTCCTGAGCCGGAGCGAGGATCCCGAAGATCTGCGCCGGATGATCCAGTTCGTCCCCGGCGTGTTCGGGGGGAGCTGAGGCGTGCGGACATTCGTCTACCGGGCGCGCGCGGCGGACGGCACCAGCCAGTCCGGCGAGATCATGGCCGAAACCGAGGCCGAGGCCGCGGGTCAGCTCCACCGCCGGCGGCTGGCCGTGGTCAGCGTGCGACCCAAGCCGCGTACGATCGAGATTTCCTTGAGGCGCGGAGCGGGAACCAAGGATCTGGTGATCTTCACTCGCCAGTTCGCGACGATGATCGGCGCCGGGCTGCCGCTGGTGCAGTCGCTGGACACGCTGGCCTCGCAGCAGAGCAAGCCTCGCGTTTCCGAGAAGATCCGCGCCGTGCTCCGCGAGGTGCAGGCGGGAGCCACGCTGGCCGACGCCATGCGGCGGCAGCGGGACTTTTTCGGAGAGATCTACGTCAGCATGATCGCCGCGGGCGAGGTCGGCGGCGTGCTCGACACGATCCTGAGTCGGCTGGCGGATTACCTGGAGGACGCGGCCCGTCTGAAGCGCAAGGTCCGCGGGGCGATGGTCTATCCGGTCACCGTCTTCGCGTTCGCCGGCATCGCCGTCGCGGTCCTTCTGATCTTCGTGATCCCGACCTTTGCCCAGTTCTTCGTCGCCGCCGGCGTCCCGCTCCCATTGCCGACCCGGATCGTGATCGCCGCCTCGAACTTCCTGCTCGCCTGGTGGTGGGCGGTGGCGGCCGGCATCGGCCTGGCGATCTGGCTGGTCCGGACCTGGTACGGGACGCCGGAAGGGCGCCTCGCGATCGACCGCCGGCTCCTCGGCATCCCGATTCTGGGGCCGGTCCTGAGAAAGGCGGCCATCGCCAGGTTCAGCCGCACGCTGGGCTCGCTCGTGGAGAGCGGGGTCCCGATCCTCGAGGGGCTGGAGATCACCGCCCGGACCGCCGGCAACCGGGTCATAGAGGACGCGATACTCGCGAGCCGCGTCTCGATCGCCGGCGGCGACACGATCAGCGATCCCCTTCGCCGGAGCGGGGTCTTCCCGCCCATGGTCACCCAGATGATCCACGTCGGCGAGCACACCGGGGGGCTGGATGCCATGCTGGCCAAGATCTCCGACTTCTACGAGGACGAGGTCGAGGCCGCCGTCGGAGCGCTGACGTCGATCATCGAGCCGGTCATGATCGTGGTGCTGGGAACGATCGTGGGCGGGATGGTGATCGCGATGTACCTACCGATCTTCGACCTCATCCAGACCGTGCAGTAAGACCGCTGATGGCAACCTATCGTTAGTTCGCGAAGGACCTGAGAGGCGTGTAGTCCGTCCGCCTACGAATCGCTGACGAATTCCAGCCGAAGGGCGGGGACATCGACGGACAATTCTTGGAGGTCCACCGCACCGGAATACACGAATGCGTCGCGTTCATGCGCGATCGACCCAAGCCAAGGGGTGTTCTCATCCATGTAGAATGCCAGATCCTCCGGCCGTGCCGGAGCTTCCCACTCATAGAGCCCTCCGGCCTCTCCCAACGTTGCCAACGTCACCCCGGACATTCGATATAGCCGCAGCACTGCCAAACTCCCGAACAGTCGTGTTCCCGGCCACTCGCCAGTTCGCCGCTTGCTCAGGAGGTCCGACCGGAGCGTTTCCTCCAAGGACATGGCTGACGTGTCAAAGTCGAATTCCTCGCGCCAGACGAGCGAGAACAGGCTGTTCTTCTTCAGGGCGAACTGGAGAAGCCGCGAGTACGTCTCTCCTCTGGGCTCTTCGACTATCGTCATAAGCCGCGTCATCTGCTAGTCGCCTGCTCTCGGCGTTCCGTTCAACACGACGAGGTCCATGTGCTCGGAATCTACTCGGAAGTCCCGGGTCGCGTCCGGCTACGAGTTCGTTGTCGGGGCCTGCGGCCGGTCGGTCGCCGCACTAAGATTGATAAGCTGAGGAGTGGCCGCTGCCTAGAATTCTCGAGCGGAGTACATGGATGAAAGCCGTCCCGATTCTCACCATGACATTCGCCGCGATTCTCTCGACGGCGTCTCTTGGAAAGGCCCAGGACCCGCACGAGCACACGGGGCCCGATCCTTCGCAGATTGGGACCGTCCACTTCGCGACCTCGTGCGACGCCGCAGCGCAGCCGGACTTCGATCGCGGAGTGGCGCTCCTGCACTCGTTCTGGTTTGGCGCCGCCATCGACGGGTTCCAGGGGGTGCTCTCGAAGGATCCCGGCTGCGCCATGGCGTGGTGGGGGATCGCGATGTCGGAGTGGGGCAATCCGTTCGGGGGGATCCGGTCGACCGCGGCGCTCGAGCGCGGAGCGGCGGCGGTACAGAAAGCCGT
This sequence comes from Gemmatimonadota bacterium, assembly GCA_050732875.1. GTDB lineage: Bacteria > Gemmatimonadota > Gemmatimonadetes > JACCXV01 > JAHWKZ01 > DASRVA01. Next base: position 83,422 of record JBOHRQ010000001.1, on the reverse strand, counting down.
GGCGCTCGCCCCGCCCACTGACCGCGAGCGCGCGTACGTGGCCGCGGCCGGCGAGCTGTACCGCGACTTCCCGTCGACCGGCCAGCGGAGCAGGATCGTGGCCTACGAGCGGGCCATGGAGGGGGTCTATCGGGCGCACCCCGACGACTCCGAGGCGGCGGTCTTCTACGCCCTGGCGATCGATCAGGCGGCCGCCTCTGAGGTGCCGCCGGACAAGACCTACGCCGGGCGGCTCGCGGCCGGCGCGCTGCTCGAGGATCTCTTCGCGGACCAGCCCGGCCACCCGGGGATCGCGCACTACATCATCCACAGCTACGACGTGCCGGCGCTGGCGCCACGGGCGCTGGACGCGGCGCGGAGCTACGCGCGGATCGCCCCGGCCGCGCCGCACGCTCTGCACATGCCGTCCCACACCTTCACCCTGGCCGGGCTGTGGCAGGAGTCGATCGACACGAACACGGCCTCATCGAAGGTGGCCCGGGAGGAAGGGTCGGTGGCTGAGGAGCTGCACGCCATGGACTACCAGATGTACGCCTACCTCCAGACCTGCCGGGACGGTTCAGCGAGCCGGCTGGCCGAAGGGCTGCCCGACGCGGCGGCGCGTCTCGACGTCAGTGCCGCGGGCGGGGGGGCGCCCGGTCCAGCCGGGCTCTTCGCCCTGGCGGCGATGCCGGCCCGCTACGCGCTCGAGCGCGGCAAGTGGCAGGCGGCCGCCGCCCTGTCCATGCGCCCGACCGCTTTTCCCCCCGCCGACGCGGTCACCCGCTTCGCGCGGGCGCTCGGTGCCGCCCGCTCGGGAGATACGGCCGCGGCCACCGCGGAGATCGCGGAGCTCGAGCGGTTGCGGGAGGTCCTCGAAGGGAGGGACGACGACTACTGGGCCGGTCAGGTCGAGATCCAGCGCCGGGTGGCCAGTGCGTGGCTGGCACAGGCCGAGGGTCGCGAAGAAGTGGCGGTGGAGCTTCTCCGGTCCGCGGCCGACATGGAGGACGGAACCGAAAAGAGTGCCATCACGCCGGGCCCCCTCGCGCCCGCGCGCGAGCTGCTGGGCGAGATGCTGATCGAACAGGGCAGGCCGGAGGACGCCCTGCTGGAGTTCGAGACCAGCCTCGAGAAGGGGCCCGACCGGTTCCGCTCCCTCCACGGGGCGGCCCGCGCGGCCGAGCTCGGCGGTGACCTCACGAAGGCCCGGCTGTACTATGACGAGTCGCGGCGGCTGTGCCAGGGAGGCGACGGGCCCGAACGCGACGAGGTCGAGTCCGCGCGGGCGTTTCTCGGGCGGTGAAACAGCGACGGGCCTTCAGAGGCCATGTGAGCCGCTGGTTTGCTTCGTTGCTTCTTCTCGCCGCCGGCTGCACCCTCTACGGCGATCGGTCCGGCCCCGGCGGCGTGCCCGATCCGGAGAGTTCGATCGAGCAGGCCGCCGCCACGATCACCGCGGGCGACATGCTGGACCGGATCGCGTTCCTGGCCAGCGACGAGATGGGCGGGCGTGACACCCCGAGTCCGGGCCTCGAGATGACGGCCGAGTATCTCGCGGACGAGTTCCGGGCGCTGGGGCTCGAGCCGGGAGGCGACAACGGGACCTTCCTGCAGCGGTATCCGCTCCCGGTTCAGGTCCCCGACTCGGCGAGCGGGACGACCACCGTCCAGACGGCCCGCCCGCCGAACGTGGTCGCCATCCTCCCGGGCGACGACCCCGTCCTCCGTGAGTCGTACGTCGTCTTCAGCGCGCACATGGATCACGTGGGAATGGGTACGCCCGACGCCTCCGGCGACTCCATCTACAACGGTGCCGACGATGACGCCTCGGGGACGGCGGCGCTGGTCGAGGTGGCGGAGGCGTTCGCGGCCCTCCCCGGGCCACCCGCCCGGTCGCTCGTCTTCCTGGCGGTCAGCGGAGAGGAGAAGGGGCTCCTCGGCTCGCGGTGGTTCAGCGACCACCCTCCGATGCCGGGCACGTCGATCGTCGCCAACCTCAACGTCGACATGATCGGCCGGAACGCGCCCGACTCGATCGTCGTGATCGGCCAGGAGTATTCCTCCCTGGGACCTCTCGTGCGTGAGGTGGCCGCCAGGAGAGACGATCTTGGGCTCGCGGTGATCGCCGATCCGTGGCCAGAGCAGCGGTTCTTCTTCCGCAGCGACCATTTCAACTTCGCCCGCCAGGAGATCCCCGCCCTGTTCTTCTTCGCCGGGACCCACGAGGACTACCACCGCCCCTCGGACGAGGTGGAGAAGATCGATCCGGACAAGGCGTCACGCGTGGCGCGTCTCGTGTTCCACACTGCCCTCGCCATCGCAGAGGCCGCCGAGCCCCCGCGCTGGACTCCGGAAGGCCTCGAGGAGATCCGGGCCCTGACGCAGTAGGGCGGGGGCTGTCGCATCCCCGCTCACGGGATCATGTTTAGGGTCGATGGCAGGTCCACTCCGACGCGCCCAGGGGACGCTCGACGAGAGCCGGCTGCTGGCCGGGGTCTACGCCGCCCGGCTGGCCATAGCCAACGCCCTCGCAGTGGCGGCGACGGTCGTGCGGACCCAGGCCGAGGGGCTTACGTGGCTCCCGCTCGCGATGCTGATCGTCGGGATTCCTACGGCCTGGACGATCGCTTCCGTCCTCTACAGTCGTCGCCACGCCATCGGGCCGCGTTTCCTCGCCGTCCAGATCCTGCACGATCTCGTGCTGACGACGGTGGCAGTCCTCCTGACCGGGGGGCTGGGCAGCGAGTTCGTCCTGATCTACCTGCTTCTGATCGCGGTCTCGGGGCCGCTGCTCGGCTTCCAGGGGGCGATCGTGACCGCCCTGGCTTGCGTAGCCGTCTATCTGGGGATCGCCTACCTGCAGATCGTTCCCAACCTTGCAGAGTCGCCGGGTCTGATCGAGCTGCCCAACCTCTCCGGTCGACCCACGACGATCCTCTGGAGCCTGTCCCTCACCTCGATCGTCTTTATCCTGGTCGGCGTCGTGGGCGGTATGGTGGGGCGCCGTCTGCGCGTCCAGCGGGAACGGCTCACCGAGCTCGAGCAGGAGCTGGCGGCCTCCCGGATCGACGCCCAGGACATCCTGGACACGATCGAGAGCGGGATCCTCTCGATCGATGCCGACGAGAACATCGACTTCGTGAACGTCACGGCGCGCTCCCAGCTCGGCATCACCGCTGTGCCCGAGGGCGACGTCACGGGAGGTGATCACCGCGCGCTCGGCATTCTCTACAACCTCCTTCTCCAGACCCTCCGGCGAGAGCAGGAGGTCGAGCACTCGGAGCTGGCGGTGACCGACATCGGCGGACGCCTGCGCACTTATGGCGTAACCACGACGGTCCTCTACGATCCGCGCGGAAGAAAGCGCGGGGCGGCAGCCATCATGAGCGATCTCGACCAGCGGCAGCGATTCGAGGAGCTGGCTCGCCAGACCGACCGGCTCCAGGCCATGCACGAGCTGGCTGCCGGGCTCGCCCACGAGATCCAGAATCCCCTGGCCGCGATTCGTTCCGCGGTGGAGCTCATGGAAGGCGATGTCCCGGTCGCGGAGCCCCAGTCTCGCCGCCTGATGGATCTGGTCGTTCGCGAGTCCGACCGGCTGGCGGCGCTGGTCGAGGATTTCAAGGCCTTTTCGGCGATGCGCATCCGGGACCGCAAGCGGCTGGACCTCAGAACGGTGCTGGAGGATGCGATCGAGGTCGAACGGATGGTCGCCCGGGCCGACCACGTCCGCGTTACGTTCATGCGCCACCGGGCCCCGATCGTGGTCGAGGGGGACCACAATCTGCTCAAGCAGGTCTGCGTCAACCTGCTGTCCAACGCGCGCCATGCCGTGGAGGGATCACGGGATCCCCAGATCGAGATCCACGTCGGGCTGGAAGGCTTGTTGCCGGAGCTGGAGCGGGCCGGCCGGTTCGCCGCCCTCGAGGTCCGCGACAACGGTGTCGGGATCGACGATGAAGCGAAGAAGCGCATCTTCGACCCGTTCTTTACCACCCGGACGGGCGGCTTCGGAATGGGGCTGGCCATCGTCCACCGGATCGTGGAGCTGCACGGCGGGATGGTCTGGGTCGACAGCGAGCCGGGTCGCGGATCGAACTTCCGGATCGCCCTCCCCCGGGCCGGGTCATCCGCCGAATAGCCTCTCCACGGTCAAGGACGCTATCTTGAATCGCTCCCGTTTCCCCCGACGTTCCTGGAGTCGATGCCGTGGCGAAAACGCGATCCCCCCGGGTTCTCCTCGTAGATGACGAGCCCAGCGTCCTCGAGGCCCTCTCCGTCCTCTTCCAGCGTAACGGCTTCGAGGTTTCGACCGCGAAGGCGGGCGACGAGGCCATCGGATGGCTGGACGAGCACGGGCCGATCGACCTGGTGATCACCGATCTGCGGCTTCCGGGACGGGACGGAATCGGGATCCTCAAACAGGCGCGCACGCAGGATCCGCTGGCGAAGGTGATCGTCATCACGGCCCAGGGGGACGAGGACTTCGCCATGCAGGCGTGCAACGAGGGCGCCTTCCGGTACATCAAGAAGCCCTACAAGAACCAGGAGCTGATCCTGGGCGCGCGCCAGGCCCTGGAGATGCACGAGCTCGAGGAGAAGAACGTCAAGCTCTCGCGCGAGACCCGGGCGCATCGCCGGTTGCGGTCGGCCGACGAGGTCGTGCCGGTCGGCGAGAGCGAGGCCTTCCGGCACTTGCTCGAGGTCTCGAAGCAGGTCGCAACCGCCGAGAGCACGGTGCTCCTGATGGGCGAGAGCGGCACCGGGAAGGAGCTCTTCGCCCGCTACATCCACCTGGGCTCGGGTCGTGCCAAGGGTCCCTTCGTACCGATCAATTGCGGGGCGCTTCCCGAACCGTTGCTGGAGTCGGAGCTGTTCGGACACGTCAAGGGCGCTTTCACGGGGGCGATCCGCGACAAGGAAGGACTGTTCACCGTGGCCGCCGGCGGGACGATCTTTCTCGACGAGATCGGAGATACGAGCCCGGCCATCCAGGTCAAGCTCCTGCGCGTCCTCCAGGAGCGTGAGATCATCCCGGTCGGGGCGACCGAGACCGTGCCGGTCGATGTCCGCATCCTGGCGGCAACCAACAAAGACCTGGAGCGGGAGGTGGAGCGCGAGAGCTTCCGTCAGGATCTATTCTACAGGCTCAACGTCATTCCGATCGTTATCCCGCCCCTCCGAGACCGGCCGGAGGACATCCCTCTGCTCCTGGATCACGTGCTGACACGGGCCGGGTTTCCTGACTCGCTGCCTGGTGGCAACCGGTCGCAGGACAAGATCTTCACCAAGCGTGCCTGGGAGGCGCTGTGCGCCTACGATTGGCCGGGCAACGTGCGCGAGCTGGAGAACGTGATCGAGCGGCTGCTGGTCCTCATGGGCTGGCTCGACAACCCGGACTCCGGTCGCTCCATCGACCTCGAGAACCTGCCCGAGAAGATCCGCGAGCGGCCGGACCAGCCGCTCGTGGCCGAGACAGTGGCGACCACTCCGACGATGGAGACGATCGAGCAGGCCTACATCCAGTGGGTGCTCGCCAAGACCGAGGGAAACAAGGCGCGGGCGGCCGAGATCCTGGGCATCGATCCATCGACCCTGTACCGCAAGATCGACCGCTACAACATTCAGATCGCCTCGTGAAGCGCGTCGCAAACTGCGAGGCGGCGACGCTGTGGCGTTTCCAGCTCCCTCGCCTGGAAGGGCCTTGGCCGGGCCTCTTCCCAGAACCCTAATCCATTGCAGATAAATGGCTTGGGCAGTGTGGGTCGACCCTGTGCGCCGTATGGCACCCCTCTTGCCTCAGGGAACATCGATCGCGGGCACCCGTACTTCGACGTGGACCGGCTGACACTGTACCGAAGAAGACAAGGAGATCTGCCAACCATGAGAATCCGACGGACGGAAGGTTTCACCCTCATCGAGCTGCTGATCGTCGTCGTGATCATCGGCATCCTGGCGGCGATCGCGATCCCGCGCTTCGCCGGGACGAAGGAAAAGGCGTTCGACGCGGCCGCCAAGAGCGATCTGCGCAACGCCATGACCGCCCAGGAGGCGTACTTCGCCGACAACCAGTCCTACACCACCGACGCGACCCTTCTCGAGTGGCAGGCTTCCCAGGGCGTGACGCTCACGGTCAACTCGGCGGACGCCACGGGATACGACATGACGGCTGGTCACTCCTCGAGCGGCAACTCGTATTGCGTGGCCACCGACGTGGGCGAGATCTGCAAGGTCGGGGACGCGGCCTGCACCTGCGGAACGTAAGCCCGGATCCGGCGTAGCGACCCGGCGGCGATGGAGCCGACCCCGACGCGCCCCCGAGGTCTTCCAGCCCCGCGCCTTCGGGAGCGGGGCCAGCTCCTGGGCGGGTGTCGAATGCCCGACACGATCGGCCGCCCGGGGCGGCCGGTACCCGCCGGCTCTCGCGCGCGGAAGCGCCGGCCCTCTCCTTGCTGAGGCGAGCATCGACACGCGAGCCTCCCGCCAGCCCCGTTTCCCTCGCACGAGATTCCCGACGTGTCCCACGCACTCCGCCGGTCCGGCGGCTTCACCCTGCTGGAGCTGCTGCTGGCGCTGATCGTCCTGGGCATCCTGGTGGCCCTGATGGCACCTTCCCTGAGCCGCGGTGAGCGCCGGTGGGCGGCCTATGCCGCGGTTCGGACCCTCGCTTCGGACGTGGCCCGAGCCCGGCAGAGAGCAATCCAGGAGCGCGTCACCGTGCGGGTCGTACTGGACACGCTCGGGGGCGCCTGGGATGTCCGCCTCGCCAGCGGCGAGACGGTGACCCGGCGAAAGCTGCGGTCGGGGCTGGCTCTGGGGACCAGCGCCTATCTCCAGGAGATCCTCTTCAGCGCCCGCGGGACCAGCAACCTCTATTCGACCGCCTGGGTCGTTGTCCGCGACGATCCTCTCGCGCGCGAGCGCCGGATCCGGGTCTTGCCGACAGGCGCGATCGAGCTCCGGTGAGCGGGTCGCTCGTGACCGGGCGCGGCGCGACGCTGCTGGAGGTGATGGTGAGCGTCTTCCTCCTCGGGGTCGGCGGGATGGCTCTCGTCGGGTCGATCGCGCACGCCCTGCGCGCTCGGGAACGGTCGGTCTCCACGGCCCTCGCCGCGATCGCGGCGGAGGCCTGGATCGAGCGCTGGCGGGGCGAAACCTGGCGCGGTGAAGGCGGGGGGTCGACGGCGATCGCATGGGGCGCGCGCCGGGGAAGGCTGGAGTGGACGCTCGAAGACGTGGGGGCGTGCCTCCAGGAGGCGCAAGTGAAGGCGGTGGCCGGTCGCGGCGACGAGGCCGTCGTGGTGGCCACGCGGCGCTTCCGGGAGGGGGCGAACGGGTGTTGAAGGCGTCCGCCTGCCGCGGATTCACGACGGTCGAAGTCCTGGTCGCGCTGACCCTGGGGCTGGTCGTGTCCCTGGCGGCTCTCGTCCTCTGCTCCTCCGGAAACCGGGTCGTGGCCGACCTGATCCAAGCCCAGGCCTCGCTCCAGGAGCTTCTCGCCGCGTCGGAGATGTGGCGCGCCGAGTGGCGGGGGGTCGGACACGACCCGGTGGGCGCGTCCGGTGCTGGGATCACCCGTGCCACCGCCGAGACGCTCGAGTTCAGCGCCGACTGGAACGGAGACGGCGGGCTCCTGCCCACCGCGTCGAATCCCAACGAGCGGCTGGCGCACGCGCTCCGCCCCGGCGAGTGGAGGCGGGGAGTCAACGGGGGTCCGCGGTTGCCACTGGCCTGGCCCGACTCGGCACGCTTCGTCTATCGCGACACGAGCGGCGCGGATCTGGGGCCGCGCCCCGAGAAAGAGCGCATCGCGAGCGTCGAGGTGCGGGCATTCCTCCGTTCGGGGGGTCCCGGTTTCGCCATCTCCTGGGTCGCCGCCCGGCGAGTCCGGTCCGAAGGCCGAGGCCCCGGACCGTGATCCGCACGAGGGGGCCAGCGGGCGAGCCCGGGACCGCGCTCGCCGTCGTCCTGTGGGCACTCGTCGCGCTGGCCGCGCTGTCGGCCGCGGCCGTCGTGACCTCGATCACCGACCTGGCCCTCGCACGCGCCCACCGTGACCATGCCGCCGCCCTGGGGCTGGCCGAGGCCGGGCTGGCGGAGGCGCTGGCCGTGATGGCCGCCGACCCGCTTGCCGCGGGCCGGTCCGACAGCCTGTCGGGGACGCTCTCGAGCGGTTCCTATGGGACGTCCTGGGCGCCTGCCGGGGGCCGCGCACGGATTGTCTCCACCGGCGACAGCCGCGGCATCCGCCGCCAGGTGGAAGCCTGGGTGGTCACCGGAGAGGAGGTGCGCGTCGTGGCTTGGCGGGAGCTCGGGCGTTGAACGCCGCCGCGACCCGCTTCGCGGGTGCCCCGGGCGTTGGGACCCCACACATAGGTCAATAATTATCAAAGCTATTCGCTTATTCCAAACCGCGGAATGAAGCTTGCACTCCGGAAGGTCGTACCCGGTCCCCGCCGGCCCTTCGACTCCGGAGCCTCATGGAACCACGACTCTCGCGGCCCTTCCGCTTCCCGATCCGCGGGCCGTCCGGCTCGGACGGCCTGACCCTTCTCGAACTGCTGCTCGTCCTGACCCTGCTGGGTGTGCTGATCACGATCGCGCTGCCGAGCCTCAGCGGGGGTACGAGCTCGCACCGGGTCGTGCGGCAGGCTCGCGAAGTCCACGCCGCGCTGGCCCAGACCCGGGCGCGCGCCGTCGCCGAGCAGCGGCCGCATCGGTTCGTGCTGCTCGCCGACGGGCGCTATCAGCTCCAGTTCCGGGACGACGCGACGGGCTGGACCACCTACCTGACCTCGCTGGCGCCCCCCGACCCGCTCCGGGTGATCGGGGGGAGCGGCGGGGGCGTCGTGTTCGAACCCGACGGGCGGGTGGAGGCGCCGGCCACCGTCCAGGTCGGCGAGCCACCCCGTCGCCACGAGATCCGCATCCTCGCCGGCGGGCTGGTCCGGTGGAGCGGGCCTTCGTCGTGAGCGAGGGTCGCCCAGCGCGCCCGTTCCCGGTCGGGGAAACGGGATCCACCCTGATCGAGGTGATGGTGGCGCTGGTCATCTTCCTGATCGGCGGCCTCGCCGTGGCCGCCTTCATCCTCGTGTCGTTAGAGGCGCAGGGCGGAGCGAACCGCCGCGGCCAGGCGGACCAGCTCCTCCAGGCCAAGGTCGAAGAGCTGCTGGCCCTTCCGTACGAGGAGATCGCGGACGGCTCCGACCGGCGCGATCTCGGAGGGTTGACCTTCGAGCGCAGCTGGTCGGTAACCGAGGACGAGCCGATCCCGCGCGTAAAGACGATCGAGCTGGAGGCTTCCTGGCGCGAGCGCGATCGAGAGTTCGTGATCCACGCCGCGACCCTGAGGAGCGCCGAGTGAGCGCGCCGGGCCTGGCCCGGGGGGCTCGAGCGGTCGCCCGAAGTCGGGGCTTCACCCTGGTTGAGCTCCTCCTGGCGATGGTGCTAACAGGTTTCCTGGGGATGGCCGCGGTCCGGCTCTTCGTGGTCCAGCACCAGACCTTCGTGCGGCAGGGCGAGGGAATCCGGCGCACGCAGAACGCGCGCGCCGGCTTCGACCTCATGACGCGGGAGATGCGGAACGCCGGTTACGACCCGCGCGGGACCGCCGAGGCGGGGGTGACGGCCTGGACCGCGGAGGCGTTCGCCTGGACCGCCGATCTGGACGCGGATGGCGAAACGGACGACGAGGGCGAGAGCCTGGGCTACCGGCTGGAGGAGGGAACGCTCCTTCGCCGGGAAGGGCCGGTCGAGGTGCCGGTCGCCGAGCACGTGGTCGAGCTTGCCTTCACCTACTTCTCGGACGGGGCGGAGACGCCGGCCGGCTCGGCGGCGGAGATCGAGCAGATCGGTGTCCGGCTCGCCTACGACACCCCGCGGGGGGCCGCCGCAGCGGTCCTGGAGACGCGCGTGACGCTCCGCAACCGGGCCTGGCGATGAGCGCCGCGGCTGCGCTTCGAGGCCGATCGGGCTTCGTCCTTCCCGCGGTTCTCGTGATCCTGATCGCCCTGGGCCTGATCGGCGGAGCCTCGGCGCTCCTCACCTCGACCGAGGTCCGGGTCGCCGGGCTGACCGGCCTGGGACACCGTGCGTCCGACGCCGCGGGGGCGGGGATCGAGCACGCGGTAGCCCATTTCGGCGCCGAGGGCGATGCCACCGGCTGGCCGGTGGAGGGTGAGATCGACGGCTTCGACTACACCGTCACGATCGACCCCGACAGCTTCGATTTCGGGGACGGTCGGGTTCCGGTGTACTGGAGCGCCGCTCTCGGAACCAACGGGGACGGCGAGGGGCAGCCGGTCCGGGTGCTGGTCTCGCGGGCCGAGAGAGGGGCCTACCGGGCGGCCCAGACGCTCCGGCTGACGGTGGGGGGTCTCGAGATCCGTACGGACGCGGCGATCTCCGCCAGCGGCGCGTTCAGTCTCAAGGGCAATGTGACGGTCTCGGGCGTGAATGTGGACGAGGACGGTCAGCCGGTCGATCCCCACGACGATGCCACCACCGGTGCGTGCCAGGAAAACAAGGCCGCCTTCGTGGCCGAGGACAGCGAGTCCATCGACCCGGGGGGAGCGGCCGATCTGGAGGGCAATCCGACGTATGCCCGGAACGACCCGCCCTACGTTGTCGAAGACCCGGATGCCGGGCCCGTATCGCCGGAGGACGTCCTCGGGCTGCCGGCCGGATGGCTTGACCCGTACCAGGTCTCGCCGTCCGCGTTCGCCACGAACCCGGTCGATCCCCTGGCGGGGATCGTCTACCTGACGGATGATTTCGGAACCGGCGGGGGTTCGGGCCCCGACCTCGACGGCTCGGGGATCCTGATCGTCCACAACCCGCTCTTCGATCCGCGGGAGCACGATCCCGACGATCCTCTCTACGACCCGCTTCGCTCCGCGGATCCCCGCTATGGGCCGGCGAGCCTGGGAAACAAGACCGGCGGCACCTTCAGCGGCGTCATCATCGCCGACCGGATCGAGAAGTTCACGGGGGCCGCCACGATCTACGGGTCGGTCGTCACGCTCAGCCGGACGCACGAAAGCTCGGTGACGGGAAAGGCTCACATCCAGTACTCCTGCGCCGCCATCCAGCTCGCGTCCCGGTCCGTCCTGCTTCCCCGACGCCTCGCCTGGGCCTCTGGCCTCGAATTTGCACCGTAAGGGCTGACAGCCTGCCCCATCCGCCAGAGAGAGGCAGAAAAACTGCCCCTCCGCGACGTACCCGTGCGCGTCGGGCCCGCGAAAGGCCCGGCTGCGCGTCGTGAGAGGAGACGACGATTCTTCGACGATCCAGCACCTCGATAGCCGTCGACCTCGGGTCGCGGCACATCCGCCTCGTGGCCATCGAGAGGAAAGGCTCGAGGCCGCGTCTCGTGGCGTACGAGCGCGAGCCCGTCGAGCCCGAGGCCGTCGTGGCCGGGGAGATCATGGACTTCCACGGGTTGGCCGAGGCCCTGCGGAGGGTCCGGGAGCGCTCCGGTATCCGGCGACGGCCGGCCGCCACCTCAGTATCCGGTCGGGATGTCATCGTCAAGCGCGTCCGGATGGACCGCATGCGGGAAGCCGAGGCGCGCCAGATCATGCGCTGGGAGGCGGAGCAGCACGTGCCCTTCGACATCGACAGCGTGAGCCTCGACTTCGAGATCCTCGACCCCGAGGGGAACGATCGGCAGATGGAGGTCGTCATCGTCGCCGCCAAGAAGGACCTCGTGGAGAGCCGCATGCGACTGCTCGAGGAGGGCGGCTTCGAGCCCGCGGTCATCGACATCGACGCCTTCGCCGTTCAGACCACCTTCGAGCACGGCCACGAGCGCGCGCGCTACGGCACCTTCTGCCTCGTCAATGTGGGTTACGAGATCACCAGCGTGAGCCTGATTCGTGACGGGCGCCCGCTGCTGACCCGCGACATCGCGACCGGGGAGCGTCGGTTCGAGGAGCTCCTGGTCGAGACGCTGGGCGTCACGCTGGAGGAGGCCCGCCAGCGGCTCCACGACCCGGCCGGGCCCGATCCGCTGGCCCGGCACGCTCTGACAACGGCCGTGGACGGGCTGGTGACTCCGATCGAACGTGCCCGCGCGTATCTCTCCACCAGCGAGGGCGAGGCCCGGGAGCTCGACGAGGTCGTGCTCTCCGGCAGCGGGGCCGGCCTTCCCGGCCTCCGGGACACACTGGCCGATCGGCTCGGGATTCCGATGACGATCCTCGATCCCCTCACCGGGCTGGAGGTCGACCCGGCGATCCGCGCGAGCCTGCTCGACGCCGGGGCGCGGGCATCGCTGGCCATCCCGATCGGCCTGGGACTGAGAGAGAGAGGCTGAAGCCGTGGCGCGCGTGAACCTGATCCCGCAGGCCCGGCAGCGCGAGGCGCGGATGCCGCGCGTCGCCCTGCCCCTCGGGCGCCCCGGCGGCGAGCTGATCCTCGGCGCTCTCGCGCTGATCCTCCTGATCGGCTCGGCGGCCGTCTTCGCGGTCGAGCGCCGGAGCCTGTCCGAGGCGCAGGCCGCGGTCGTCGAGGCCCAGGCCGACAGCGCGCGCCTGCACGGAGCGGTGGAAAAGGTCGAGCGCATCCAGCACGCCCAGACACGCATGGCGGAACGAATCGAGCTCCTGGAGAGCGTGATGGACGGGCGGCTCTACTGGCCGCGCCTCATGGAGACCCTGTCGCGGACGCTGCCGGCGTATGTATGGCTCGAGCGGGTCGATCGCGAGGAGCCGGGGGGAGAGCGGATCGAGATCGCGGGGGCGTCGTTCGCGAACGCCGCCATCACCGATTTCATGCGTGGCCTCGAAGCGTCTCCGGAGCTTCGGGACGTCGCCCTGGTCGAGGTCAGCCGTAGCCTGCGTGACTCCCTGGATGTCCAGCAGTTCAGGCTGGTGGCGGTGGAGCAGGGGCGGCGGATCCCGGACGTGGCGCCGGACTCGACGGCCGGGGATGCCGAGATCGATCCGGTGGAGGGACCGCTAGAAGGAGGGGAGAGATGACGCGCTCGAACGCTCGCCTGCGATGGCTGGGGCCGGTCCTCGCGGTCGCCCTCGTGACCACGTGCGAGCCCGATGAGGTGCAGAACTCCGCCAACGAGGCGGTGGTCATGGCGCAGTTCTTCGTTTCGCAGACGAATCGCGTGCCGGTGGCGGGCGTGCGCATGGTCGTGGAGTCGCCGGGCGACCGGCAGGACCAGACCCAGGGCCGGCCCTACAACGGACCCGACATCCTGGCTATCTCCGGCGACGACGGCATCGCGATCGCGCGCGTCTTCCCGGGGTTCGAGGATTCCGGTCAGAACGGCGAGGGCGGTGGCGGCGGCGACGAGGGCTCGCAGGGCCAGGGGCCGGAAAACCCGCTCGACCTGCCCCCAGCGCTCATCTTCGCGGACGTGGCGATCACGTTCATCCATCAGGGGCGGATCGTGCCGTTCATCGAGAGCGGCTTCACGATCGGCTCCGGACGGCTCTACGACCTGGGCCCCATCTTTCTCGACGAGCTCGGGCTCGCCGTGGAGTGATGTTCGGTCTCGATTCCCCCGACCGTCAGCGGATGGCGCTGTTCGCCCTGTTGCTCGTGGGCGGCGCGGTGCTGTTCCATCGCTACGTCTGGTCGCCCCTCAACGAGGATCGAATCGCGACGGAGACGCGTCTCGCGCGGCTCGATCGGACCAACCGTCAGGCGCAGGCGCTGACCCAGCCCGCCCGCATCGCCGAGCTCGAGCGGCGCGAGAGCGTATATGAGGTGGCGCTGGCGGCCTACGAGACCCTGCTCCCCGACCGCTCCGAGGCCATGAGCCTGCTGTCCGGGGTCTCCAGTGCGGCGCTGTCCGCGGACGTCGAGATCGTGAGCTTCGCCCCGCGGGAGAACATCGTGGGAAAGGTCCTGGAGGAGGTCCCCTACGAGGTCCAGGTCCAGGGCTCGTACCACGACATCGGCCGGTTCATGGCCGGCGTGATCAACCTGCCTCAGATCGTCCGACCGGAGGTCGTCAGCCTGGCTGGCATCGTCGACGACAGCCCCGATCGCGGGGAGCTCGAGCATCAGGTCCTGGGAACGCTGGTGCTCTCGGCGTACGTCCGCGCGTCGCGGGAGGTCCGCATCGAGCCCGTTCGCAACGCGGCGCTCCCGGAACCGCCGGGCGGAGTCCATGCGGTCCGTGGCGCGAGAGGGCCCGATGAAGGTTAGGCCGGCCCTCCTCTCGATCATGATCCTCATGGCCCCGGCCGAGGCCCGCGCCCAGCAGGAGATCGAGCCGGTGGAGCTGGAGGCCGCGGCCTCGCCCGTCACCCCGGCGGCGTACGTCTCGGACGGCCGGCGGGACCCGTTCCTGCCGCTCACCGGGACCTACGCCTCCGAGGCGGACGGCGCGCCGCGCCTCGAGCAGCTCGAGCTGACCGGGATCTTCATGGGCGCGCCCGGCAACAGCCTGGTCGTGCTCGAGGATCACGCCCGCCGCGGCCACTTCGTGCGGGTCGGGGAGTCGCTGGGCAACGCGCGGCTCCTCGAGATCCTGCCCGACCAGGCCGTCTTCGAGGTCGATGACTACGGCATCCTCCGGCGTGACACCCTGCGCCTGGTGCCGGATCGCGGGGCGGCCGAGGCAGCGCCGAAGCCGCATCCGGATTCGGCGCCGGCGGGGTCCCCGTCCACGGATCAAAAGCCGGCCCAGCCGCAGGCCGAGGAGGATCCGTGACCGGCCGGCTCGGCCTTCCGGTGATCGTGGCGGCGCTCCTCTGCGCCGGCGCGGAGCCGCTCGGGGGCAACCCGATTTCGCAGGCCGGCCGCGCGACCGAGGTCGTGCGCGGTTTCCGGGTGGTCAGCGAGGGGGACGTCACCCGGATCGTCATCGAGACATCGGGCGCCGTCCGCTATCGCGACGACTTCCAGCCGCTGCCGCCCCGGCTCACGATCGAGCTCCTGGGGGTCAGCCCCGGGCTGCCGCTCCAGGAGTACGACGGGATCCGGCGCGGCGGCGTGCGCTACGTGGTCGCCAGCGCGCCGTCGCCGGACCGCGTCCGGCTCGACATCGCGCTGACTGGGGTCACCGCCTACGCGGTCTATCAACAGGGTTCGCAGGTCCACATCACCTTCGACAACCCCGGCGCGGCCTTCAACGCCTTCGTCGCGGATGGCGACGCCCGGGAGGCGCCGGGTGGCAGCGTGACGAGGGTTTCCACGTCTCCGGCGTCCTACGCGACCTCGCTCCGTGGGCCGGAGCCCGGCCTGGACGGCGTCGACGGCGACCCGATCTCGCTCTCCTTCCAGGGCGCCGACATCGAGACCGTGATCCGCGCTTTCGGCGAGATCAGCGGCCGTTCGATCGTCGCCGGCGCCGGAGCGCGCGGCATCCGGATCACCGCCGACATCCGCGACCGCCCCTGGGACGAGGCGCTGGTGGCCGTCATGCACGCCAACGGCCTCGAGGTGCGCCACCAGAACGGCATCATCCGCGTGGACACCGTCCAGAACCTGCGCGAGACCGAGCAGCTCGTGGATCTCGGCACGATCGTGCTCCAGCTCAACTACATCGCCGCCGCGGACGTGGTCCCGGTTCTGGCGCCGCTCAAGTCCGAGCGCGGCAGCGTCAGCGCCGACGCCAAGACCAACTCGCTCGTCATCACCGACATCCCGGCCCGCGTCCAGCGGATCACCGACATCGTCCGCGAGCTCGACGTCCAGACCCCGCAGGTGACGATCAAGGCCAAGATCGTGTTCGTGAACAAGGTCGACCTGCGGGATCTGGGCGTGAAGTGGCGGGTCGAGAACCTGCGCGATCCGACGGTGGACACCCACGTGCTCGCCAACACCGAGGGCACGCTGGCGGATCCCTTCCTCGACCTGTCGCTCGGAACCCTGGCTTCGGGCCTGAACGTCGGCGGCCTCCTGCAGGCGCTCGAGCAGCGCGAGCTGGCGGACATCCAGGCCGAGCCCCAGACGACGGTGCTCAACAACCTCCCGGCCGAGGTCTTCGTGGGGGAGCGAACGCCCATCCGCGTCCTCGACGTAGGCGCCGACACGCCCGAGGCCCGGGCCAGCGTGGAGCTGATCGAGACCGGCATCATCCTGCGCGTCACCCCGCACATCACGGCCAACGGCAAGGTGCTCATGGACCTCCATGCCGAGCGCTCGGGCGTGGCGATCTCCGACCCGGCGATCGGCGTGACGTTCAACACGCAGCGCGCGACCTCGCAGATCCTCGTGGACGACGGCGAGACCGCGGTCATCGGCGGGCTCACCGTCGAGGACGTGTCGACCGTCCGGCGTGGCATTCCCGTGCTCAAGGACATCCCGCTCCTGGGCGCCCTGTTCCGGAGCGAGCGGAAACGGGAGGAAAAGCGCGACCTGCTGATCTTCGTGACGCCCTACGTGATGCCGGTGGACGACCCCGAGCCGGAGACCGTCTCGGCCGTCTGCCTCGAGGACCAGTCCTGGTACCGGGGCGACCAGGCCATCGTCCACAACGGCGAGCGCTGGCTCCGCTACGGATCGCCGCAGCGGATGGATTTCCGAGGCCTGGTGGCGGTCGGGAACTTCCGCGGCGTGCCGGTCTACACGGCGGTGGAGACGGCGGCCCTCGAGATCTATCTGCCGCTCTGCTCGGAGGGCCTGTTCCAGACCTATAGAATGGCTCCTGGGCTGCGGGGGACGAGCGGATGAGCGGGCTCTCGAGCGGCTGCCGGGCGGGACCCCGGCTGCGGATGGACGCTTTCCCGGTGACCGCCCGGCCGGGCGCCCGGCTCCTCGCCATCGGGCTCGTGGCCTGGCTCGGTGTGGCCGGCTGTGACGACGCGCTGGTCGACGACGCGCCGGGGGGCGGCCGGCCGGACCGGCTGGTGGCGGTCTCGGGCCAGAGCCTGGTCGCCCAGCTCGGCGCCCCGACGGGCGCCTTCCTGCGGCTCAGGGTGGTGGACCGCCGGTCGCGCCCGGTCCGGGCCGCCGTCGTCCACTACGTGGTCCTCGCCGGCGCCGGCGTCTTCGGGTCCGACAGCACGCTCACCGACGACCAGGGGTTCACGCAGGTCGAGTTCCGGCCGCTCTCGGCGGGGCTCGCGATCGTCGAGGCGCAGACCAAAACCGCCGACGGTATCCTGGAGCTCCAGTTCCAGATCCAGGTGCTCAGCGACCCGTTCGAGGCCGCCCAGCTCGAGAAGACCGTCGGCGACGAACAGAGCGGGCCGGCGGGCGCCTTCCTGGCCGATCCGCTCGAGGTGCGGGTCCTCAACCCGGACGGGCTGCCGGTAGCCGAGCATCCGGTCACGTTCACGCTCGAGCAGGCGGCCGGGCCATCCGCGGGCGTCGCCCCGGCGCGCGACGGCACGACGACAGGCCAGATCCAGGTCGTGACCGACGCCGCCGGGCACGCCCGCGCCTTCCTGCGCCTGGGAACCCGGGTCGGCGCCTACTCGGTCGCCGCCCGCACGCTGTCCGGCGCGGGCGCGAACCCGGCCGCCTTCGAGGTGACGTTCACCGCCACCGCCACGGCCGCCCCCGCGGCCCGGCTGGTGGCGATCGCGGGCGAGGACCAGACAGCCGTCATCGACACCCTGAACGCCCCCGGCAGCCCCGACTTCCGGGGCCGGGATCCCAATCCGTTCGTGGTCCAGGCGCTGGACGCCTTCGACCAGCCGGCGGCCGGCGTGGCGGTCCAGTGGGTGGTCTCGGATGGCGGGGGAACGCTGCTCGCCGCGACCACGGTGACCGACGCGTTCGGGCTGGCCCAGAACCAGCTCCTCGGGGCCACCGAGGGCCGGAACGCGGTCGTGGCGATCGCGGCCGGCACGGACGCGGTCGAGTTCGTGGTCACCGGCGTGGTGCACCAGCCCGAAGCGGAGTAACCGCGCTTCTGACCTGCGCCCGCGCCGCCTCCACGGGTGTTCCGCCGAGAAACACGTCCGGGCCCCTCTGAGATTGTCTGATCTTGACGGACCATCTCTTCATGACTAGTCTAGTCACATGAAGCGCGCATCGATCTCCACCCTCAAAGCACGGCTCAGCGAGTATCTCCGCGCCGTCCGCAACGGCGAGGAGGTCATCGTCACCGATCGCGGCACGCCGGTGGCACGGCTCGCCCCGCTCGAGCCGGCCGACCGGCGCGACGCCCATATGCAGAGTCTGATCGAAGCCGGACTCGTTCGAGCGGCCGAGGGAGCTTTGCCGGAGGATTTCTGGGAGCGGCCGCGGCCCCGGGATCCCGAAGGTCTGTCGCTCAAAGCCCTGCTCGAGGAGAGAGAACAGGGCCGGTGATCTTCTGGGACGCGTCCGCCCTCGTCCCCCTCTTCATCCTGCAGCCCACCTCGACCGAGCTCGAGCGCTCCATACGGGGGCGTTCGCCGGTGGCCCTCTGGTGGGGGTCGGTCGTCGAGTGCTGGTCGGCGTTTGCCCGGTTGCGGCGCGAAGGGGTGATCGGATCCGACGAGGAGGGCGAGGCGAGGCAGCGCCTCGGGGAATTCTGGGAACGCAGCGACGAGATCCTGCCATCGGAAGAGATCAGACGTCTCTCCGGAATGCTCCTGCTGCGCCACGTCCTGCGCGCGGCAGACTCGCTTCAGCTCTCCGCCGCCCTGATCTATTCGGGAACCCCCGCGTCGGGGGAGTTCTTCTCCCTCGACGAACGGCTGAAAGAGGCGGCACGCTTGGAGGGTCTGACACCGCGGCCTTGAACCGAATGTCGACGTTCCGTGGCGCTTTCTGCCGACGCTCCGGGTAGTGGGTCAGTTTGACTGCCCCGCCGTGAACCGCCTGCCCCACCGCGTATATTACTGCGCATGACCGCCAAACCGCGTAAATGCACCCGCCGCAAGGCCGCGCCCAACCTGGTGATCGTGGAGTCGCCGGCCAAGGCGCGCACGATCGAGCGCTTCCTGGGACCCGAGTTCGTGGTCGAGGCGTCGATCGGCCACGTGCGCGACCTCCCGCGCGGGGCCAAGGAGGTGCCGGCGCGCTTCAAGGACGAGCCGTGGGCGCGTCTGGGGGTCAACGTCGACCAAGGGTTCGAGCCGATCTACGTCACCGTGGCCGGGAAGTCCAAGCAGATCACCAAGCTCAAGGGTCTGCTGAAGGGCGCCAAGACGCTCTGGCTGGCCACCGACGAGGACCGCGAGGGCGAGGCGATCAGCTGGCACCTGTGCGAGCTCCTGAAGCCGGACGTGCCGGTCAGGCGGCTCGTCTTCCACGAGATCACGCGCGACGCCATCGACCGGGCGCTCGAGACACCCCGAGGGATCGACGAGGGGCTGGTGCGAGCGCAGGAGGCGCGCCGGATTCTGGACCGCCTCTATGGCTACGAGGTGTCGCCGCTCCTGTGGCGGAAGATCGCGCCCAAGCTGTCGGCGGGCCGGGTTCAGAGCGTGGCCGTCCGGCTGGTCGTCCAGCGGGAGCGCGAGCGGCGGAAGTTCGTGGCCGCCAGCTGGCACGATCTCCTGGGCACGTTCTCGCCACGGGAGGGGGCCGCCTCCGAGGACGCCACCGAGGACGGCGCCTTCGAGGCCGGGCTGGTCTCGGCGGACGGCCTGCGCGTCCCGACCGGCAAGGACTTCGACTCCGCTACCGGGCGGCCCGAGGGCGAAGGGCTGCTCCTGCTCGACGAGAGCTCCGCGGCCGAGCTGGCCGAGCGCCTGAGAGGGACCGACTTCCGGGTGACCGCGGTCGAGGAGAAGCCGTACACGTCGCGCCCGGCCCCGCCCTTCACCACCAGCACGCTCCAGCAGGAGGCCAACCGCAAGCTCGGCTTCTCGGCACGGCGTACGATGCGCGTCGCCCAGAGCCTCTACGAGAGCGGCCACATCACTTACATGCGGACGGACTCCACCCACCTGGCGGGGGTGGCGGTCCAGGCGGCTCGCGATCTCGTGCGGGCCGAGTACGGCGAGCGGTATCTCCCGAAGGAGCCCCGGGCCTACCAGTCAAAGGTCAAGAACGCCCAGGAGGCCCACGAGGCGATCCGCCCGGCGGGCCATCCGTTCGAGCTCCCCGAGGCGCTCCGCGGAGAGCTCGATCACGACCAGTACCGGCTCTTCGAGCTGGTCTGGAAGCGAACCGTGGCGAGCCAGATGGCCGACGCGCGGGGCCGGCGCATGACGATCACGATCGAAGGCGGCGGCGCGGCCTTCGAGGTTCGCGGGAGGACGATCGATTTCCCGGGCTATCTGCGGGCCTACGTCGAGGGGAGCGACGATCCCGACGCCGAACTCGCCGACCGGGAGACGCTCCTCCCGCCGGTCCAGGAGGGCCAGCGCCTCGAGTGCCTGGGGCTGGAGGTCAAGGGCCACACGACCCAGCCGCCCGCGCGCTACACCGAGGCCTCGCTGGTGCGCGCGCTCGAGCAGCGCGGGATCGGCCGGCCGAGCACATACGCCTCGATCCTGGAGACCATCCAGGAGCGCGAGTACGTGTTCAGGAAGGGGAACGCGCTCGTCCCGACCTGGGTGGCGATCTCGGTGACGCGGCTCCTCGAGCGCCATCTGTCGGAGCTCGTCGACTACGAGTTCACGGCCGGGATGGAGGACGAGCTGGACGCCATCAGCCGGGGCGAGATGGGGCACGTCGAGTACCTGCGCCGGTTCTACTTCGGGAACGGGGACACCGGGCTCAAGGAGCTGCTCGAGACCAAGGTCGACGAGGTCGACGCCCGTGACGTGTGCACGATCCCGATCGGCACGCCCGAGGGCGGGGAGCCGGTCGCGGTCCGGGTCGGGCGCTACGGACCCTATCTCCAGCAGGGGGAGGACCGGCGCGCCTCGCTGCCCGCGGATCTCCCGCCGGACGAGCTGTCGCTCGAGCTGGCGCTCGAGCTGCTGCGCCAGGGGGAGCTTGCCGATCAGCCGCTCGGGCACGACCCGGAGTCCGGAGAGCCGGTCTTCGTGAAGACGGGCCGCTACGGACCGTACGTCCAGCTCGGCGAAGGGAGCGACGATGGAAAGCCGAAGCGCGCGTCGCTCCTCCAGGGCATGGACGCGGACACGGTCGACCTCGAGACGGCGCTGGGGCTCCTCTCCCTGCCGAGGAAGCTGGGCGAGGACCCGCAGACGGGGGAGACGGTCGAGGCTCACACGGGGCGCTATGGGCCGTACGTGAAGCAGGGGGAGGAGACGCGCTCCCTGCCGGCCGACCGGTCGCCGCTGGAAGTCACCCTGGAGCAGGCGCTCGCGCTACTCGCCCAGCCCAAGCGAGGGCGGCCGCGGGGCGCCCGCCGTGAGCCGCTCCAGACCTTCGATCCCTCACCCGCGACGGGGAACCCGATCGAGCTCTACGACGGCCGGTACGGACCCTACGTGACCGACGGGGAGACGAACGCCTCGCTGCCGAAAGACATGACGGTCGAGGAGGTGACCCACGATCTCGCCGTCCAGCTGCTCGCCGAGCGGGCCGCCCGCGGGCCGGGCCGCCGGCACGGATCCTCGAGGAAATCCGGCAAGACGAAGAAGGCCTCGAGAAAGAAGTCGAAGAAGAAGTCCTCCAAGACGAAGTCGCAGGAATCGTGACCCGGATCGCGATCATCGGCGGCGGGCTGGCGGGAAGCGAGGCCGCCCTCCAGTGCGCGCGGCTGGGAGTTCCGGTGACCCTCCACGAGATGCGTCCCGCGAGCGCGACCCCCGCCCACCGGACCGACCGCCTGGGCGAGCTCGTGTGCTCGAACTCCTTCAAGACGACCGACGTGGAGAACGCGCACGGGCTCCTCAAGGCGGAGCTGGAGCGGCTGTCGAGCGCGCTCCTCGAGATCGCGTACGAGAGCCGGATACCGGCCGGCGCGGCCCTGGGCGTAGACCGCGAGCGCTTTGCCGAAGGGGTGACGGCGGCGGTCGAGGCGGAGCCTCTGATCGAGGTGGTCCGCGAGGAGCGGACCGCGCTCGATCCCGACGAGGTCACGGTGATCGCCACGGGGCCCCTCACGTCGGACGGGCTGACGCGCCGGATCGAGGAGATCCTGGGGGCCGAGAGCCTCGCCTTCTACGACGCCATCAGCCCGATCGTCGCCCACGACTCGCTAGTCGAGGGCGAGTGGTGGGCGGCGTCCCGCTACGGGAAGGGGGGCGCCGATTACCTGAACTGCCCGCTGGACCGGGATACCTACGAGCGGTTCGTGGATGCGCTGCTGGAAGCCGAGCTCTATCCCCTCAAGGACTTCGAGCGGGCGATGTTCTTCGAGGGCTGTCTCCCGATCGAAGAGATGGCGCGCCGCGGCCGCGACACGCTCCGGTTCGGTCCGATGAAGCCCGTCGGCCTGGTGGATCCGCGCACGGGGCGCACGCCCCACGCCGTCCTCCAGCTCCGCCGCGAGAACGCTGACGGGACGATGTTCAACCTGGTCGGCTGCCAGACCCGGCTGCGGTACGGCGACCAGAAGCGGGTCTTCGGCCTCGTGCCCGCCCTGGTGCAGGCCGAGTTCCTGCGCCACGGCCAGGTCCACCGCAACACGTTCCTGCAGCATCCGGTCGCGCTGGATCGCTTCGGGCGCCCGCGGGAGGGCTGGCCCAGGCTCTTTTTCGCCGGCCAGCTGACCGGGGTCGAGGGCTACGTCGAGTCGATCATGAGCGGGCTCCTGGCCGGCTGGAACGCGGTGCGCGCGCTCCGCGGCGACGAGCCGGTGCTGCCCCCGAGCGACACGATGATCGGTGCCCTCTATCGGTATCTCTCCTCGGCGGACCCGAGGGGCTTCCAGCCCATGAATGCCAACTTCGGCCTTTTGCCCTCGCCGGAGCCGCGCATCCGGGACAAGCGGGTGCGCCGGCGAATTCAGACCACTCACGCGCTCGAAGCGCTGGAGGAGTGGGCCCGGCAGGGCCACCCGGCGCTGGCGGGGGTCGCTTGAGTGCCGCCCGTCCCCAGGAGCCGCGGGTCGAGGACTACCTGCGTTACCTGAGCACGGTCCGTCGCTACCGCCCGAACACGGTGGCGGCCTACCGCCGCGACCTCGATGCGTGGCTCCGGTTCTGCGCGGAGCACCTGGGGACGACCCGGGTCGACCTGGACGTCGTTGATACGGCGACCGTGCGAGCGTTTCTGGGTTACGGCCGCCGGGAAGGCCTCGCCCGGAGGTCGGTCGCCCGCCGGCTGGCCGCCGTCAGGGGATACTTCCGGCACGCCTGCCGCGAGGGATGGGCGCACCGCAACCCGGCCCAGGCGATCGCCATGCCGCGCCGGGGTCGGGCCCTTCCCGAGGTGCTCGGCGCGGACGCGCTCGTCGACCTGCTGGAAAAGGCTTCCCGGGGTGAGGGATTCTACGCCCGCCGGCTCGCGGCCCTGCTCGAGGTGACCTACGGCGCCGGCCTCCGGGTCGGCGAGGTGGCCGGGCTCGGCTGGTCGGACCTGGACCTGAGCGGCGGAACGGTGCGCGTCCTCGGCAAGGGCGACAGGGAGCGGCGCGTGCCGCTGACCGCCAAGGCGGTGGACGCCCTCCTGGCCTGGGGCGCGGAAGTGAATCAGGTCTGCGGCGGGGTGCCGGAGGCCGTCTTCGTGGCCCGCAGAGGCGACCGTCTGTCGGTGCGCCAGATCCAGCGTGTGATCACCAGCGCGCTCGCCCGGATCGCGGAGCGGAACGGGGTCTCGCCCCACACGCTCCGCCATTCGTTCGCCACGCACCTGCTGGACCGGGGCGCGGACATCATGGCGGTGAAGGAGCTGCTGGGCCATGCGTCGCTTTCCACGACCCAGCTCTATACCCATCTTTCGCGGGAGCGGCTGAAGGCGGCGTACGAGCTCGCGCACCCGCGCGCCTGACAGGTCGCCAGCCGTCTCGAGCTTGGCCATTCCCGCAGACCTGCTATCATCCCACGGGTGAAACCCCTCGCGGAGGATTCGATGCGTTACGCGACCCCACATGCCACGACGATCCTGGGCGTGCGCCGTGACGGGGCGGTCGCCCTGGGCGGGGATGGCCAGGTCACGTTCGGCGACACGGTGATGAAGGGCCGGGCGAACAAGGTCCGCCTGATGCACGACGGGGCGATCCTGTCGGGGTTCGCGGGTTCGACCGCCGACGCGCTGACCCTGTTCGAGAAGTTCGAGGAGAAGATTCAGCGCTACCCCGGCAACCTGCCACGGGCGTCCGTCGAGCTGGCGAAGGACTGGAGATCGGACCGGGTGCTGCGGCGCCTGGAGGCCATGCTCGCGGTATGCGATCGGGAGCACAGCCTGCTGGTGTCGGGCAACGGGGACGTGATCGAGCCCGACGACGGCATCCTGGCGATCGGGTCGGGTGGCCCCTACGCCCTGGCGGCGGCGCGCGGGCTGGTGGCCCACTCCGACCTGGACGCCCGATCGATCGTGCAGCGATCGCTCGAGATCACCGGAGAGATCTGCATATACACGAACACCCAGATAACCATACTGGAGCTGAAGGCCGAATGAACGATCCCATCATCGAGGAGCAGGAGGCGCCGCCGGCCGTGGACGCGATCGGCCGCGCGGGCGAACCGACGGCGGAGGATCCCTACGAGGCGTTGACGCCCCGCGAGATCGTCGCCGAGCTCGACAAGTACATCGTGGGACAGGATGACGCCAAGCGGGCGGTCGCCATCGCGCTCCGGAACCGCTGGCGCCGCCTCCGGGTCGCCGATGACCTGCGGGACGAGATCCTGCCCAACAACATCATCATGATCGGACCCACGGGGGTCGGGAAGACCGAGATCTCGCGCCGGCTGGCGCGGCTCGCGGACGCCCCGTTCGTCAAGGTGGAGGCTTCCAAGTTCACCGAGGTGGGCTACGTCGGCCGGGATGTGGAGTCCATCGTCCGCGACCTGATGGAGATCTCGGTGAGCATGGTCCGGCAGGAGTGGGAGGACGAGGTCTACGACCGGGCCGAAGAGAACGTGGAGGAGCGCCTGCTCGATCTGCTGCTGCCCCCGCTGCGGCCGGCCGAGGAGGTGGGCGGGGGACGGCGTTATCTGGTGGACCGCAGTGGGGCCATCCAGGAGGCCGAGTCCGGGGAGTCGTTCGAACGGCTGAGGGAGCAGCGCGAGCGCTCGCGGGACAAGCTCCGCAAGCTCCTCACGGACGGGAAGCTGGAGGACCGCAAGGTCGAGGTCGAGACCACGTCCGGACGGATGCCGTTTTTCGAGGTCCTCTCGCCGATGGGGCTGGAGGAGATGGACGTCAACGTCGGCGAAATGCTGGAGGAGATCCTTCCCAAGCGGAAGAAGCGCCGGCAGGTGACGGTGTCGGAGGCGCGGCGGATCCTCCTCCAGGAGGAGCTCGGCAAGCTGATCGACATGGACGAGGTCGTGAACGAGGCCGTCTACCGGACCGAGAACTCGGGGATCGTCTTCCTGGACGAGATCGACAAGATCGCGGGCGAGAAGATGACCGGCGGGCCCGATGTCTCGCGCGAGGGCGTGCAGCGCGATCTCTTGCCCATCGTCGAAGGGTCCAACGTGCAGACCAAGTACGGCCTCATCCGCACCGATCACGTCCTGTTCATCGCCGCCGGGGCGTTCCACGTCTCGAAGCCGAGCGACCTGATCCCCGAGCTCCAGGGCCGGTTTCCCATCCGGGTGGAGCTGAGGAGCCTGACGGCGAAGGACTTCGAGCGGATCCTCATCGAGCCGCAGAACGCCCTCACCCTGCAGTACCGGGCGATGCTCGAGACGGAGGGCGTCAGCCTCGTTTTCACCGACGACGGAGTCCGGGAGATCGCGCGCATCGCCGCGGAGGTGAACGATCTGATGGAGAACATCGGCGCCCGGCGGCTGCATACCGTCATGACCCGGCTCCTCGACGACATCCTGTTCGACGTGCCGGACGTGCAGTCCGGAGAGGTGGTGATCGACGCCCGGGATGTGGGGGAGAGGTTGAAGGGGATCGTGGAGGATCAGGATCTCCGCAAGTACATCCTGTGAGGGCGCGCATCTCCGCCGCATTTCTTCGTTGCGCTCCTTGTCGGGCCTGCGGCGTACCTTTTGGTACGCCTCGGCCCTCCTCGTCGCGCGCCTCGAACTGCGGCGTTCTGCGCGCCCTCGGCTCGTCGGGACCGAGCACCCCTTGATGACAGATTCCCGCACCACGCTGAAGCGCACCGGATTCGCCGACATCCACGAACGGCTGGGCGCGAAGATGGTCCCCTTCGCCGGCTTCCTGATGCCCGTCCAGTACCAGTCGATAACCGAGGAGCATCGCGCTGTCCGCGAGCGAGCCGGGCTCTTTGACGTCAGTCACATGGGAGAGTTCGTGTTTTCCGGGCCACAGGCACGGGAGAGCGTCCAGCGGGTCACCGTCAACGACGTGGCCGCCCTCGATGTCGATCAGGCCCAGTACTCGGCGATGGTGAACGAGGAAGGCGGGATCGTGGACGACTGCGTGGTCTGCCGCGTGGCGGAGGACCGTTACCTGATGGTGGTGAACGCGGCCAACATCGAGAAGGACCGGGGCCACATCCAGCGCCACGCACCGGACGCGCGGATGACCGACGAATCGGAGCGGACGTCGCTCCTGGCTCTCCAGGGACCGCGCGCCGCAGAGATCCTGAGCCCGGTGGCGGACGTCGATCTGACGGAGATCGAATTCTACTGGAAGCGCGACGCCGAGGTGGCCGGCGTGCCGGCGATCGTGAGCCGCACTGGATACACGGGCGAGGACGGCTTCGAGCTCTACTTCGAGCGCCCCGCGTCGGAGACGGTCTGGACGGCCCTCACCGAGGCCGGGCGTGACCTCGGCCTCGAGCCGTGCGGTCTGGGAGCGCGCGACACGCTGCGCCTGGAGATGAAGTACGCGCTGTACGGCAACGACATCGACGAGGCGACCAACCCCTTCGAGGCCGGCCTGGGATGGATCGTGAAGCTCGACAAGGGGGAGTTCGTGGGTCGCGACGCCCTGGCGGCGATCCGCGAGAAGGGTCCCACGCGCAAGCTGGTCGGCTTCCGTCTCCTCGAGCGCGGCTTTCCGCGCCCCGGCTACGCGATTCGGCTGGACGGCGCCGTGGTCGGCGAGGTGCTGAGCGGGACGATGAGCCCGACGCTTGGGGACGGAATCGGGACCTGCTATCTGCCGGCCGACCGCTCGTCCCCCGGTACCTCGATCGAGGTCGACGTTCGCGGGCGGGGAGTACCGGCCGAGGTCGTGAAGACCCCGTTCTATACGGATGGGTCGCTCGAGCGCTGAGTCGAGCCCGCGTCGGACGATCGTCATCGGCGCCGGCCCCGCTGGTTTGACCGCCGCCCACGAGCTCGTCGAGCGCGGCCTTCCCGCCATCGTCTACGAGCGGGACCACCAGGTAGGTGGCCTGGCACGCACCGTCCTGTTCAAGGGCTATCGCTTCGACATCGGCGGCCACCGTTTCTTCACCAAGGTCGGCTCCATTCAAAAGCTGTGGGAGGATGTTCTCGGGGACGACCTGCTCGTCCGCCCCCGGCTCTCGCGGATCTTCTATCGGGATCGCTTCTTCGATTACCCGCTGAGACCGCTGAACGCGCTGAGCGGTCTGGGTCCGCTGGAGACGGTACGCGTCCTGGCGAGCTACGCGCGGGCGAGGGCGTTTCCGCAGGTCGAGGAACGCACCTTCGAGCAGTGGGTCGTCAACCGGTTCGGCCGACGCCTGTTCGAGATCTTCTTCCGCACCTACACGGAGAAGGTGTGGGGCGTACCGTGCAGCGAGATCGGTGCGGACTGGGCGGCCCAGCGGATCAGGAACCTCGATCTGAGGACCGCCATCTTGAGCGCCGTCGTCGGCCCTCGCGCGAGGAACGACGACCGGGCCCCCGGTCGGGTCGTCACGACGCTGATCGACCGCTTCCACTATCCGCGCCTGGGTCCGGGCATGATGTGGGAGAGGATGGGGGAGCGGCTGGCGAGGCACGGCGTGGACATCATCCTGGGCGCCGAGGTCGTCCGCCTCCGGCATGCCGACGGCCGGGTGAAGACAGCGGTAATCCGTCGAAAGGGAGAGGAGGAGGAGGTCGAGGTCGACGGCGTGATCTCCTCGATGCCCCTGGGCGCCCTCGTGGCCAACCTCGATCCCGCGCCGACCGACCGCGTGCTCGAGGCCGCCGCTCGGCTTCGCTACCGGGACTTCCTGACCGTGGTCCTGATCGTCGAGCGCGGCGACGTCTTCCCCGACAACTGGATCTACGTCCACGCTCCCGAGGTCCGGGTGGGGCGGATCCAGAACTTCAAGAACTGGAGTCCCGGGATGGTCCCCGACCGGTCCACGACATCGCTCGGTCTCGAATACTTCGTGCACCAGGGGGATGACCTGTGGTCGAAGCCGGACGACGAGCTCGTCGCTCTGGGCGCCCTGGAGGTGGAGCGGCTGGGACTGATCCGCCGGGGCGAGGTGCGGGAGGGCACGGTGGTGCGGATGCCGAAGGCCTATCCCCTCTACGACTCCGACTACGCGGGGGCCGTGGACACCATCCGCGACTGGCTGGAAGGACTCTCCAACCTGCACACGGTCGGACGCAACGGCCAGCACCGCTACAACAACCAGGACCATTCCATGCTCACGGGGCTCCTGGCCGCCCGCAACCTCGCGGGCGAACGCAACGACGTATGGGACGTCAACGTAGAACCCGAGTACCACGAGGAGACGCGTCGTGCGAAGGACGCGGGGGGTGGGCGGGCAGTCCCGGAGGCCGCCTCCACGCCGACGCTGGAGGGGCTGCTCGGCGCCGCCTTCGCCCGCTACGACCCGCTCGCCCTCGGGGTCTCCGTCGGGCTGGTGACGGGTGTCGGGCTCTTCCTCCTGACCGCGACGGATCTGATTCGGGGAGGGCCTGCGGCTCTTCCTCTCTCTCTGCTGGGTCATTATCTCTACGGATACGAGGTCACCTGGAGCGGAGCGGTCATCGGGCTGGTCGAAGCGGTTGCGGCAGGGTTCGTGTTCGGCCTCGCGCTGGCGGGCCTCATCAACCTCTTCGTGGGATGGCAGGAGATCCTGCTGGACCGCGAGCTCGAGGCGCTGTCGCTCGATCCGCTGGAGTCCGATTGAGCCCCCGCCGCCGACCCGCCGACGAGCGCGAAGCGCTGGCGATCCGGGCCGCCATCGCTCGGCTCCGGGTGGGGATCATGGCCATCGTGTTCGGCATGCTCGGCGGGTTCGTGCTGTTCGTGGCGACGGCCTGGCTGCTGATCCGCGGTGGCCCCAACGTGGGGCAGACCCTGGGGCTTTTGGCCCACTACTTTCCGGGCTACTCGGTCACCTGGCCGGGCGCCGTCGTCGGGCTCGCGTACGGCGCGTTGACCGGGGCGCTGGCGGGAGGTGCGCTGGCGTGGACCTACAACCGGATCGCCCTGCGGTCCTGAGATCGTCGGCGCCGCTCCTCTCGGTCGTGGTGCCGGTGCTGGACGGCGGGACCGACTTCGAGCGCTGTCTCGCGGCGCTGGCCGGCAGCGAGTTCCGCGATTACGAGCTCATCGTGGTGGACGACGGTTCGACGGACGGCTCGCCGGGGCTCGCCGCCACCTACGGGGCCCGGGTCGTGCGAAGCGCCGGGCGCCGCGGCCCGGGGGCGGCGCGGAACCTGGGCGTCGACCACGCCCGGGGGGAGGTCGTCTTCTTCCTCGACGCGGACTGCGAGGTCCACACCGACACCCTGGGTCGGGCGGCTGCCGCCTTCCGAGGCTCTCCACCGCCGGACGCCATCTTCGGGAGCTACGACGACGCGCCCGCAGGAAGCGGGCTGGTGGCGCGGTTCAAGAACCTGCAGCACCATTACGTCCATCAGCGAGGCCGGTCGGAGGCGCGGACGTTCTGGGCCGGCTGCGGGGGCGTCAGGCGCTCGGTTTTCCGGGAGGTCGGTGGCTTCGACGGGGAACTATTCCCACGGCCGAGCATAGAAGACATCGAGCTGGGCTATCGGCTCCGTGAGCGCGGGTTCACCGTCCGCCTGTGCCCGGCGATGCAGGTCAAGCATCTCAAGCAGTGGACGCTCGCGAGCCTGATTCGTACCGATGTACTCGATCGAGGGGTTCCATGGACGCGCCTGATGCTCTCCCGCGGCTTTCTGGAGACCGATCTCAACCTGGTATGGCGTCACCGGATCGCTGTGGCGCTGGCATGGACGCTCCTGGCCCTCGTCCTGCTCTCGCCGTACGCGCCGGCCCTCCTCTGGGCCGCGGCGGCCACCGCCGCCACGCTGCTCGCGGCCAACCTCGACTTCTATCGCTTTCTCGCCCGGCGCGAGGGAGTCTGGTTCGCCGTCCGCGCCCTTCCCCTGCACTGGCTCCACTACCTCTACAGCGGGCTGGCCTTCGGATGGGGGCTGGTGGCCCACGCGTGGTCGCGGATGACGGGCCGGGACAGCGACCGCATGTGAGCGCCCGCCGGCTGGAGCGGACGCCCGGACGAGTTCGGCGGTTCGGCGTCGCGACTTTTCTTCTGGCGATCGCGTCGGGCCTCTTCGCCGGGACCGGATTCGCCCAGGAGGACGGGGGCACCGAAACGTTCTCGTGCACGGTCGCCTTCGTAATCGACGGCGACTCGTTCAACTGCCGCAACGGGGCGAAGGTGCGGCTGCTGCTGGTGAATGCGCCCGAGGACGGGCCGTTCGGCGATCTGGCCCGAGGCGCGCTGGCGGGTCTGCTGCCGGTCGGCGACCGCTTCCGGATCGAGACCGATCGTCTCCGCCAGGACAAGCAGGGGCGGGTCCTGGGCTATGTCTTCCTGCCCGACGGGCAGATGGTGAACGAGATGATGATCCGCCAGGGCTATGCCTTCCTCAAGCCCGACGAGACCAACCGCAAGTACCTTCCCGAGCTGCGTGAGGCCGAGGCCGCCGCGCGGGATACGGGACGAGGCCTCTGGGACCGCTGAGCCCCGGCGGAGTTTTTTTCGATCACCCTCCTGGATCCCCCGACCCGCCAGCCCGGGGGCTGGTCCTTGCCCTCGGGGGCCGTATCTTCCGACCGATGCCTGCCGAAATGGCACACCACGAGCGGCGTGCGGCCGTGGTCACGGTGAGCGACCGGGTCGCCGCGGGAATCGCCGAGGACGAGTCGGGACCCCAGCTCGCCCAGCACCTGAGGGACGCGGGCTGGACCGTCGCCACCGAGGTGACGCCCGATGACGCCGAGGCGATCGTCCGGGTCCTGAGTCGGCTGGCCGACGACGACGGGATCGTCCTCGTGCTGACGACGGGCGGCACCGGCCTCGCCCCGCGCGACGTGACCCCGGACGCCACCCGCCGGATCGCCGACCGCGAGGTCCCCGGGATCGCCGAGGCGCTCCGCGCCTCCTCGATCGAGCGCACGCCGCACGCGATGCTGTCGCGCGCCACGGCCGCCATCCGCGGCCGGACGCTGCTCATCAACCTGCCGGGGAGCCCTCGCGCGGTCTCCCAGACCTTCGACGTCCTGGCCCCCGTGCTCGACCACGCGGTCAGCCTGATCGCGGGGACGACGGCGACTCCGGACGAGCACCACGCGGCGGACCGCGCATGAACGCCGTCGAGCGGCCGGCCGGACGGGTCCTGGTCAGCCGCTACGACCCGGAGTTCGCAGTCAGAGCCGAGCGGACCCTGTCAGGCGCCGGCCTCGACGTCGAGATCCTCGACTCGCTGAAGGAGATCCGCGAGCGCGTCGTGGGTGCCGAGCGGGAGGCGCTCATCGTCCTCACCGGTGGCTTGTCGGAGCCGACGACGACGGATTTCCTGAGGGGGGTGTCCGAGGCCTCGGCCCCGGTCGCCATCCTGGGGCTCGTCGATCGCGCGGAGCCCGAACGGTCCGAGCGCTATCGGCGGCTCGGCATCGACGAGCTGCTCGGCAAGCCGTTCGACGCGGACGAGCTGACGATGATCGCCAGGCGCCTGCTCGCCCGCGAGCGTCTGGTCGGGCGGACCCACATCGTGGGGCGCTCCGAGGCGATCAAGGTGGTGCTGGAGCGCGTGGCTCAATTCGCGCCGGTGAGCAGCACGGTGCTGATCGAAGGCGAGAGCGGGACCGGAAAGGAGCTCATCGCCCGCGCGATCCACGACCTGTCGCCGCGGGCCGAGCGCCCGTTCATCCCGGTGAACTGCGCGGCCCTGACGGAGAGCCTGCTCGAGTCGGAGCTCTTCGGTCACGAGAAGGGGGCCTTCACGGGCGCCGTAAGCCTCCGGAAGGGTCGCTTCGAGATCGCCGACCGGGGCACCCTGTTCCTCGACGAGGTGGGGGAGATGGCGCCGCCGACGCAGGTCAGGCTGCTGCGCGCGATCGAGGAGCGGGAGTTCATGCGCGTGGGCGGATCCGTGCCGATCCGCGTCGACGTTCGCGTGATCGCCGCGACCAACAAGGATCTCGCCGCGGCCGTGGAGGCGGGCGAGTTCCGCCGGGATCTCTACTACCGGCTCAACGTCCTCGCGGTCCGCGTGCCGCCGCTTCGCGAGCGGCGCGAGGACGTCCCGCTCCTCATCCACCACTTCGTGCAGCGTTTCTGCCGCGAGAACGACCGGCGGTTCGTGGGGATCACGGACGAGGCGATGGCGATCCTCCAGAACTACGACTGGCCCGGCAACGTCCGCGAGCTGCGCAATCTGGTCGAGAGCATGCTGGTCCTGACGCCGGGGACGAAGATCCGGCCGCGGGACATCCCCGAGGAGATCTACGAGCGGGCCAATCCCGAGCGGCTGCTGCCCGTCGCCCTGGGCGAGGCCGGAGCCGTGGAGGAAGCCGACGGGAAGCGACTCGAGACCCTGTTGGGCTACATGTACCGCGACCTCAAGGGCGAGCTGAACGACCTGAGGCGAGGACACGCGGAGCTGCGGTCGCTGGTCGAGAACGTCGGCCGCGAGGTCTCCTGGGTGAGGGCGGTCGAGGTGGAGGGTGAAGGCGGAAATGTGCGTCAGAGCGGTCCCGAGACGGCCGCGGCCGAAGAGGCCGCGGAACGCGACGGGGAAGGGGAGGCCAGCTTCCGGGTCGGGATGTCGCTCGACGATCTCGAGCGGATGGCGATCGCGCGCACCCTGGAGTCGGTGCACGGCAACCGTCGCCGTGCGGCCGAGATCCTGGGGATCGGGGAGCGGACTCTTTACAGAAAGATCAAGGAATACGAGCTCTAGCGCCCCGTATCCCGCTCGCGGCGCGCCTGCGCGCGATTGACGCGATTCACGAGCGAGCGCCAGGCCGAACCGGAGGACAGCTCGGCGTAGCGGAAGTCCAGGGTCGCGTTCAGGTCCACCGACGGTTCGAACAGGTAGACCGCGTAGACGGTCTGGTAGAGGTCCACGACGCGGCGCTCGAAGCCGCGGCTCACAGGGACGATGTGGAGGGGATAGAAGGTCGAGGCCTCGCTGCGGATGTGGAGGAGGGTCGGGTCGTAGTGGACCTCCTTCTCGAATCCCGTGAAGCCCACCAGGAACGACTTCATCTCCCCGGCGGCGCGCTCGGAGATCCCGCTCTGGTCCCGGGCGCGCACCTTCAGGTCGAGGAGATAGCTCCGGATGTCCGGGGCGGCGACGTCGAGCATGTAGTCCTCGAGCGTGGTGACGTCGATCCGGAGCCCGGCGCTGGTCTCCCGCCCGACCATGCGGACGCTGAGCTCCTCCCAGCTCAGCGTGCCCGCCGAGCGCGTCCCGGTGACCGGCGCCACGGCGATCTGGGGGGCCGAGTCGGCGACGGCGACATCCCCGGCGGGTGGCGTCTCCTGTGCCGGGGCGGCGCAGGCCAGCGAGCCGAGCGCCATTCCGATCCAGAGTCGATGGCTCATCCCTGCCTGTCCTCCAGGAGATCTTCAGCCGCGCCGAGAACCGCGTCGCGGCCCTCGCCCGTGTGCGCCGAGAACCATAGCACCTGATCCCGATCCAGGCCAAGGCTCCCGGCGGTCTCGTGAAGCTGTGCCGGCCGTCGTGCCCGCGGAACCTTGTCGGCCTTGGTGAGGACGACGAGCGTCGGCAGACCGCGCTCGGCGAGCCAGGCGATCATCCGCCGATCGAGAGGTGTCGGCAACCGCCGGCCATCGATGAGAGACAGGATGCCGACCAGCCGCGGGCTGACCTCGAGGTACTCCTCGATCATCGGGGACCAGCCTCGCTTGACCGCTTCCGGAACGGCGGCGTACCCGTAGCCGGGGAGGTCGACGAAGTAACACCGATCCCCCACCCGATAGTAATGAATGGCGCGGGTCCGCCCCGGCGTGCGGCTCGTACGGGCGAAGTTCTTGCGCCGCAGGAGCGTGTTCAGCAGCGAGGATTTCCCGACGTTGGAGCGCCCTGTGAAGGCGATCTCGGAGAGCTCGGGGCTGGGCCGCTCGCGCGCGGCGGTGGTCGTCAGCGCGAGCCGAACCTGCTCGACAGGGAGGGTCAGGCCTCCCGGGCCTGCGTGGCCGACTCCGGGCCCGGGCGCCGGCCGGTGGAGCGCTTTAGCACGAAGATGGGGGGCTTGCGCTCGAGGACGGTTTCACGCGTGATCACGACCTCCTCGATGTCCGACCGCGAGGGGATGTCGAACATGATCTCCAGCATGGTTTCCTCCACCACCGCCCGCAGGCCGCGGGCGCCGGTCTTGCGATCGGCCGAGCGCTCGGCGATGGCCTGGATCGCCTCGGCCTGGAACGTCAGCGTGACATCCTCCAGCTCGAAGAGGCGTCGATACTGCTTGAGAAGCGCGTTGCGCGGCCGGACGAGGATCTCGACCAGCGTTTCGACGTCCAGCGGATCCAGGCTGGCGACCACCGGGAGCCGCCCCACCAGCTCCGGGATCAGTCCGTAGTGGATGAGGTCCTCGGGCTCGACCTTGGCCAGCAGCTCCCGGATTAGCTCCATGCTCGTGGCGTGGCGAGGCTGCCGGCTGAAGCCGATCACCTGCGCGTCGGTCCGGCGCTGCACGATCTTCTCCAGGCCGTCGAAGGCGCCCCCGCAGATGAACAGGATGTTGCGCGTGTCGACCTGGATGTACTCCTGCTGCGGGTGCTTGCGGCCTCCCTGCGGGGGAACCGAAGCCACCGTGCCCTCGAGGATCTTGAGCAGCGCCTGTTGCACGCCTTCTCCCGAGACGTCCCGCGTGATGGAAGGGTTCTCGCTCTTGCGGGCGATCTTGTCGAGCTCGTCGATGTAGATGATGCCACGCTCGGCTTCGGCGACGTTGTAGTTCGCCGCCTGGAGCAGGCGCACGATGATGTTCTCCACATCTTCTCCGACGTAGCCGGCCTCGGTCAGCGTCGTGGCGTCGGCGATCGTGAACGGCACCTGCAGGAACCGCGCAAGGGTTTGGGCGAGGAGCGTCTTGCCCACGCCGGTGGGCCCGATCAGGAGGATGTTCGACTTCTCGATCTCGACGTCGTCCTCCGGGCGCGTGTTGATGCGCTTGTAGTGGTTGTAGACCGCTACCGCCAGGCTCTTCTTCGCGCGCTCCTGGCCGATCACGTACTGGTCGAGGTGCTCCTTGATGTTGTGCGGCGACGGCAGCTCCTGGAGCGGGGCCGCCTGGCCCTGCAGGGCCTCCTCCTGGAGGATCTCGTTGCAGAGCTTGATGCACTCGTTGCAGATGTAGACCGAGGGTCCGGAGATGAACTTCTGGACGTGCTCCTTGCTCTTTCCGCAGAAGGAGCAGCGCAGCTCGTCACGTCCGGAGCCGCCGCGGTTGTCGTATCCGCTCGCCATTCGCGCCTAGTCCTCGTCCTCCGCCGTGCTCGCCTCGACGACCTCGGCCCTTGCCTTGCCGTCCTCCGACGGGCGGCCGTCGTCGCCGGGGTGCCGGGGGATCAAAACAGCATCAACCATGCCATAATCTCGCGCTTCCTCGGAGCTCATCCAGAAGTTGCGCTCCATGTCCTGACGCAGTCGGTCCGTGGTCCGGTTCGTGTGCCGGGCCAGGATCTCGATCTGCTTTTCCTTGAGGTGCAGGATCTCGCGAGCCTGGATCTCGATGTCGGTCGCCTGTCCCTGGGCTCCGCCCAGCGGCTGATGGATCATGACCCGGGAATGGGGCAGCGCGAAGCGCTTGCCGGCCGTTCCCGCCGCCAGCAGGAGCGCCCCCGCCGAGGCCGCCATCCCCATGCACATGGTGGAGATGTCGTTCTCCAGATACTGCATCGTGTCGTAGATGGCCAGCGCGGCCGAGGCCACCCCGCCGGGACTATTGATGTAGAGGTTCACGTCCTTGTCGGGCGCCTCGGCCTGCAGGAACAGAAGCTGTGCGATCACCAGGTTCGCGATCTCGTCGGTGATCGGCGTCCCCAGGAAGACGATCCGGTCCTTCAGCAGGCGGGAGTAGATGTCGTAGGACCGCTCTCCCCTCCCGGTGCGCTCGACGACAATGGGAATCAGTGGCATATCCGTCTCTCCTTGACCAACAAACTAATCGCTTTCGTCGTTCGGGGCTTCGATGGATGTAACCTCGGAGCGCTCGCGCAGCCACTCGAAAACACGCTCCATGGTCAGATGGAATCGCAGGTCGTCGATCTCCCCGGATCTCGTCAGGCGGCGCCGGGCCTCGGCGACCGAGGTCTTCTCGGGATCAATCCGCTCGGCGATGGCCGCGTCGACGTCCGCGTCCGTGGCGCCGAGCTGCTCACGATCGGCGATGTGGCTCAAGATATGATGTCGCTGGAGAGCGCGCAGCGCGCCCGGCCGCAAGGCCTCCCGGATCTCGGCCGCCCGTTCGCCATCTTCCCGGTCCTCGTGACCCTCCTCGCGGGGACCCCGATCCGCCAGCAGGTTCCCCAGGTACTGGTCGATCATGCTCTCCGGGAGGTCGATCCGATTGGCGGCGATGATCTCGTCGATGAGCTGCTCGTTGACGTCGCGGCGCGCCCCCTGCCGAACCTCCTCCTCGAGGTTTTTGTGGAGCCGCTCGCGCAGGGCGGCCATGGAATCGAACGCCGGGCCCAGGGAGTGGGCGAACGCATCGTCGAGGTCCGGCAGGGACCGCTGGCTGACCTCCTCGATCCGGACGTGGAAGGTGCGGGTCCGACTGCGCAGGAACTCGTTGCGATGATCGTCCGGGAAGCGTACCTGGAACCGCGTCTCCTCGCCGGCCGCGCGTCCCATGAGTCCGGCCTCGAAATCGGGCAGCACGCTGTCGGTCCCGAGCTCGACGACGTGATCTTCGATCCGCTCGCTGTCCATCGGCCGGTCCTCGTCGTCCAGCGGCACGCTGTCGAACCGCACACGGTCGCCGGCGCCGGCGGCACGGTCCACCGGGGTCCAGTCGGCCCGCTCGTGCCGCAAACGCTCGATCACGCGCTCGACATCGGCGTCGCCCACCGCCTGCCGCGGCTCCTGGACACGGAATCCGGTCGTCCGCCCCAGCTCGATCTCGGGCCGCACATCGAACTCGGCGGCAAATTCGAGATCGCCCCCGGCTGTCCAGTGGACGTTCCGGAAGCGCGGCGCGCCGATCGGGTCCAGCCCGGTCTCCCGGACCCCCGACTCGAAGCCCTCGCGGACGAGGTCCTGGAGCACGTCGCGCTCGATCTCCTCGCTGAACTGCCGCTCGACGAGGGCCTCCGGGGCCTTCCCGGGGCGGAAACCCTTGAGCCGGGACCGACGGGCGTAATCGCGGACCCGATGCCGACGCACCCGGTGTGCGTGGGCCGACGGCACGTGCACCTCCATGCGACGCCGCCAGCGCTCGATCTCCTCGACCTCGCTGCGGATGGCCGGAGCGCCGGTTTCGCTTTCGATCTTCTGCGTGCTCACGCCTCTCCCTCGATGCCGGGCTATGGTGCGAGAGGGGGGACTCGAACCCCCACGGCCATCAGGCCACAAGCTCCTAAGGCTTGCGTGTCTACCAGTTCCACCACTCTCGCCCCGCGCTTTTCCGCGTCCTTCCGCGACCGCGGCCGTCGCGGGGGAACCACACAAGGCTCAAGATAAGGTGGAGGTCCGGAGGGGACCAAGGCGGAAGCCATTGCCGGGGTGAGGAATCGGCGGGGTGCCAGAACGAGGAGGCGGGACGATCGTCCCGCCTCCGCTCGCTTTGCCGCCCCTCGTCAGGGACGGCGACCTCACCTCGGACCTGCCGGCCCCCTACTCGGGAACGCGAAGCGCCCGGAACTGCTGCCCCGTCGCTCCCGGGGCGGGGATGAAGATGCGGAAGTACACCGCTGTACCTGGCTCCAGATTCTCGACGGCCTGCCGGTAGTCCGCGAGCGATCCGATCGGCCGCTGCCCGATTCGCGTGATGATCGCCCCCTGCGGGATGCCGGCGTCGGAGGCCGGTCCCAGCGGGTCGACGGACGCCACCACGACCCCCTCGGGGATCGCGGTCATGTCCACGTTCGTCCTCTGGGCGAGGGCGCGGCGGCCCTGCTCGGGAAGATCCTGGACCTCCATGCCCAGCGCCGCCTCGCGCGACGTGGCTTCGCGGCTGGCGAGCGTCTCCTGCTCGGAGAGCGGCGGACGCTCGCCGAGCGTGACCTCGACCGTCTCTTCCTCGCCCTCGCGCCACACCGTGAGCTCGACCTCGTCACCGGGCTCGTGGAAGGCGATGGCCTGCTGCAGCTCGCTCGGCGTGGACACCGTGCGGCCCTCGACCTCGAGCACGACGTCCAGGGGCTGGAGCCCCGCCCTGCGCGCCGGGTTGTCCTCTACGCGCGAGTCGAAGTCGGCGATGAGGACGCCGGTCCCGGACGGGAGGTCGAGCGCCTCACGATCGGCGGCCGTTACCGGCTGGATGGAAACGCCGAGCACCGCGCGCCGGACCTCGCCGGTCTCGATGAGCTCGCCGGCCACCTCGTGGACGATCGCGACCGGGATGGCGAAGCCATAGCCCTGGTAGCCGCCCGTCCGCGAGGCGATGGCCGTATTCAGCCCCACGACCTGGCCGTCGATGTTGACCAGCGGACCACCCGAGTTGCCGGGATTGATGGCGGCGTCCGTCTGGATGAAGTCTTCGATCGCGTACGGCTGATCGCCACGGTCGATGATCTGGAGATTGCCGCGGCCGATCGCGCTGACGATGCCCGCCGTCATCGTGAACTCGAGCCCGAGCGGGTTCCCGAGCGCGAGCACCCATTGGCCGACCTGTATGTCGCCGGGAGCGGCGAGCTCCACGGCGTGAAGCCCGCTGGCTTCGATCTTGAGGACCGCCAGATCGGTGGACGGATCGCGGCCGACGATGGTCGCATCGAACTCGCGCCGGTCGTTCAGCGTGACCTTGAGGCCTTCCATCCCCTCGACCACGTGATTGTTGGTGACGATATAGCCGTCCTCGCGCACGACGACGCCCGAGCCGCCGCTGGGCCGGTAGCGGGGGCCGGGCTGGATCTCCGGCTCCCGGAACTCGAAGAAGTCCTCGAAGGGCCCGAGATCGAACTCCATGCCTCGGCCTTCCACGCGCCTCTGACCGGTCACGTAGACGACCGAGGGCGTGACTTCCTGGGCGATGTTGATGAACGCGTTCTGCGTCGCGCGCAGCGAGGCCTCCGTCGTAGGGACGGTCTGTCCCGTCTGGGCGGAGGCCAGCGTGCCCGACGTACGGTCCACGGTCGACGCGAACAGCACGCCCAGCGCCAGGCAGGCCAGGCCGACGGCCAGGACGGCGAGCTTGGTCCTGATGGGATGCATAGAGATGGAACCTCCTGTCAGATCATCTGGAAGAGCGGCCGATCC
Source organism: Gemmatimonadota bacterium (assembly GCA_050732875.1). GTDB lineage: Bacteria > Gemmatimonadota > Gemmatimonadetes > JACCXV01 > JAHWKZ01 > DASRVA01. The sequence continues at coordinate 44,003 of JBOHRQ010000001.1, read as the reverse complement.
CGACCGGCCCACGCTCTATTATACGATGTCGGCGGAATCGGGTTCCCCTCGGCGTCCTTACCGGTAGGTCATCCTGAGAGACGCGGCCAGGCTCGATCGGCGTTCAAGGCGCGCCCCGTCCCCGAAAGGAGGTCACGGACCAGGGCCAGGTATCTCTCGACGACCCTCGCCTCGGAGAAGTCCCGTTCGACCGCCCGCCGGCCTCGCTCTCCGAGCTCGCGACCGAGCTCCGGATGGGCCAGCAGGCGAGCGAGGACAGGCGGTAGCCCGTCCGGCTCGGCATAGACCAGGCCTCCGCCCGTCGCCTCAACGATCTCGGGCAGCGCACCCCGGTCGCGCACGACGACCGGCGTGCCCACGGCGAGCGCCTCGAGCGCCACGAAGCCGAACGTCTCGTAGCAGAGCGATGGGACGATCACGGCCGCAGCGGCTCGATAGAGGTCGCGTAGCGCGTCCCGACCCTGCCAGCCCAGGAAGCGCACGTGCTGCATTCCACGCGCGGTCTCCCGCAGCCGGGGCTCGAAGTCCCCCCGGCCGGCGATTCGCAGATCGGCACCCCGGAAGGTCGCGAACGCCTGGATCGCCTCCTGCACGCCCTTCGCCTTCTCGAGCCGCGAGGCCACGAGGAAAAAGGGGCGCTGTCCGTCGTCCTCCGTGGCTCGGAGCGGACGGGGCGAGCGTTCGATCTCGTCATCGGGCACGAACTGGGGGAGGACCTCGATCCGCCCGTCGAGCCCTCCCTCGACGTGCCGGCGTCGCGCGAACTCGCTGCCCACCAGGAAGGCGTCGATCTCGGAAGCGGCGCGGGAGATCGCGCCGGTCCGCCGCCAGAGCTGGGGCGGCCGGCCGTGGGCGAGCGTGCATCGCAGGCACGTGCGGCGCTCGCACGGCTCCCGGTTCATCCGCCAGAGGATGTGGGTGGGGCATATGAACCAGTAGTCGTGGAGGGTGCACAGCTTGACTCCCTCGCCGTACCGCAGGACGCCCGGCCCCCCGAGCAGGGAGATGTTGTGGAAGTGGACGACGTCGAAGCCGCGGAGCAGCTCGCGCAGGCGGCGCGCGCGCCCGACCGGACGTCCGAGCTGGTGCGAGAGGATCAGGTCGATCTTCCCGGCTGCCGAGCCGCCCATGGTGATCCGTCCCACCCCGCCCGCATCCACGGGCTCGCTTTCGGCCGGCGCGCCGCCGAGCAGCTCGTAGGGATCGCGGTCGTGGACCACGCGCACGGCATGGCCACGCCGAGCCAGGGCCTCCGCCAGACGCTGCACCGCTACGGCGTCGCCCCCGAAGCTGTGCGGCGGGTAGAACGTCGTGGCCAGGCAGAAGCGCAGCGGGCGCGCGCCGGCGTTCACGAGGCTGCCCGGGCCAGGACGTCCAGGGTCTCTGTCGCGCTACGTGGCCACGAGAACGTGCGGCTGTGGGCGAGACCGCGCGCGGCGAGGTCCGCGCGCAGGCTTTCGTCCGAAGCCAGCCGGGCCAACGCCTCGGCCAGCTCGGGGGCGGCCATCCGCGAGACGAAGAGTGCCGCCCCGCCCGCGTTCTCCCGCGCCCCGGGTGTGTCCACGCAGACGACCGGCGTCCCGGTGGCCTGAGCCTCCATCACCGGGAACGAGATCGTCTCGTACGTCGACGGCATGATCAGCGCGGTGGCGGCATTGTACAGAAGATTGAGCTCGTCGTCGGTCACGTAGCGTCCGCGCACGACATCCCCGCTCACCCCATGCCGTTCCGCCAGCTCCCCGATCCATGCCTCGCCGGTCGCCGGGCCGACCATGACGAGCCTGTGCGAAGCCCCCGTGCGCCGCTTGAAGCCGGCGAACCCCTCCATCAGGACGGGGATGTTCCGTCGCCCGGAGAGCTTGCCCACGAAGAGGAAGAACGGCGCCTCCTCGCCGACCATGCCCGCCGCGAACTCCGTCGCACGAGGGCGGTCCTCCAGCGGATGGAATACCTCGGCGGGAGCCAGACGGATGACCTCGATCTTGTCGCGGTCCACGTCCCAGCAATCGGCGATCTCGTTGCGGGCCGTCTCGGTCATCGTGATGACCGCGGTCGCCCTCCGGGCGCTCCATCCGTAGAGACGGTTGTAGAAGAGCCGCACGGAGACAGGGAACAGCTCCGGGTAGAGCTGTGAGGTGGCGTCGTAGGTGACGACGACCGTGCGCCCGCGGGAGATGAGCGGGCGTGAGTAGGACGGGTGGAACACGACATCGTCGTCGGCGATCGCGGCGAGCCGGGTGTTCTCCCAGACGAGCATCGGCGCGTCGGACGGCAGAACGCGCTCCCGAAAGTGGTCGGGAAGGCCGATCCGCTTCCGGTCGAGGGCCCGTGGTGTGTAAAGCGTGACCTCTTCGAACCGGTCACCGACCACATCCCGCGTCCAGCGCCCGATCACGTTCTGCAGATACCGGCCGACCCCCGTAAGCCGGCCATGCAAACGCCATCCGTTGATCCCCAGCCTCATTTCGCGAGCCACGCCCTCATCTTCTCGAACGTGTTCCGCACGCCCTCCGCTACGGGAATTCCGGGCGTCCAGCCGGTGAGGTGGTGGACCAGCGCCGTGTCGACGCGAAACTGCATCGGACCCTGGACCGGGACGTCCAGGACGTTGATGGGGCAGCCGCTCAGCTCCTCGAGGAGCGTCACGATCTCGCCCACGGACGTCATGATCCCGGTCCCCAGGTTGAGGGTCCCCTCGTAATCCGTCTCGAGCAGTCGCACCACGCCTTCTGCCGCGTCCTCGACGTGAATGAAGTCCCGCTCCGGCCGTATGGACCACACCTCTCCCCGGCCTTCTCGCAGGAGCTGCCGGATCAGCACGTGGATGAGGTCGTACCGTTCGAGAGCGATGGGGCCGTAGAGGTTGGACATGCGGACGTTGATGATCGGCACCCAGCGCGAGTAGAAGCGGCACGCCTCCTCGGCCAGATACTTGCTGAAGACATAACGGTTCTTGTAGGGGTCGATCGGCGCGTCCTCGGAGACCGGCAGCCTGAGGCGCTTCTCGTCATAGATCAGGATCGTCGAGAAGTGCATGAGCTTGCGGATGGGGCGGTCCTTGATCTGCTCCATGGTCTGGAGGAACGGGACGACGTGGTAGTCGAAGGCCGTCGGCTCTCCCCGGGAGAGGGTCTCTCGCTCGAGGGCATGATGATCCGTGTTGCCGACGATGTAGATGACCTTGTCGAACTCGAGGTCGCGCAGCGCCCGCAGATCCGCGAGGCGGTCCACCTGGACGTGAAGGTTCTCCGTCGGCGGCGGCGTGCGCCCCACCGAGACCATGGCCGGGTGTTGCCGCAGGATGTATGGGCCCATGAACCCGCTGCCGCCGAACAGTATCGTCCCCTCGCCGCCCGACGTGCTCACGGCAGGAGGATCTCGCCTTCGAACCCGCGCCCTCGCAGCTTGGGGACGATCTCGTCGCGATAGTTCCAGGCGAACAGGATGCCGGCGTCTGGCGCGGGATCGTCGGTAAACATGCGCTCCTCGTCCACGATCGGGAGATGCGTGCCGGGGAGGTAGAAGCCGATCCGCAGCGGGTTCACCTCCGTCACGTAGCGCACGAGCTCCGGGCCGAGCCGACAATAGTTGCACACCGTGGCCGCCTTGGCCGGCGCCCCGATGCCGATCACGGTCCGTCTCCTGCGGACCAGATCCATGACGCGATCGGAGAGCGCGCGCCGCCGCTCTTCGATACGTTCGCCGAACTCCGTCCACGTGGCGGGTTCGTACAACCGTGCCGCCGCCTCCTCCTCGACGAGGGCGGCGACCCGGGGCGTGACCGGATGATCGCCGGGACGGCACGCGAAGACGCGGATGGAACCCCCGTAGACATCCGAGCGCTCGACGTCGAAGACCTCCAGCCCATAGCTCCGGAACAGACGGAAGAGGGGCTTCATCGAGTAGTAGCGCAGGTGCTGGTGGAAGACGTTGTCGTAGTGGCCGCGCTCGATCATGTCGAGCCAGTACTGGTTGTCGCTGGCGAAAACCCCACCCGGAGCCAGCAGGGCTTCCACACCTTGCATGACGCCCTCGAGATTGGCGACGTGGGCGAAAACGCCGCACGCCGTGATCGCCTTCGCCGGGCCGTGCCGCTCCCGGATCCAGGCGGCCGTCGATGAGTCGAAGAACGCGTGCAGGGTCGGGATGCCGCGCTCGTTCGCGATGCGGACGGGATCGCCGGACGGGTCGACGCCCAGGAAGCGGACGCCGTGGGGCAGGTAGGCCTCGAGCAGCGTTCCGTCGTTCGAGCCGATGTCCACCGCGAAGGCGCCGGCGTCGAGTCCGAGCATCTCGACGAGCGACCGCGGCAGGCTCTGCAGATGCTCGGTCGCCGTCCGCGTGGTGCCGCTGACGAATGGGAAGTTCTTGTAGACGATGGCCGGATCCACGATGTAGCCGAGCTGGGTCAGGCCGCAGTCCGGGCAATGATGGAGCCGCAGAGGATAGAGGGTCTCGGGCTCGTTCAGCTCCGCCGCCGAAACGATCAGGTCCGAGATCGGCTGGTGGCCCAGGTCGAGCCCCGGGACCGTGGACGCCCCGCATATCTGGCAGGAAACGGGCCGTGGGGGTTCCGCGGACCCGGTCCGGCCGGCGAGCCCGGGCGTGGGTGCCGGGGCGGTGGTGCCGTCCGGCGCGGGGATCACGGCCGACGGTCGAAGAACTCGTGGATGGACTCGATCACATGATCGGCGTCCGCGTCGGTCATCTCGACGTGACAACCGATGTAGAAGGCTCTCTCGTTCAGCATCGCCGCGACGGGGTATTCCGCTTCCATGTCGCCGTACAGAGCGCGATACACGGGCTGATTGATGAGCGGCAGGAGATAGCGCGTCTCGATCCCGCGAGCCTCCAGATGGTGCACCAGATCGGCCCGATCGATCGACGGGTCGGTGACGACCATCGGGTAGAACATCCAGGCGTGCTCGGCTTCGGGCCGGGGGGTGGGGAGCTGGAGCCGGTCCCGCAGAGGAGCCAACCCCGCGCCGAGTCGCTCGGCGTTGGCGCGGCGTCGCTTCCAGTCGCCCTCCCACCGCTCCAGCTGGGCGACCCCGATGGCGGCCTCCAGCTCCGTGCAGCGGAAGCTGTGGCCGAGCCGGACGAACGAGAACCGGCGCTCGACGATGTCGAACAGCTCCTGGCCCTCGACTTCCTGGTCGTCGTCGATCCTCACGTACGCGGCGTCCCGGCCGTGATTCATGAGGCTCTGCATGATCGAGAGGAGCCTGGCATCGTCGGTGGTGCAGAGCCCGCCCACGCCCGTCGTGATCACGTGGGCGGCATAGGTCGAGAAACATCCGACCTCGCCGAACGAACCCACCGGGCGGCCGCGGTAACGGGCGAACATCGTTTCCGCCGAGTCTTCGACGACCCTGAGCCCTCGACGCCGGCTGAATTCCATGATCGGGTCCATCGCGCAGGGGCAACCGCCGATGTGGACGGGCATGATCGCCCGAGTGCGGTCCGTGATTCTCTCTTCGATCCTGTCCGGATCCAGCATGAAGCGGTCGCGCTCGACATCGACGAAGACGGGCCGCAGGCCGTTGTGGAGGACGACGTTGGCGGTGGCCACGAAGGTGACCGCCGGAACCAGCACCTCGTCTCCGTCCTCCCAGCCGTCCATCTCCCTCAGCGCCGCGAGAGCGATGTGGAGGGCGCTGGTACCGCTGTTGCACATGAGGGCGTACCGGCGCTGGTGGAGCCGCGCGATCTCACGCTCGAAGCGCGCCATCATGGGACCCGCGGTCAAGCGGTTGCTCTCCAGGACTTCCAGGACGAGCTCGCGCGCGCGCTCGTCCAGGCGGAAGCCCCCGACGCCGATCCGGGCGCGGGACGAGCCCACGGCAGGCTCGTGCGGCATGGCGGGCATGGCGTCCATCGCGCTTCCTGAAGTTCGACGAAGGGCCCCGAGCGGGGCGCGGACGGTCGAGAGAAGAAAAACGCCGGGACGTTGCCGGACCCACGCCGCGGCGCGAAAAAAGCTAGGAACCGGCGGAGCCGGGATCAAGCCCGGGGCGGCGGGCGACCGTCGCGGTGGAGTGACCGAACGGCAGATCGAGGCCGAGCCGGCCGAGGAGTAAGGCCTCGCCGCTCAGCACGGCGCCGAGGCCCCGATCCAGCCAGGTCAGCCACCCGGGGTAGGGCCGTATCGAGAGCGCCGGACCTCCTGGCGGCGCCTCGCGAGGCCCGCGCATGCGCTCGAGCAGAGCGCCCCACATCCCCGGAACGGCGTTCAGGTACGTCGCCCGGAGGACTTCGAGACCGGCCGTCTCGACGAGCGCGACCACCGACGGGACGTCGTAGCGCCGGTAGCGCTCGGGATCGATGCCACGCAAGGGCGCGTGCCCGAGCGCGGAGTTCGTGCGCAGGTAGACGAGGCCACCCGGTCGGAGCACCCGCCGGATCTCGGCGACGACACGGCCGGCGGCGCCTGGCGAGAGGTGCTGGATCGTATCGACGCAGAGGACCAGGTCGAAGGCGCCCGCTCGGAAAGGAAGCTCCGAGGCGTCACCGCGGACCAGGGATGCGATGCCCCGCGTGCCCGCGTGTTCGATCGCCTCGGGCGCGATATCGAGACCCACGGGCGGCCCCGCGAGTCGCCAGCGACGGGCCGACTCCAGATGCACGCCTGTTCCGCAGCCGGCGTCGAGCACACGCAGCGGGCCGGCCTTCGCCAGATGCGGCTCCAGCAGTGCGGCCATGGCGCGGCGCATGCCCCGCGACCACCAGTGGCGGCGCTCGATCTCGCGAAGCCGGTCGTAGTACCCGGGCTCGAAGATCCGCGGCGATCGCTCGCGTCCCATCGGTCACCGCCGTGCGATCGCGCTTGACAGCGGCCGGGAGGATGCCTTAGGCCTTCGATCATGTCGACCCGGCGCATCGCGGTCATGGGCCTCGGCGAAGCGGGCCTCGGGATCCATCTGCCGGCTCTGGCGGGCATGTCGGACGTCACGGTCGTCGGCGCGTGCGATCCCGACCCCGAGCGACGGGCGCGCGCCGGTGAGCGATGGGGAATTCCCGGGTTCGAGACGCTCGAGGAGCTGCTGGCGAAATCGCGGCCCGAGGTCGTCGTCGTCGCTACCCCCCCCGCGCTCCATGCCGGGCACGTCATCGCCTGCGTCGAGTCCGGCGCGCACGTGATCTGCGAGAAGCCGCTCGCCGGGAGCCTGGTCGAGGTCGATAGGATCGCCGAGGCGGCCCGCCGCAGCGAGCGCGTCGTCGTGCCGAATCACGAGTTCCGGTTGATGCCGATCTTCGAGGCCGTCCTGACGGCCGTGGCGGAGCGCGGGCCGGTCCGCCTCGTGGACGCCCGCCAGCTCTTCGGCCGTCCTCCCGGGACCGAGGCCGGCTGGCGCGGCCGTCTCTTGCGCCGCACGCTCTTCGAGGCCGGCGTCCATCTGGTGGACCTCACGCTCGCCCTCTTCGGCGAACGACCCGCCGGTGTCGTGGCGTCGATCGGCTCGGCGGGCGGACGACCGGGGTCCGATGCGGTGGTGGTCGCTACGTTGGATTTCTCGGCCGGCCGCCTGGCGCATCTCGCGCTGAGCCGGATCCATCCCGGGCGCACTCGTTACCTCGAGCTTCGCGCCGACACCGAGACGGCCTCCATCTTCGCCTCCTACGGGGGAAGGGCGCGACTGATCGCCGGCCTGGAGGGCCCGCGTCCTGTGCTCCGCCTGGAGCTCGGCGCCTCGGGTCTGGCCTGGTGCGAAGAAGGCGATCGCCGGAGGACGCTCGCGCGGAACGGACGCCGGCCGCGACGGAGCGCCACCCGCAGGTTGCTCGCGCAGACGCTGGCTGCGATCGCCGAGGGCGGCGCCCCCCCGGTCTCGCTCGAGGAGGCGCGGGCCGGACTGGAGGTCGTGGCCGCCTGCTACCGCTCGGCGGAGCTCGGCCGGCGCGTCGTGCTGGGCCGGGAGGCCGACACTCACCTCGCCGCGCTCGATCTCGCCGCTCCGGCGGGTCGCTGACCACGGCATCCCGGGCCTCACGGGCGCGCACCCTGGTCGGCCAGCTCGGGAGCGATCCGCACGTCGAGCGGGCCGCGCCCCGTCAGGAGCCCGACCGCCTCCCCGCACGACCACGCGCACACGAGGACGGCCAGATGAGGGAGGCCGCGGGAGAACCGTAGAGCCGCCCCCGGCGTCCGCCAGGACCTCCGGGCGAGCCGGCCCAGAAGGAGAGGCGGCAGCCCGGGAGTGGCGAGGGCCCGCAGGCTCCGGCGGACGACCGGAACGTCCGAGAAGCGCACCGCGCCGTAGAGCCGTCCGAGCGTGTAACGTTCGCGAAGGGCGTCGGCGAGGCGGATCCGGCGGCCGGTGACCACGAGCGCGTCGGGTACCATGACGAGCGGGCCGACGTCGCGCCGGATCGTCGCATGGACCCGGGTTTCATCAAAGGCGTCGACCCGCGCCGGCCCCAGCCGCTCGAGCGTGGCGCGGGGATAGGCCACGTTGCAGACGCTGAGCGATCGGGAGGGACCGCCCTCGACCGGCGGGACGTAGGGGGCGAAGTCGCTGAAGTGGAACGCCCATTCCAGGCTGGAGCGCCCGAGGCGCGTCAGCGCGACCGGGCCTCCGACGGCGCCGGCGCCCACCACGGCGCCCCCCGCCGCCGCCGCGTGCAGGCGGCGAATCCAGTCCGGGGCGGGCACGCAATGATCCTCGGTGAGCAGGACGACGGCGCCGCGGGCGGCCCGGAGCGCCGCCGCGGCGAGCAGCGGCGGCGAGGGCGCTGCCCCCACCCAGACGACATCCTCCCGGAGGGCGCGCAGCCGCTCCCAGCCGCCCCGCTCACCGTCGTAGGCGACCACGATCTCGAACGAAGGGGGGTCTCGCTGGCGGTCCAGCGCGGCCAGGCACGCTTCGAGGCGCTCGGGGCCGCAGATCGAGACGACGGCGACCGTGGCGTCGGGAGCTGCCCGACCGGGTGCTTCGTTGCGGAAATCCGCGTGCATTCGAGTGCCGCTGCATCCCGGCTCACTGTGTTGCGGCTCGTGCGGAATAGCGGTGCTATTCCTCCTCGCCGCGCCTTGCGAGCCGGGTGCATCGGCCCTCTCGGTGCTGACGCGGATTTCCGCAACGAAGCACTAGGGAACTGTCGATTCCAACCCCGCGATCTCTTCGATCGGGATCGTCGTCCACGCTTCGCGCTCGAGGGGAACGGGCCGCCTCCACGCGCGTGAGCCGAGCACGGCGCGGGCGAGCTGGAGGGGCTGGAAGACGATGCTCGGCCAGAGGAAGACCTCGGTCGTGCAGTGGCAGGCCTTGGCGGCGATCGACTTGCGCAGCTCGTGGGCGCGCGGGCTCTCCCAGATCTCGCGGAAGGACCGGTCCCGGAGGTTCCCCAGCGGCTCGTGGAGTTCGCACACCGACACGTCGCCGTTGGCATACACCACCGCGCTCAGCCGTCCGGCGCGGCAGGGAACCGACTGCGTCTGCTCCCGAAGCGTCCTCAGCTTGGCCCACTGCAGCATCGGCTCCACCATGCCGCCGTAGCGTCCTGCCTCGCGAGGCGCCCAGACGCCACGGAGGTAAGCGTAAAGCTCTTCGTATTCGGCGAGGTCGGGCGTGCGCAGGTCGGGGTTCTTGCGGTCCCCGCGGATGATGGCCAGGTTGTGGTGATCCATGCGGGGACAGCGGTCGTAGAGGTAGGTCGTCAGGCGCCGGATCTCATCCACGTTCACGTCCGTGGCGGTGGAGATCGCGTGGATGCGGAGCCGCCCGTCCGCGGCCTGCAGCTCGGCCAGCGCGTCGTACGTCTCCATCGCCCGGGCGAAGCTGTTGCGGGCGCCGCGGAACTCGTCGTGGAAGGACGGCATGCCGTCGAGGGAGAGCTCGGCCACGAACAGCTCGAGCGACGGATCCTCCAGAACCCGCGAGATGGCCTCCACGGTGCGCTCCCGGAAGTAGGCGTTCGTCGGGACGTAGATCTGGCGCGTGCCGTTGTATCGCACGAAGCGCAGGCAGATCTCCGCCAGCTCCTTCCGCAGGAATGGCTCCCCGCCCGACAGATTGAGGTTCTCGACCGTCCCGAGCGATTCGGACAGCGCCACGATCTCCTCGAAGGTCAGATCGTCCGGACTGTTGAGGCTGCGCCAGTAGAAGCAGTGCTCGCAGCGCATATTGCAGATCGAGTTGACGAACAGGACCAGAAATGGAGGATCGGGGAGCGGCTGGCGGTTGCGCCACGTGATGCGCAGATGCCGCCTGAGCCGTTGCCACGAATCGGGAGAGGGGGTGGTGGCCATGGGTACGCCTGTCGAGGAAGCGATGCGCCGGGGTTCGAATAGCTTAGCCTCGGGTCCGGATCGCGTCAACGCACCGCCGCGGCCTTAGCGCGTGTCCGACGCGCCGGCCTGGCTCGCGTCGCTCCTCGCCTGCCCGCGATGTCGGGCGCCGCTGGAGCGGGAAGGCTCCGACCATCGCTGCGCCGGATGCGGCCGGGTATACCCGGAAAGGTTCGGGATTCCCGATTTCCGTCTGGAGCCCGATCCCCACATCGGGGTCCGCGAGGAGGAGGCCAAGGTCCGCCGGCTCCACGCGGGGGCGGAGGGCGCGGGTTGGCGCGAGCTCGTCGCGCGATACTACGCCATGACACCCGAGAACCCCCCGGAGCTCCACCGGCGCTATGTCCGATCGATGGAGCGCTCGGTCGCTCGGGGCGGCGGCCTCCTCGATCGGCTCACGCGGGCCTTCCCCGAATCCCGCGCCGGCGCGCTCCTGGACCTCGGGTGCGGCACCGCCGGCCTGGCGGCGGCCGCGGCGGGACGCTGGAGCCGCGTGGTCGGCGTGGACGTGGCCCTGCGCTGGATCGTCATCGGCCGGCAGAGGCTGGTAGAGGAGGGCGTCAGGGTGCCGCTTCTCCTCGCCAACGCGGAGGCCCTTCCCTTTCGCGAGGGCGCCTTCGATGCCGTCGTCGCCGACGCCGTCCTCGAGCACGTTCGCCGGAGCGCCGCGATGGTGGATGAGGCGATTCGTGTGCTCGCACCGGGCGGTCCGTTCCTGTTCAGCACCAACAACCGGTACAGCCTGCTCCCGGAGCCGCACGTCCGGCTGTGGGGCTTCGGTTTTCTGCCGCGTCGCTGGATGGAGCCGGTTGCGCGCGGCTTGCGAAAGACGCCTTACCGGGCCTGGCTTCACGGCCCCTCCGAGCTGACACGCGTCCTGGGCGGTCGCGGCCGGGTCGCCCTTCCCGACTTCGCGCCCGGCGAGCTGGGTCCGGACCGGGAGCGCCTGCGCCGGATCTGGGAGCGCCTGCGACGCTTCCCGCCGTCCCGCGTCCTCCTGTCCCGCTTCGCCCCCATCCTCTACGTGGAGGGCCGGAAACCCCCGTCCCAGTCCTGAACGAGGACGCGGCGGGCGCGTCTCAGCCAGCGCCTGACATGCAGGCGCGCGCGCGCGGACGGCCGCTCGAGACGCTCCACGAGCCGCGGAGAGAGATAGCAGGCGTCGATCCGCTCGAGGTCGAACGGGTCGCTCCGCGCACCCACCAGCCCGAGGCCGGTGCCCGCGGCGCCTCGGGCGAACCGTCTCGCGATGGCCCGCACTTCGCGGTCGGAGGCTCCGTACGGATAGGCGAAAAGGCGTGCGTCCGGCCCGACGCGGCGCTCGATCGCCTCCAGCGAGCCGGCGATCTCCTCTTCGGCGCGGTCGAGGGGCAGGGTGGTGAGCGGGGCGTGGGTCGCGCCGTGGGCGCCCAGCTCCCAGCCGGCCTCGAGCAGCTCACCGGCCGCGTCCCAGTCGAAGAGCGGGGCTTCCGGAACCGAGGCGGCCTGGCCGGGCCAGCGGTTCGTGCCGCCGCAGCGCGAGGTGACGAGGAAGGCGGTGGCCGCCCACCCGCGGCGGGCGAGCCTCGGGAGCGCTTCCTGGTGGACGCTCCGGTACCCGTCGTCGAATGTGATCGCGAACGCCCGCGGCGGCAGCGCCCTGCCCTGCCGCAGGCCGTCGACCAGGTCGCCCAGCCGGATCGCCCGATAGCCGGCGTGGGCGAACGCCTCCAGCTCGGCGTCGAAGCGGTCGAGCGGCGTCCAGATCGGCGCGGGGCCGTCGCCCAGGGCGTGGTAGACGACCACGGGAATTCGGACGGCCGGAAGGTCCGGCCTCATCGGGCGGGACGAGCGAGAGGCGTGAGCGAGTCGAGCCGGTCGAGGAGATGGCGCGCCGACCGGTCCCATCCGAGGTGCCGCACCGCCTCGAGCGCGGCGCGCCCCATCCGCGCGCGCTCGCCGGGGTCGAGGATGCGCCTGAGGGCGACCTCCATCGCCCGGCGGTCGGCCGGATCGAAGAAGATGCCTCCGCCCTGGAGGAGCTCGGGCAGGGGGCTGTTCCGCGTCGCCAGTGCGGGGGTCCCGCACGCCGCACCCTCTACCGCCGGCAGCCCGAAGCCCTCCGACCGGGAGGGCAGCACGACCGCCCGGGCCGCGTTGAGGAGATGGACGAGATCGGCGTCCTCGAGGCGGCCCGCGAAGGTCACCGCGGAATCGAGTCGCAGCGTCCCCAGGCGGGCCCGCAGCTCGGCGATCCCGGGTGTGAAGCGATCGCCCTCGATGTCGCCGACGATGACCAGCCGCAGGTCGGCGCCCTCCGACCGGACGCCCGCCAGCGCCTCCGCGAACAAGGGGAGGTTCTTGTGGGGGTTCACTCCGCCGACGTAGAGCAAGAACGGCTGTTCGGCGCCGATGCCGCAGCGCTTCAGCACATCGGAGCGAATCTCCGCGGGGGAGAGCGGCCGGAACACCGGATCCGGGGCCTCCTCGACCACCCACAGCCGGTCGCCCGGCCACCCCAGGCGCTCGACGATGCCGCGGGCGGCGTACCGCGAGACCGTCATCACGTAATCCGCCTGCCAGCGGGCGAGCCGGCTCTTGAGATTCCACAGCCTGCGTCTGCGGCGCTCGGGGAATACCAGCTCCGGGTACTGCTCGGCGATGACGTCGTGGATGCCGACCACCACGACGCACCGGGTCCAGACCGGGAACCACGTGTAGACGGTGGGGAAGAGGAGGACATCGGGCCGGGTCGCACCGACAGCACGCGCCATGGCCCGGAGGTCACCGAGCCGGCGGCGGCCGCTCGCCGAGGCGGCCCGGGTCGGCGCCTCGGCGGTCTCGACGGTCACGACCTGAGCACCCGCGGGCAGGCGATGCTCGCGGGCGGTGGTCGCGTCCACATAGGTCACGAAATCGTGCCGGGTCTCGCTCGCGAGGAGGGCGTTCACGATCCCCCGCGTGAAGCGCCCGTATCCCCGCGGGTCGGACCAGCTCGCGAGGTCAATCCCGATGCGCAGGACGCCCTCCGGCGGGTGGGCCGAGGCGGAAGGTGAACCGGCGCGTTGGGCCGAGCGCGTCCATCGCGAAACGATAAAGGCCCCGATGGGGTGGAGCCATGGGAGCCAGCGAGCTCGTTCACCCTTGCGGACCATCATCCGCGTCAGCATCTTCCTCGTCCCATGAAGCAGCGCATCGACGCGAGGGCCGTGGCCGCGCTCGCTCTCATGGCTTCGATCTCGCCTCCGGGGGTCGGCGCCCAGGAGCCCGGCCCGGAGGCCGACCGCCCGTCTTCCGCGGCCACGTTCGTCCCGTCCCACGCGCGCGACGGTTCGGGGACCGGGTGGCTTCCCGACGAGACGCCCGTCTTCGGTCATCACGCCTCCGCCGGTGGCTGGGATCTCATGCTCCACGAGAACCTGTTCCTGCATTACATCGACGAGACCGGGGAACGCGGCGGGCGCCACTTCGGCAGCATCAACTGGATCATGGGAATGGCGCGCCGGGAACTGGGCGGGGGAAGGCTCGGATTGCGCGGCATGGTGAGCCTGGAGCCGCTCACGGTTGGCAAGTGCGGTTACCCGAACCTGCTCCAGACGGGAGAGCTGTGCAACGGGCGTCCGATCGTCAACGGCCAGCATCCGCACGATCTCGTCATGGAGCTGGCGGCCACCTGGGAGCGGGGCCTCTCGCGCAGCGTCGGGGTGCAGCTCTACGCCGCGGCGGCCGGCGAGCCGGCCCTCGGGCCGGTCGCCTATCCCCACCGGCCCAGCGCTGCGACGAACCCGGTGGCTCCGGTCGGCCACCACTGGATGGACGCCAGCCACATCAGCTTCGGGGTCGCCACGCTCGGCCTGTACGGGCGCCGGTGGAAGATCGAGGCGTCGGCGTTCAACGGTCGCGAGCCCGACGAGGACCGCTACGGGTTCGACTTCGGTCCGCTCGACTCCTACAGCGGGCGGCTGACCGTGCTGCCGGGCGACCGGTGGGCGCTGCAGATGTCGGCGGGGCGGATGACGGACGCCCACGTCCACGTCGGTGTCCCGACCCCGGGCCGGCGACTGTGCCCGGCGAGCGTCGGGTGCCATCCGATCGGACAGATCGCCGACGCCCAGCTCGACGTCGTCCGCGGAACGGCCTCGATCATCCATCAGCGTCCCCTGGGAGGGAGCGGGCACTGGAACACCACGCTCGCCTACGGCCGGAACTACGAAGAGGGGCATCGGGAGACCCAGGCATTGCTGGCCGAGACGAGCGTCGATCCCGGCGGGATCTTCGCCGTCTTCGGGCGCGGGGAGGTCGTCGAGAAGTCGGACCACGACCTGGCGATCCCGCTCCGCGGGGACATCGACGTGTACCGCGAGACGATCTTCACGATCGGCAAGGCCACCGCCGGGATCCTGGGTCGCCTGCCGGCGATCGGCGGCCTTACGCCGGCCTTGGGGATCGGAGCGTCGGTATCGATTCTGCCGGACGAGCTCGAGGATATGTACGGCACCACTCGTCCCGTGGGCTGGTTCTCGTTCCTGCGTCTCTCGCCGGCCACCCGCCGCCTCGCGGGGGATGAGCACCCGCACCCATAGGCCGCCCGGCCGCGGGCCGAAGCCGGCGTTGCTCGCCGCGATCCTCCTCGGGTCGGTGGTGGCGGCCGGATCGGCGGCGGCGTCGGGGCCGGCGCCTCTGGCCGCCGCGAAGGCACGCATGCACTTCATCCTCTTCGTCACGATCAGCGGCGAGGGTTCGGTGACCAGCGATCGCCCCACGGCTGACTCCGAGGTCATCGACTGCCCCGACCAGTCCTGCAGCGCTTCGATCGCCACGGACGCGGTGGTGAAGCTCACCGCGACCCCAAATGACGGATGGGAGTTCGTGGGCTGGAGCGGGGACTGCATCGGGACCGGGTCGTGCTCTCTGACGATGGATCAGACCAAGGTGGTCACCGCGAGCTTCAGGCCGATCGGCGGAGGCGAGCCCCGACCCCTCTCGGTCGCGGTCGTGGGGGACGGCGATGTGACCTCGTCGCCCGCGGGCATCACGTGTCCCGACGACTGCGCCGAGGACTACGATTTCGGCACCGTGGTCTCGCTGACGGCCAGCCCGGGACCCCGCTCGACGTTCAGCGGCTGGTCCGGGGGCTGCTCCGGTCGGGGAAGCTGCGAGGTCACCCTGGACCGGCCGCAGACGGTGGGGGCCCTCTTCGCGGGGCCGACCCAGGATCTGAGCGTCGCGGTCGTGGGAGAGGGAACGGCGCGCTCCTCGCCCCCGGGAATCGAGTGCCCGATCGATTGCGACGAGGGCTATCCGAGCGGGACGACGGTGACCCTCACAGCGAGCCCCGCCACCGAATGGTTGTTCGGCGGCTGGGAGGGAGCCTGTGCGGGCACCGGGACGTGCATGGTGTCGATGGACGAGGACATCTCGGTGACGGCAAGGTTCGCCCAGCAGACCTTCCCGCTCGCGGTATCGGTGGTCGGGCAGGGCACAGTCTCCTCCGTGCCGGCCGGCATCGATTGCCCGGACGACTGCGAGGCGAACTTCGTCGACGGCGCGACTGCGACCCTCACGGCCAATCCGTCCTCCGGATGGGAGCTCGAAGCCTGGGACGGGAACTGCACGGGGGATGGCGCCTGCGTGCTGACGATCGAGGGCCCGCTCTCGGTGGGTGCCACGTTTCGCCCGGAGACCGTCACGATCACCGTGGCTGTGACCGGGAGTGGCTCGGTCGCTTCCACGCCATCGGGGATCGCGTGTCCCGCGGAGTGTGCGGCGAGCTTCCCCGGCGGGACCACCATCCAGCTCGCGGCGAGCCCCGGACCGGAATGGGCCTTCGCGGGCTGGCGCGGTGCGTGCACCGGGTCCGCGGCCTGCTCGCTCGCGCCGACCACGGACATCGAGGTGACCGCCGCCTTCCGCACCTCCAGCGCGAACGTGGACGTGACCTCGCCCGGCTCGGCAGGGCGGGTGGACGGTTACGACCTCGCCCTCCTGCTGGAGGCGATCTCGTCGAACGATCCCGGTTTTGACCTGAATGCGGACGGCGCGACGGACCTGAACGATCTGAACATCGTCCTGCAGGCGCTGGGGGGCCCCCGATGAGACCCTTCGGGACCTTCGTCGTGGTCGGTTGGGCCGCTTTTCTGGCCGGCTGTGGGGAGGGGCAGTTCTACGACGAGATCGAGGCCCGCGCCTGCCCGGAGGCGACCCCGCTCGGCGGCGAGAGCGCCCCCCGGTCGAATGCGGTCGTGCTCTCTCTGCGCTCGTTCGACTGCCAGCTCGGGTCGCTGGTGATCGAGGTCCAGGCGGTCGACGTCGAGCCGGGCGTCACAATGGCGTACCTGGAGCTGGTCGATGTCCCCGACCTGCTGGTCGTGCGCAGCGTGGCGGGGGGGAGCTTTCCGGCCCAGGGTACGGCGCCGTTCTTCTCCAGCGGCCGCCCGGTGGTCGAGGCCCCCGGGAATTTCCTGCTCGTCCATGGAGGGCTCCAGCCGTCCGCCGAGCGCGGCGGAGCCGTGTTCGTGATCGACTTCGACCTGATCCGGACACCGTTCCGGGACGAAGTTGTCGAGCTGGGCGTCGAACCCGCGACGAGCGCCCTCTTCGGCGCCGACTACCGGCCGCTCGAGGGCGTCGCGTTTGTCGGAACCCGCATCCGCTTCCGCTGATCCCTATAGCCCCGCGCTTCCCCCAGCGACCATGCCCCGAGCAGGATCAGGGTCCACGGCAGGGTGGCGAGAAACCGCGGGAGAAGCGCGGGACGCCGCCGGGCTACCCCCCGGCCGGCCCGCGCGGCGAGCAGGGGCGGCAGGAGCGGCGCGGAGGCGATCCGCATCCACGACTCCATCCAGCCCCCGACGGTCCGATGCATGCCGAAATGACACCCGTGGCGATACCGTTCGCCGATCCGGCCCGCCAGCCGGTTCCCAGCCGCCATCCGAACGCGCAGATCGGACCGACCGCGAAGCGTCTCCCCGAGCGCCACGAGCCGCCGGTTGACGAAGGCTTCCCAGAAGCCGTCGTCGCGGTCCGCCCAAGCCCGGTCCAGCGCGCCGCGCCGGTAGGCCGCGTTCTCGCCCGGCAGGCCGGCGGCGGGCCCCTCGTCGGGAGGGGAGAGAAAGGCATGGAAGCGCGCGAAGAAGAGGCCCCAATCGGCGGGTGATCCCTGGCCCGGCGGCTCGATTGGCCCGCCGAAGGCGGCGCAGGAGGGCTCCGCCCGCACGGCGCGAGCGATCGCCGCGATCCAGCCGTCGTCGGGGACGCAGTCGGTCGACGTGAGCGCGATCCAGTGGCCCCGGGCACGCGGGATCCCGATCCCCCACAGGCGCGGCACCAGAGCGTCGCCCCCGGCGTAGACCAGGACGGCGCCCGGCGCCAGCGCGGCGACCCCGTCGTCTTCGCGGCTTCCGACGACCACGATCAGCTCTCCGCCGAGGGCCTCGACCTGCGGAACCAGCGACTCCAGGCAGGCGCGCAGCGCGCCCCCTCTTCGCCGCGCGGCCAGGACCACCGAGATCACCGGTCGGGCGGACGACCGAGGATGGCCTCGCGAGCCCGCGCGACCGCGCGCGTCTCCGCGGGCGGGATCGGTCCTGGCAGGGCCGGGTCGCGAACGGCGGCGTAGCACCGGCTCACCAGCTCACGGAGGCCGGGGAAGGCAGGCTCGCGCCGCCCGGCGCGGCGGGCCAGGTTGGCGCCCGCCCTCAGCAGCGTGCCCCCGGCCAGCGTGAACGGCCGTGCGATCTTGCGCCCGCGGGAGGCGCCACCGCCCTCGAAGACCGCGAAGCCGTGGAAGAGGTCGACGTGCACGCTGCCGGCCTCGCCCAGGATCACGAGCGTGCTGCGCGTCGGGCGTGCGCCCATAGATACGAGGAGCTCGATCGTTCCCTCTCCGGCCGGGGCGATGGCCCGGATCTCCCCGGAGGCGGGGCGCGCTACACTCCAGGGAATCTCGTCGAGGCGCCAGTCGAAGAGACGCGCCAGAAGGGAGAGCGGGTGGGACAGGATCTCGGCCGCGATCCGATCCCGCTGCTCGTCGGACAGATCGTCGGCGCCGGACGAGCAGATCGTGACGTCCACGTGGCGCACCACCCCCAACCGGTCCAGAGCGCCGGCGACCCTCGCCACCCCCCGCTGGAAGACATACTGATGGACCGGACAGAGAAGCCGCCCCCGCTCCCCGGCGAGCTCGAGGAGATCATCGGTCTCCGCGGCACCTGCAGCCAGCGGCTTCTCGACGATCGCGTGGCAGCCGGCCAGCAGGACCGAGCGCGCCAGATCCGCGTGGCTCGCGGTGGGCGTGCAGACGTGTGCGACGTCCACTGCCGCCAGATCCACCTCGGCGATCGACGGCGCCTGGACCGTGCCCCGGGCCGCGAGCGCCCGCACGCGCTCGGTACGAGGGTCGACGACCGCCACGACGCGGCCGCCCGATCGGATGGCCGCGTCCGCATGCCAGCGTCCCATCAGGCCCGCCCCGATGATCGCCGCCCGGATCACCGGTCGATCGCTCCGGGGGCAGACGTCCAGATCGTGATCTCGCCGTCCTCGACGGTAGCCGGGAACCGGCGGACGGGCCGGTAGTCCCGGACGATCCAACCATAGAGGTCGGGCAGCTCGACCCGGAGAGCGGGCTCGAAGGATGTCAGCAGCCACACCGTTCCGTCCCGATGGCGGTCCTCGACGGTCTCGAGCCCGGAGCGGGACCGGACCGCGGTCATCTCGAGCGCGGGCGCTACCCTGGGAGCGTAGAACGCGGCCCCCCACCGCGCCGTATCCACGGCGACCACGACATCGCCGGGCCGCGCCCGGGCGGCGATCCAGGCGAGCCCGTCCCGGCTCGCCTGCTTGGGGATCCGATAGTACCGGGGCAGAGAGAGGAAGGATACGAGGGTGAAGACCGCCACGACCAGGACGGGGAGGAACCGCCCGCGACGCCAGGTGGACGCTGCGCCGATGCCGAGCACCGCGGCCACCGGGAGCGCGACGAGGAAGAACCGCGGGGACCACGCCAGCCGCACCACCACGACGGCCTCGAGCAGGAGGGGCGCCGTCAGCGCGAGCGTGAAGACGGGCTGGCGCCGGACGAACGCCGGCAGCGCCGCGACCGTCGGGACGAGCACCACCCCGAGGGCGGCGATCGCGATCCCGCCGAGGCCGGCAAGGAGACCGCGCCAGAGCTGGCCCAGCCGCTCCCACTGCGAAATCCGATACGCGGGCGCAGCGCCGGAGGCCTGGTCCGCGGCGATGGAGAGCACCCAGGGCAGCGCGCCCGCATAGAGGTGGAGAACGGCCAGCCCGACGAAACCCCAGACCACGAGCGGTCGGCCGCCGAAGGCAAGCCCACGCTCTCCCGACCAGCGGCGCCTCGCCCAGAGCACCGCCCAGACCAGGGCGTGGCCGGCGGGGACGAAGACGCCGAACAGCATCGTCGCGCATCCGAGCAGCGAGGCGAGGCCGTAGAGGGCCCACTCGCGGTCGGTGTCGTGCTCGAGCGCACGCAGGAACATCGTGGTGGCGACGACCGACCACAGCAGGAGCAGGCTGTAGCCGCGGGCGTTCTGCGAGAAGAAGACGTGGTGATAGGAGACCGCGACCAGGCTGGCCGCGAGCAACGAATCCCTCTCCGACAGGGCGAGCCGGGCGAGGGCGTAGACGGCGGGCACGGTGGCGATCCCGGCCAGAGCCGCCGGCAGCCGCGCCGCCCAGGCCTCGGCCCCGAAAAGGCCGGTCGAGACGAGCATCGAGAGCGTGTACAGGAGATGGTTGTTGAGCGTCGGGGTGGCGAAGAGCGTGTCGAGGACGGAGCGGTCTCCGAGACCCACCAGCACGGCGGCCTCGTCCAGCCACAGCTGGGCGTCGAGGCCGTGGAGGCGGAGCGCGGCCGCCCCCAGAAAGATCAGGCCCAGCCACAGGAGGGGCCGCCGGACACCCGGCTCCGCGGGTACCCCGGCGACGACGGCAGCGGGTCCCCCGGCCGGCCGCCGCGACGGCCACAGCGGCCAGCCTGCCGACCACCCGAGGGCCAGCAGCGCGTCGAGCATCAGCAGGCTCCGGAACAGGGAGATCGGGCGGAAGGGCGGGTCGAGGTGCACCGTCATCCGGGGGTCGGAGGCGAACCACGTCTCCGGGACGAGAACGGCGATCGTCACCGCGGCGGCGGCAACAGCGATCCCGACGATCCGGCGTGTCCGGCCCTGTGGCGTCGAGCCGTCCGTCCTCACCGGCCGGCGGGCGACGCCAGGCGGACGACCGCCGCCTGCCCGCGGGGGGCCCGGTACGCGAGCTCGAGCCGGTCGCGCCACGACTCGAGCGCGGGAGCGAGCGCCCGCTCGGTGGACGGGTCGAGCAGCAGGTGGCTGACGCCGGCCGCCTCGACGAAACGCCATGTCTCGTCGGGATCGGCGCGGAACGGATAGACGACCGTCGGACGGCCACTCCAGTACCAGACGAGGGTGGGCTTCCGCGCGAGAACGACGGCGTCGGGGGCGTTGGCGCCGATCCAGCGCGAGGCGTCGAAGTAATCCTGCCAGAACGGGGAATAGCCGGCGAGCTCGTTCCCGGCCAGCCAGGCGCGGGTCCGCGGGATCTGCCGGCCCGCGGCGACAACGCCGCCCGCGAAGAGCGCCAGGGCGACGAGCGAAGCCGCTGCGACGGCGGGAGCGCGGCCCCAGCCGGCCTGCCGCGAGACGTCGTCCGCCCCGGCCAGCAGATAGAACCACAGGAACGGGGCCAGGGTGAGGACGATCCGCTCGCCCAGCCAGGGCCACAGATAGATGAGGCCGAGCGTCGTTCCCACGTACAGGTCCCACGGCCGGAGACCGCGTTGCCGGATGACCCGCCAGGCACCGTAGAGGAGCAGCGCGCCCCCCAGGGTCGCGCCCAGCGCCCGGGCGACGGGCGGGGGCGGGGAGACCGGCCAGAAGAGGCCCGGGAGCTGATAGGTCCCGTACTCGACCACGACCTCCACGAACCGCTCACCGAGGGTTCGCAGGAGATCCCCGGAGGGCGCGGACAGCGACGAGCCGGCGGCGGCCTGCTCGACGTAGCCGGCCGAAGACCCCGGCGCCGCCTGGCGCGACCACGCGATCCACGGAAGCGCGCCGATCGCGAAGAAGGCCGCCGCGGCGGCGGCGCGGCGCCAGCGCCGCTCGAGGAGCGCCCACCCGACGACGGCGACGAACAGCGCGACGCCGGCGACCCGCACGTAGAAGGCGCCCACCGCGAGCGCGCACGCGAGGATCCAGCCCGCCCACCCGGCCTCCCGCTCGTCCGGGTCGGTGTGGCGCTGGAAGGCGAGCAGGGCCGCCGCTGCGATCGCCGTGTACGTCATGTCCGAGAGCACCCAATGCGTGTACTCGCGGAACGCGGGATAGAGGCCGACGAGCCCGACGGCCGCGGCGGCTGCCCAGGCCGGCACCGCTGGATCGCGTCGCGCGAGGGCGTACACTCCCCACAGCAGCGCCGCTGCCGCCAGCAGGGAGAGGAGCTTCATCGCGACCAGGCTTCCACCCGAGGCGAGGTAGAAGGGAACCAGCAGGGCCGGATAGCCGGGCGGATAGAGCGTGTGCGGTGGGGCTCCCGGCCGGACCAGATCGACGTAGCCGCGGCCGGTCGCCAGGGCGCGGGTCAGCGCGTAGTACTGCGCGTTGTCGCCGCCGGTGAACAGGTACGGATCGAACGCCGCGATCGCCAGGGCGAGCGCGACGGCGCCTCCGACCATCGCCCAGACCCGCGGCCGGAAGCTCGTCTTCGTCTTGGGCATACCCATAGGGAACGGCCGCGTGATCGGCACCCGCGACGCGGCGCAATATACGAACGAAGGGTCCGGAACGCTGAGATCCCGGACCCTTCTCCGTGCAGCGGGCTGTCGGTGCTTCTACTTCTCTTCGTCGACGACCTCGTAGTCGGCCTCGATGACGTCCTCGTCGGCCGGCCCGTTCCCGGGAGCCTCGGCGCCCGCCGCCGCCGGCTCTCCCGCGGCGCCGGTCTCGGCCGCCTGATAGGCCTTGGACGTGGCTTCGTTCCAGCGCCCGCGAAGCTCCTCGAGGGAGGACTTCAGCTCGGCCTCGTCGTCGTTCTTGAGGGCCTCGCGGATCCGCTCGAGCGAGCCCTCGACCTTCGCCTTCTCGTCGGCGGGGATCTTCTCGGCGAGGTCCTTGATCCCCTTCTCCACCTGATAGGCCAGCGCGTCGGCCTGGTTGCGGACCTCGACCTTCTCGCGGCGCTTCTTGTCCTCCGCCGCATGCGCCTCGGCCTCCTCGATCATGCGCTCGATCTCCGACTCCTCCAGGCCGCTCGAGGCCTCGATCCGGATCTTCTGCTCCTTGCCGGTGGCCTTGTCCTTCGCCGAGACGTGCAGGATGCCGTTGGCGTCGATGTCGAAAGTCACTTCGATCTGGGGCACGCCGCGCGGGGCGGACGGGATCCCGGTGAGCTGGAAGCGGCCGATCGTCTTGTTGTCGCCCGCCATGTCGCGTTCGCCCTGCAAAACGTGGATCTCGACCGTGGTCTGGTTGTCCTCGGCGGTCGAGAACACCTCGGCCCGCTTGGTCGGGATCGTGGTGTTGCGCGGGATGAGCGCCGTCATCACGCCGCCCAGGGTCTCGATCCCCAGCGACAGCGGCGTCACGTCCAGGAGCAGGACGTCCTTGACGTCGCCGGCCAGGACGCCACCCTGGATCGCCGCGCCGATGGCCACGACCTCGTCCGGATTGACGCCCTTGTGGGGCTCCCGCTCGAAGAGCCCCTTCACCGTCTCCTGGACCTTCGGGATGCGCGTCGACCCGCCGACCAGGATGACCTCGTCGATGTCCGCCGCCTTCATGCCCGCGTCCTCGAGGGCCTGCTTGCAGGGACCGACCGAGCGCTCGATCAGGTCGTCGACCAGCTGCTCGAACTTGGATCTCGTGAGCGTCAGGTGGAGGTGCTTGGGCCCGGACTGATCGGCGGTGATGAAGGGCAGGTTGATGTCCGTCTGCTGCGTGGAGGAGAGCTCGATCTTGGCCTTCTCGGCGGCCTCCTTGATGCGCTGCAGGGCCATCGGGTCCTTCTTGAGGTCGATGCCCTCCTGCTTCTTGTATTCCTCGGTGATCCAGTCGATGACCCGCTGATCGAAGTCGTCGCCGCCGAGGTGGGTGTCGCCGTTCGTCGCCTTGACCTCGAAGACGCCGTCCCCGATCTCGAGGATGGAGATGTCGAAGGTGCCGCCGCCCAGGTCGTACACGGCGATCTGCTCGTCCTTCTTCCTCTCCAGCCCGTACGCCAGCGACGCCGCGGTCGGCTCGTTGATGATCCTGAGGACATCGAGACCGGCGATCTTGCCGGCGTCCTTGGTGGCCTGCCGCTGGCTGTCGTTGAAGTAGGCGGGTACGGTGACCACCGCCTGCTCGACCTTCTGGCCCAGGTAGTCCTCGGCCGTCTGCTTCATCTTCTGGAGGATCATCGCCGAGATCTCGGGGGGCGTGTAAGTCTGGTCGGCGATCTTCACCTCGACCTGACCGCCGTCGCCCTCGACGATCTCGTAGGGCATCTGTCCGCGCTCGGCGGCGACCTCCTCGTGCTTGCGCCCCATGAAACGCTTGATGGAGAAGATGGTGTTCTGGGGATTGGTGATGGCCTGGCGCTTGGCCACCTGGCCGACGAGCCGCTCGCCGTCCTTGGTGAACGCCACGACGGAGGGCGTCGTCCGCGAGCCCTCGGCGTTGGGGATGACGACCGGATCGCCGCCCTCCATCACCGCAACTACGGAGTTCGTCGTGCCAAGATCGATCCCGATAACCTTGCTCATGGCCTGCCTCTCGATGGAATGAAGGAAAGAACGACGGGTTCGGTCTGCCGATCCGACCGTCCTCCGATATCGGCCGAAAAGGATGTGCAAGCCCTGTGCCGTCCGATTTTACGCCATTCTGGCAGGATGGACGCGGCCGCCCCACCCGCCCGTAGCCGTTGACGCCGTCCGGGCGGCCTCGTATGCTCCGCCCGTGCGCTTCGCCCGCGTCATCGGCCGTGTCGTGAGCACCCGCAAGGTGACGCCCCTGAGGGGGTACCCGCTGCTCTGGATCGAGCCCACCGACGCCCGCGGGCGAGCCGCTGGCTCTCCACTGGTGGCGGTCGATACCGGACAGTACGGCGACGACGAGTGGGTCTACTTCGTGACCAGCCGTGAGGCCTCGCTGCCGCTCCGCGACCCGTTCTGCCCGGTCGACGCGGCGGTGGTCGGGAAGATCGACCGGGTCGACCTCCAGGACGGCACGGTGATCGCCCCGTGATCCTCGCCCTCGTCACCGGCACCGTGACCTCCAGCGACAAGGATCCCGAGCTGCGCGACTACAAGCTGCTCGTCGTCCAGCCGCTCGACATCGACGGCGCTCCGGACGGCGACGAGGTGATCGCCGTGGACCGTGTCGACGCTGGCGTGGGGGACCGCGTCCTCGTCTCCCGGGAGGGCAACGCCGCCCGTCAGATCACCGGTCGCGACCGGATCCCGCTCCAGAACGTCGTCATCGGCGTCGTCGATCGGATCGATTTCCTGGAGGGCGGCTCGCCGCCCGCGTCGGGCACGCCCGCGGAGGCTCGCTGAGCGCGGCCCCGCGCCCCGGCCGGTTGGAGCGCCTCGACCGCATCGCGGACATGATCGCGGCCGAGCTTCTCGTCCAGATGAGCGGCCCCGGCGTGGACGCTCCGGCGTGCGGGTGCGACGGCCGCTGCGACGGGTCCTGCTGCGCCTCGCGCTGCGGCGACCGCCTCGGCCGGCTGGCCGCGTGCGGCGCCGAGCGGTTCAGCGCCGGCCCTGGCGTGGGCGCCTGCGACAACGCCCTCGCCCGGATGATCGACCACACCCTCCTCGCCCCCACCGCCACCCGGCGGGAGATCGAGGAGCTGTGCGACGAGGCGGCCGAGAACTGCTTCGCCACCGTGTGCCTGAACCCGTGGTGGGTGCGTCTGGCCGCCGGGCGTCTCGCCCGGACCCCGGTCCGCGTGTGCACGGTGGTCGGCTTCCCGCTGGGGGCCAACCGTACCGAGACCAAGGTCTACGAGGCCGTGCGTGCGTTGGAGGACGGCGCAGCCGAGCTCGACATGGTCGTCAACGTCGGGGCCCTCAAGTCGGGCGCCTACTCGGACGTCGAGCGCGACGTGGCGGGGGTTGTGACGGGGGCGGAAGGGCGCGCCCGTGTCAAGGTGATCCTGGAGACGGCGCTCCTCACCGACGAGGAGAAGGTGAAGGCGTGTGTGCTGGCGAAGGAGGCGGGCGCCCACTTCGTGAAGACCTCGACCGGCTTCGGGCCCGGTGGAGCGACCGAGGAGGACGTCCGGCTCATGCGGCGGGTCGTCGGCGCTGCAGTGGGGGTCAAGGCGGCCGGCGGGGTCAAGGATCAGCCCACCGCGCTCCGCATGATCGAGGCCGGCGCCACCCGGATCGGCGCCAGCGCCGGCGTCCGGATCGTGCATGGCAACGGCGCGGCGCCCGGAGGGCGCCCGGAGCGGCCCTACGGCGCCGAAGCCACCGCGCCGGTCGGGAACAGCGCGCCGAAGCCCTACGCCCGCGACGGTGGCGCGTCTGTGATCGCCGCACCGCGGGCTGTGATTCACCGGCTCTGATCAGGTCATTGGAGGAAAGATCCGTGGTTGCCCAGCCACTCTCAACCTTTCTTTCGGGCAGGACGGTCAATGACATAGCGATCTCGCGTCACGGCGACCACGGCGTCCTTGTCACCCGGATAGAGAAGCCGATTCAGCTCCAGGAGCGTGGAACTCTAGGCCTTCCAGTCCACGCCCGATTAAGTCCCCGCGGGTTGGAAGCGATCGCGATTCGGGTCGTCGTAGGATCGGACTGGCCGATTGTTCTGGGTCCTCCTGCCCGCCGTTGGCAGGTGCCCATCACGGATGCGCTGTCGGTGTTTTCGACGGTTACGATGGGAGAATATCTCGATCGTATCGGAGTACCAGTGGTACGAGCCGAGCAGGAACCGGAGGAGCTCTTCCTCAAGGACATCCTAGACATACTGAATGGGCGGGAAGCCGCGACCTTCGAAGAGATCGAGACCTACTTGAAGGGCAAGATCTATTGGAGCTGGCAGTACCGACATCCTGTTGCGACGATCACATCCCCCGACCTTCTTCGACTTAACGCTACGTTAGCCGACGTGCACGAGGTCGCTTCCCTGCGGGACGGCGAGTTCTGGTCGATCGTTGAACAGGGAGGGCTGAAACCAACCGGGCAACTTCTGGATCTGTTCGCGAAGCGCGTGAACCCCCCGAGGGCGACCGCATCCCAGAGTCGCTTTTTGGCCGCGATCTTTTTCGCTGACATCGTCGAGTCGACTCGGTTGGCTCACGAACAAGAATCTCTGGCGCTTCGGCTTATCGATGTCTTCCAGTCGGTCGCTAGGCAATCCGTTTCGGGTCAGGGAGGCGCGGTTGTCAAGTACACGGGCGATGGGGTCCTGGCAAGATTTTCGAACGTATCGGCTGCAGTGAGAGCCGGCCATGAACTGTTGGCTGATTTTCGCTCCGGATCGTGCGACCTGGGTTACCCCGCTGAACTGAGGATAGGAATCCATATGGGCGAAGTCGTCAGCTCCACGGAGGGCGATATCCACGGAGATGCGGTGAACGTAGCGGCTAGAGTTCAGGGAGTAGCGCCTCGCGGCAGGATCGCGGTCAGTGAAGAGGCCTGGCGCCAACTTCAGAGAAGCTCGGGCTTCCGATATGACGATCTCGGAGTTCATGAGCTAAAGGGTGTTGGAGAGCCACTCCGACTGTACACCGTCGAGGCGAACGCTCCGTCAGCCTGAAGTTCCTCGTCCTCATCCCTGCCCATGACGAGGCGCCCCGGATCGCAGCGGTCGTGCTGGGCGCCCGCGCGCACTTGCCGGTCCTCGTCGTCGACGACGGATCGTCCGACGATACGGCTGAGGTCGCCGAGGCCGCGGGCGCGGCGGTGCTTCGCCAGAGTCCCAATCAGGGAAAGGGGGCCGCGCTCCGCACGGGGTTCCTGCGCGCACTTGCCCAGGGGGCCGAGGCGGTGATCGCCTTGGATGCAGACGGCCAGCACGACCCGGAGGAGATCCCGAAGTTCCTGGCCGCCTTCGGGGCACCGCCGGCCGGCCGAGGCGCCGAACGCCCGGACCTCGTGATCGGCTACCGTGACTTCCAGGCGATGCCCCCTCTCCGTCGGCTGGCCAACACGCTGGGCCGGCTGACCCTCCAGTGGGCGCTCGGGACGCGGATCCGCGACAACCAGTCCGGCTACCGGCTGATCGGTCGCCGGCTGATGGAAGGCATGGCGGAGAGCGAGGAGAGCGGCTTCGAGTTCGAGGTTGAGATGGTGGCGACGTGCATCCGGCGCGGATGGCCGATCGGGTGGGTTCCCATCCGGACCATTTACGCCGGGGGGCCCAGCCACATCCGGAATTGGAAACACCTGACGAATTTTCTCAGCACCGCCTGGCGCCTCCGCCGGCGGACCCTCTGAGTTGCGCTGCCGTGTGCAAATGGATTTACACACGGGTGCGGGAGGAGAATACGCCGGGCCTCGCCCGAGCTCCGGCGGGTCACTCGCGTGGAAACAGGTCCAGCGGCCCGCGGCCGTGGCCGAGCGGCGGCGCGTTCTCGATCGCCTCGCGCACCCAGCGGCGGGCCAGCCGGACGGCCTCCAGGAGCCCGTTCCCCCGGGCGAAGTAGGCGGCGATCGCCGACGCCAGCGCGCATCCCGAGCCGTGGGTGCTGGTCGTCTCGATCCTCGGTGACCGGAAGAGCTCGATGCGTCCTCCGTCGTAAAAAACATCGAGCAGCTCATCGCCGGGAAGGTCGCCGCCTTTCACCAGCACCGCGCGCGCCCCCAGGTCCTCGACCAGCACGCGCGCGGCCGATGCCAGCTGGGCGGGCGATTCGATCGTCCGGCCGAGGAGCGTTCCCGCCTCGGGAGCGTTGGGGGTGACCAGGGTGGCCCGCGGAATCAGCCAGCTCCGGACCGCCTCGACGGCGTCCGGCTCCAGCAGGAGGGCGCCGGTTGTGGCCACCATGACCGGATCCACGATCAGCGCCGGAAAACGATGCCGGTCGACGGCCTCGACGACCGCCGTCACAACGGCCCGGCTGGCCAGCATGCCGGTCTTGACCGCGTCGGGGGGGATGTCGCGGACGGTCGTCGCGATCTGCTCGGCGACGAACTCCGGATCGATAGGGAAGATGCCGCTGACGCCCTCGGTGTTCTGGGCCGTGAGCGCGGTGATCGCGCTCGTGCCGTAGACGCCGAGCGCGTGGAAGGTCTTGAGATCGGCCTGGATCCCCGCCCCGCCCGAGGAATCGCTGCCCGCGATCGTCAGCGCGACCGGCGGTTTCTTCGGCGCCACCTCCGCTACCGGATCGAGGCGCCGTGCGCGCGTTCGGGGGTCGGTGCCGTCAGCACCCTGGCTGATGTATCGACCAAGAGGCGCCTACCGGCTGTAGCCGGCGAGCCGCTGCTGGATCCGCTGGAGCTCCGCGTCCCGCGTGATCAGGTTCTGCCGGGCGGGCAGCGCCTGGATCTGCGCGCGGACGTTCTCGATCCGCTCCTCGGTCAGCGGGTGCGAGGAGAAGAACTGGCTCACGGCGCCGGGCTGGCTCTGCCGCCGGCTCAGCAGCTCCTGGAACATCGTCACCATGCCGTGAGGGTCGTAGCCGGCGTTGTACATGTAGTTCACCGCCAGCACGTCCGCCTCGCGCTCAGCGTCGCGGCCGAATGAGGCGAACGTCCCGGCGCCCACGATCTGGGCCAGGATCTGTTGATAGATCGGCGGGTTCGCGCCCAGCGCGAGCCCGGCCACCACCTGGAAGCCGTACGCCTTCGAGAGCTGCTCGGTGCCATGCCGGGCCACGCCGTGGGCGAGCTCGTGAGCCATGACCCCGGCCAGCTCGGCGACGTTGTCGGTGGCCTGGATCAGCCCGGTGTACACGTAGACGTGGCCGCCCGGGATGTTGAACGCGTTGATCTCCGGGCCGGCCACGATGTGGAACTCCCACGGCGCCTCGGCGAGCTCGGTCTGGTTGGCGAGCCGCTGCCCGACGCGATTGATGTAGGCGAGCGACGTCCGGTCGTTGACGAGTGGAAGCTGACGCGCGATGTCGCCCTCGAGCTGCTGGCCGAGCGCCCACTCCTCCTGGTAGGAGATGAGGTTGAAGTCACCCTTGTTGACGCCGGACGATGCGCAGGCGAAAAGGGCCGGGATCGCGAGCACCCCGACGGCGGTTCTCAGATGGCTGGCATGGTTGCGCATGTCGATCACCTCGTTTGAAAGCTCTGCGCCGGCTAATATCGTGCCGAATGGGAAAAGTTCCTGTTTCTGACGCCTTGCCGCGCGCCTCCCGGGCGCGGCTGCGCCTGCTCGCCCGGCTCGGCACCCGAGCGGGCCGCGAGGCCGAGAGCCTTTACCTTCTCGAGGGTCGGCGCGCCATCGAGGACGCTCTCGACCGCGGCGACCGGCTGCGGTTTCTCGTCGCCGCTCCGGACGCCGAGCCGATGGTGAAGAGCTGGGCCCTGGCCGGACGGCTCTCGCCCAAGACCGAAGCCTTCGCGGCGCGCGCGGCGGAGCTCGAGCGGGTGGCCGACACGCGGACCCCGCAGGGGCTGATCGCCGTGGGAGAGCTGCCCGACCTCTCGCTGACCGCGCTTCGGTCCGACGCGGGGCGGGTCCTGCTGCTGGTCGACGGCGTCCAGGACCCGGGCAACCTGGGAACCCTGCTGCGGACGCTCCTGGCCGTCGGCGGGCGCACGGCGATCCTCTGCCATGGCACGGTGGATCCCTACAACCCGAAGGCTCTGCGTGGGGCGGCGGGGCTGACCCCGGCTCTGGCGGTCGCCGCCCACGTCCCGGCCGCGGAGGCGATCGAGTGGTGCGCGGAACGGCAGATCCCGATCGTGCTGCTCGAGGCCGGGTCGACCGATCTCTTCCGGGCCCCCCTGCCGGCGGGGTCGCTCGCGCTGGCGGTCGGGAGCGAGGGCGGCGGGGCGAGCCCGGCGCTCGTCGGCCACGCGGCCCTCAAGGTCGGGCTCCCCATGCGTGGCGAGGTCGATTCGCTCTCGGTCGCAGTGGCGGGATCGGTGGCCCTCTACGCGGTTGCTATGGGCCTGCACACGGACGGCGCTTCGTGACCCGGCGCGGGACTGCCCTGGCCCTGGGGATGGCGCTTCTTCTGCCGGCCGCGGCCGCGGGTCAGGAGGAGCGCCCCCGGGTGCGCGACTCCGGCATCGTCGTGGGCGCGCTTCCACCGGGTCCGGCGAACGCGATCACCGATGTCCCCGGCGTGAAGGTCGGGCACGCGACCGTGATCGAGGGCGACTCGATCAGGAGCGGCGTGACCGTGATCGTGCCCCACGCGGGAAATGTGTTCCTCCAGAAGGTGCCGGCGGCGCTTCATGTCGCCAACGGGTTCGGCAAGCTGGCCGGGGTGACCCAGATCCGTGAGCTCGGCACGATCGAGACCCCGATCGCGCTCACCAACACGCTCGCCGTGGGCCGGGTCGTGGACGGCCTGGTCCGCTGGACGCTCGACCATACGACGATCGATGCCCGCTCGGTCAACGCGGTGGTGGGGGAGACCAACGACGGCTTCCTGAACGCCATCACCGTGCCGCGGGTGGGGGCGGACGAGGTCTACGCCGCGCTCGCCGCGGCAGGCGGCGGGCCGGTCGCCGAGGGCTCGGTCGGGGCGGGCACCGGCACGATGGCGCTCGGCTTCAAGGGGGGAATCGGCACGGCGAGCCGTCGGGTCCGGATCGGCGACGCCGTCTACACGCTGGGCGTCCTCGTCCAGTCGAACTTCGGCGGCGCGCTGGAGATCGCCGGCGTTCAGGTGGGCCGGGCGCTCGGGAAGGCGGACTTCCTCGACGAGTGGATGCCGGCGGAAGGCGATTCCTCGAGCGAGTGGCGGCCCGGTGATCAGCCGGACGCTGGTGGCGGCTCGATCATGATCGTCGTGGCGACCGACGCGCCCTTGGACGCCCACGCGCTGGAGCGGATCGCCCGCCGCGCTCCGTACGCGATCGGTCGGATCGGCGGCTTCTCCTCCCACGGCTCGGGCGACTACGTCATCGCATTCTCGAGCCACCCCGGCGTGCGGGTGCCGCACGAGGCGCAAAGGCTGCTGGCCGCGCGGGAGGTCCTGCGCGGCGAAGCGCTCAATCCCCTGTTCCTCGCCGTGATCGAGGCGACCGAGGAGGCGATCCTGAACTCGCTGTTCCGCGCCACGACCGTGACCGGCTGGCGCGGGACGGCCGAAGCGTTGCCGCTCGAGCGGGTGCGGGAGATCCTCGCCCGGTCGGGCTTTCCACGACCAATGGGAGCGAAGCCGGAAGAGACTCCATGACTGGAGGTGGCGAGATGAGACGAACGTGGCTCGAGCGGATCGGATCCATCGCGTGCGCGGGGGTGCTGCTCCTGCTGCTGGCGGCCGTGCCGGCAGCTGCCCAGGAGGACGCCCGAGTGGAGCCGGCCGGCCGGGAGGACGCCGGAGCGGAGCCGACCATCGCTCCCGAGGGCGCCGCGGCCCACGACGAGATCGTCGTCGTCGACGACTTCGCGCCCGACACTCCGGAGCCGGGGAGCGTCGAGGCTATCCGCGAGTACACCACCGACGAGAGCTTCCTTCCGCGCGCCGTCCGCTACCTGCCTGAGTCGGAGACCGTCCCCTCACCGCTGGATGTCCTGGGCCGGATTCCCGGGGCGCCCGACGAGCTCTCGAGCGTGGCCCAGGTCCACGGCTATTTCCGGCGCCTCGACGAGGCCAGCGACCGGGTCCTCGTGCGGACGATCGGGACCAGCGAGGAGGGCCGCGAGATCCGCCTGGCGTTCGTGTCGAGCGCCGAGAACCTGGCCAACCTGGAGCCGCAAGCGGCGGGGATGGCGGCGCTCGCCGACCCGCGCGCGACCGACCGCGCCGAGGCCGAGCGGATCGCCCGGGACGTGAAGCCGTTCTATTACCTCCTGGCCGGGCTCCATTCGACCGAAACCGGGAGCCCCGAGATGGTGAT
Organism: Gemmatimonadota bacterium; assembly: GCA_050732875.1. Taxonomy (GTDB): domain Bacteria; phylum Gemmatimonadota; class Gemmatimonadetes; order JACCXV01; family JAHWKZ01; genus DASRVA01. Next base: position 11,730 of record JBOHRQ010000001.1, on the reverse strand, counting down.
GGAGCTCGCCTATCGCCTGGCGGTGAGCGAGCAGCCCGAGATCGCGGAGATCCGCGAGCGGCTGATCGTCATGATCACCCCGGTCGTCGAGGTAGACGGTCGCGACCGCGTGGTCGAGTGGTACTACCGGCACCTGCGGGAACGGCAGGACGACTTGCCCTACGAGGAGCTGGACGAGTTCAACTCGCCGCCCTATTGGGGTCACTACGCCTTCCACGACAACAACCGGGACGGCCTGCAGCTGGCGCTCGCGCTGACCCGCGCCGTGCACGGCGCCTACTACGAGTTCCATCCGCTCGTCGTCCACGACCTGCACGAGTCGCTGCCGCTCCTCTACGTCTCGACGGGGCATGGCCCCTACAACCGCGCGATCGACCCGATCACCATCAACGAGTGGACGCAGTTCGCCCACCACGAGGCGGGGGCGCTCCAGGCCGAGGGGCTCCCCGGCGTCTGGGTGTGGGGCTTCTGGGACGGATGGTGGCCCGGCTATCTCTTCAGCGTGGCCAACAACCACCACTCGATCGGCCGCTTCTACGAGACGTTCGGCAACTCGCTGGCCGGGACCTTCCGGCGCTACCTGGAGGAGGAGGAGTTCGTCGACAAATCGGTGGTGACCCGCCAGTGGTACCGTCCCTCGCCCCCGGATTCGACGGTCATGTGGTCGCTCAGGGACAACACCAACTACATGGAGGCGGGGGTCCTGGAGGCGCTCCACTACGCGGCGCTCCACGCGCCCGAACTGGCGCTGAACTTCTGGACCAAGGGGACCCGGGCGCTGGAGCGCGGGCAGAGCGAGCCGCCCTACGCCTGGCTGATCCGGGAGGAGCAGCGTGACCCGGTCCGGCTCGCCTACCTCGTGAACCAGCTCCGGCGGCACCGGATCGAGGTCCACCGCCTGGCCGAACCCTTCTCCGCCGGCGACTCGACCTGGCCGGCCGGCACGTACGCGGTCCGGATGGACCAGCCGTATCGCGACGCCGCGCTCATGTTGCTCGAGCGCCAGGAGTTCCCCGAGGACGAGCCCAACCCGCCCTACGACGACGTGGCGTGGACCTGGCCGCTCCTCTACGGGGTGGAGGCCGCGAAGGTGGACGACCGGGCGGTGCTCGAGACGGCGATGGAGCCGGTCGCCGAGGATGTCCATCCGACGGGCGGCGTCCGAGGGGCGGGGGATGTCTTCGTGCTCGCCGATCGCGGACAGAACTCGCTGCTGGAGCTGGCCGTGCGGCTGGAGGGCGCCGGGATCGAGGCCGCCGAGCGGCCGTTCACGGCCGGTGGCGATTCGTTCCCCGCGGGGAGCTGGGTCGTGACGGGATCCCGCTCCGAGCTGGAGGAGGCGGCGGCCGAGCTGGGGCTCGACTTCCGCGCGCTCGCCGATCCGCCCGACGTGGCGCGACACGCGATCGACCTGCCGCGGATCGGTGTCTACTACCCGTGGACCTCGACCCAGGCCGCGGGCTGGGTCCGCTACACGCTCGACCAGGTGGGGATCGAATACGAGATCAAGACCGACGAGGACCTGGCCGAGGGCGACATCGATGTCGAGGTCCTTCTCATCCCCCATGTGGGCGGCGACTTCGCCCGGCTCGTCCAGGGCATCCCCTCGCGCTATGGCCCCCTGCCCTACACGAAGACCGATCGCTTCCCGAGCCATGGGATACCGGTCGCCTCGGACGACATCACCGGCGGCATGGGCTGGCAGGGGATCGCGAACCTGCAGCGGTTCGTCGAGCGCGGCGGGGTCGTGATCGCGATCGGCGGGGCCGGCCGGCTGTTCGTGGACGGCGGGATCGTCCCGCGGGTCGAGCGGGCCGAGGGCGAGGTCAACTCCCCGGGATCGGAGGTTCGCGCGCTGGTCCTCCAGCCAGGTCATCCGCTCGCCTACGGATACCGGGACACGACGAGCGTCTTCCGCGGAAATCTGCCCCTGTTCGAGATCGACCGGCGGCACCGCGACCGCGTCGTCCTGCAGTTCGGCACGAAGAAGGTCGAGGACCTCGACGCGCGGGAGGCGCGGCTCGCCCGGAAGGCCGGGAAGGAGGACCAGGCGGAAGCCCGGCCCGCCGAGGGCGAGCAGCCGGAAGGTGAGCTGACCGCGAAAAAGGCGAAGGACGACGGTGCCAAGGATCTCGTCCTCTCGGGATTCGTCAAGGGAAAGGAGGAGGTGGACGGCCTGGCCGCCATCCTCGACGTCCCGGTCGGTCGGGGGCGGGTGATCCTCTTCGCCTTCAACCCCCTCCACCGCTATCTCAACCACTCCGATTTCCGGTTCGCCTGGAACGCGATCCTGAACTGGAACGATCTGCCACGGTGAGAGCGGCGCCAGCCGAGGATCGGGATGACGGGGGGCATGGGCCGCTTCCGCGGGTGGACGATCGCTCCGGCGCGGCGATCTTATGGGCGATGATCGTCCAGGCCACCGAGCCGCTCCCGTGAGCGCCCGCCGAGGTGCGTCCGGGGATCTCCTCGTCGTCGACGACGAGCCCGGAATCCGCCAGGCCCTGCGCCAGATGCTGGAGTACGAGGGCTACGCGGTCCGAACCGCCGAAAACGGTCCTCGGGCGCTCGAGCTCTACCGCGAGCGGCCCGCCGATCTCGTCCTCCTCGACATCAAGATGGCTCCCATGGATGGCCTCGAGGTCCTCGAACGGCTGCGGGTCGACGATCCCGATGCCACCGTGGTGATGATCAGCGGTCACGGCTCGGTCGAGACGGCGGTCGAGGCGCTGAAGCGGGGCGCCTTCGATTTCCTCGAGAAGCCGCCCGACCGGGAAGTCGTCCTGCGCCGGATCGCCAACGCTCTCGCCGAGCTCGAGCTCGAGCGCGAGAACCAAGCGTTGCGTGGGGCGTCGCCCGGGGCTCGCGGGCCGATCGTCGGGGAGAGCCGGAAGCTCGAAGGGGTGCTGGAAAAAGCGGCCCGGGTGGCCCCCACCCGCGCCTACGTGCTGATCACCGGCGAGAACGGAACCGGCAAGGAGCTGATCGCCCGCGAGATCCACGCCCTCTCCGACCGCGCTGAGGGCCCGTTCGTCGAGGTCAACTGCGCGGCCATCCCCCACGAGCTCATCGAGTCCGAGCTCTTCGGGCACGAGAAGGGCGCCTTCACCGGCGCGCATGCCCGGCGGAAAGGGAAGTTCGAGCTCGCCGACGGCGGCACCCTGTTCCTCGACGAGGTCGGCGATATGAGCCTGGCCGCTCAGGCCAAGGTCCTGCGGGCGCTTCAGGAGGGCGTCATCCAGCGGGTCGGCGGCGATCAGCAGATCGCGGTCAGCGTGCGGGTCCTGGCCGCCACGAACAAGGACATCGAGCGGGAGATCGCCGACGGGAACTTCCGCGAGGATCTCTACTATCGTCTCAACGTCGTTCCGCTCCACGTCCCGTCGCTCGACGAGCGGCGCGAGGACATCCCGGCGCTCGTCCGCCACTTCGCGGACGTCTACTGCGCGGAGAACGGGATGTCGCCGCGGGAGTTCGACCCCGCCGCCGTCGAGGCTCTCGCGAGCCGTTCCTGGCCGGGGAACGTGCGTGAGCTCCGGAACACGATCGAGAGGCTCGTCATCCTGGCCCCGGGCAACGCGGTCACGGCGGAGGACGTCGAGGGCCTGACGGGCGCTCCCATCGCGCGGGGGAAGGAGGACGGCACCGCCGCCCTTCTCGACCGCAACCTTTCCTTCAGCGATTACCGCGATGCCGCCGAGAAGGCGTTCCTGGAACGCAAGCTGCTCGAGAACGACTGGAACATCTCCGAGACCGCCCGCCAGCTCGACATGCAGCGTTCCCACCTGTACAAGAAGATCGAGAAGTACGACCTGTCGCGAGAGGCTGCAGCCAAGCCGTGAGGGCGCCGCGGCGCGCCGCGACCAACGTCGCATCACCCCGTGGACTCGCCGATCAGCTCCCGCGCGCGCTCGAACACCGCATCCAGCATCGGTCGCGTCAGCACGCCCGTGAAGGTGTTCTGCTGGGAAGGATGGTAGGAGGCGAGTAGCCGCGGCCCCTCGGGCCCCATGTCGACCTCGAGTCCGTGGCCGAAACGCGGCTTGGGTGCGGGGACCGGATGGCCGCGGTCGCGATGGATCCGCAGCGCATGATCCCAGGCGACCTGCCCCAGGGCGACGATCACGTGGATGTGCGGAAGGAGATCGAGCTCGGCCTCGAGCCACGGGCGGCAGTTCCGCCGCTCCTCGGGGGTCGGCCGGTTGGCGGGCGGCGCGCAGCGGAGCGTGGCGGTCATGAAGCAGTCGATCAGAAGGAGCCCGTCGTCCCTGGCCACGCTCTCCGGGCGGCTCGCGAACCCGGCCCGGTGGAGCGCTCGATAGAGCCAGTTCCCGGATTCGTCGCCGGTGAACATGCGTCCGGTCCGGTTGGCGCCGTGGGCGGCCGGCGCGAGCCCCAGGATCAGAAGCCGGCCGTCGGGATCGCCCCAGCCGGGGACCGGCCGGCCCCAGTACTCCTCGTCAGCGAACGCGCGCCGCTTCTCCCGAGCCACCCGCTCCCGCCACGCCACGAGCCGGGGACAGCGCCGGCAGCGGGTGATCCTCCGCTCGAGGTCGAGCAGGGGCGGAGGGAACATCTCCCCCATCGGAAGCGTCTCATCAGTCATCGTCACGGGCCGCAAGCTACCGTGCACGGTGGAGTAAGCCCCATTACGGCCAGCCGTTGAACGAGGTGCTATGATCCCTGCGATGTCTCTTCTCCGAGCCGGTTTGCTCGCGTTCGCCGCGATCCTGCTGGTCGCCCCCGAAGCCGGCGCCCAGTACTTCGGTCGCAACAAGGTTCAGTACGAGGACTTCGACTGGCGGGTCCTCGAGACCGAGCACTTCGACGTTCATCACTACGAGGCGACGTCCTCGGACGCGGTCTCCGACGCGGCGCGCATGGCCGAGCGCTGGTACGGACGCTACCGGAGCCTGTTCGGTCACGAGTTCGAGGACCGCAAGCCGCTCATCCTGTATGCCGACAAGCCGGACTTCCAGCAGACCAACACCACCCCCGGGTTCGTCTCCCAGGCCACGGGGGGCTTCACCGAAGGGCTCAAGGACCGGGTCGTGATGCCGTTCGCCGAGGGCTACGGGGAGACCGATCACGTGCTCGGCCACGAGCTCGTCCACGCCTTCCAGTTCGACGTGGCCAGCCGCGACACCGGCTCCGGGCCGACCGGCTACCTGCGGCTCCCGCTCTGGTTCATCGAGGGGATGGCCGAGTATCTGTCGATCGGCCGGGTGAGCGCACATACGGCGATGTGGATGCGGGACGCCGTCCAGCGCGGAGACCTCCCGACCCTCGACGACCTGTCGCGCGACCCGAGCTACTTCCCGTACCGCTTCGGCCACGCCTTCTGGGCCTACGTGGCGGGGACCCGGGGCGACGACGTCGTCCCGAGGCTCTTCCAGGTGGCGGGGCAGAAGGGGCTGGATGCGGCCATCGCCGAGGTCCTGGGAACGAGCCCGGACAGCCTCTCCCAGAGCTGGATCGAGGCGACCCGCGAGCACTGGGCCCCGCTGGTGGCGGGGCGGACGCCGCCCGAACGGGTCGGCGATCCGCTGATCACGGAAGTCGACCCCGACGACTGGCTGCTCACCCCCTCGATCAGCCCGGACGGCCGCAGGGTCGTCTTTCTCTCCCAGCGCGACCTTTTCACGATCGACCTGTACGTCGGGGACGTCGAGACCGGCGAGATCCTGGGCAAGCTCGCCTCGACCGACCGCAACCCCCACTTCGACGCCATCGCGTTCCTGAACTCCGCCGGCACGTGGTCGCCCGACGGCCAGCAGTTCGCGTTCGTCACGTTCGCGGAGGGCGACAACGGCATCGCGATCGCCGACGTGGGGCGCCAGGAGGTCGTGCGGACCCTGGAGCTGGACGGGGTCGATGCCGTCTTCGACCTCGCCTGGTCGCCCGACGGCGCATCGATCGCGCTCTCCGGCACGGCGGGGGCGATCGTCGACCTCTTCCGCGTCGACCTCGCCAGCGGCGCCGTCGAGCGGCTGACGGAGGATCCATTCGCCGAGCTGGAACCGGCCTGGTCGCCGGATGGCCGGACGATCGCTTTCGCCACCGACCGCGGACCCGGCGCCGCGCTCGACGACCTCGATCTTCCGCGGATGGGGCTCGGGTTCTACGACGTCGAGACACGGCAGATACGGGTGGAGCGTCCGTTCGGCGACTTCAAGCACGTGAGCCCGCAGTACGCTCCCGACGGCGCGAGCCTCTATTTCGTCTCCGACCGCGAGGGCTTCAGCGACGTCTACCGGCAGGACCTGTCCACGGGCGAGACGTACCAGGTGACGCAAGTGACGACCGGAGTGAGCGGGATCACCGAGCTCTCCCAGGCCCTCAGCGTGGCGAGCGAATCGGGGCGCCTGGCGTTCAGCGTGTTCCGCGACGGAGGCTACCGCGGCGCGACGCTTCCGGCCGATCGGGCGCGAGGGACCCCCGTTTCCGGGTCCGGAGGGGCCGCCGTGGCGGCCGTCCTCCCGCCGGCCACCTCCAGCCCGCCGGTCGTGGTCGCCGAGTACCTGGCGAGCCCCCGTCAGGAGCTGGAAGGCGCGCGGGGGTTCGAGGAGAAGGCGTACAATGCCAAGCTCTCGCTCGACTACGTCGCCCCGCCCTCGGCCGGGGTGGCGATCGACCGCTTCGGGACGTCGGTGGGCGGTTCGATCGGCTTCTTCTTCGGCGACCTCTTGGGCGACCGCCAGCTCGCGCTGGGGGTCCAGGCGAACGGCGGCCCGGAGGATCTGGGGGGGGTCCTCACCTACGTGAACCTGGGGAACCGCTTCAACTGGGGCTACCAGGTGGGACGGCAGACGTATCGGAGCGTGTTCCCCTTCATCCAGACCTTGCCGCCGGTGGAGGGCGTCCCCGCGCGCGACGTGGTGCTGCAACTTCAGCGGACCTACTACAACCGCGCCAGCCTCATCGGTCAGTATCCGTTCTCGACGACGCGCCGCGTGGAGGGCGAGGTCGGGTTCGCGAACATCGGCTTCAGTGCCGAGGAGATCCGCACCACGTTCGTGGGCGGTCAACCCGTCGCCGAGGTCGAGCGGGATCTCCCCTCGCCGGACGGGCTCAACCTCGGAACCGGCAGCGTCGCCTGGGTCGAGGATTACTCGTTCTTCGGCTTCACCTCGCCCGTCCGGGGCGGCCGCTCGCGATTCGAGGTCGGCGGGAACGCGGGGACGCTCAATTTCGCCGACCTCCTGCTCGACTGGCGGCGCTATTTCTTCGCCCGGCCGGTCACGTTCGCCCTACGGGGCTTCCACCTCGGGCGCTACGGCGGGGACGCCGAGAGCGACCGGCTGACCCCGCTCTTCGTCGGCTATCCGACCCTCGTCCGCGGCTACGAGGCGGGGTCGTTCGAGACCTCCGAATGCACCGCTGTCCCCGGTGACGCCGACGCCTGCCCCGAGTTCGACCGGCTGATCGGGAGCCGGATCGCGGTCGCCAACGCCGAGTTCCGGGTGCCGCTCTTCGGCACCGAGGGCTATGGCCTCCTGGGCGCGAGCTTTCTGCCGATCGAGCTGGTCGGGTTCGTGGACGGTGCGGTGGCCTGGACGAAGGACGAGTCGCCGGAGTTCGATCTGGCCACCGAATCGAGCGAGCGGATCCCCGTCTTCAGCGCCGGGAGCTCGCTGCGCTTCAACCTGTTTGGGGCGATCGTGGCCGAGCTCTACTACGCCTACCCTTTCCAGCGCCCGGACGAGGGCTGGCGCTGGGGCTTCCAGCTGGCGCCGGGCTGGTAGGGGGGCCGGGGGCGGGCGCCAGGGTGGCCAGGGGCGCAGCGCCGGGAGAACCCCATCCCGGGGGTCTGTCGGGTTTCTGACGGTGCCTTGACACGCCTCCGGGTTAGGATGGAGTCAGTATCGAGCGTGAGGTCCGCGCCCGGGATCCACGGGGCGCCGACGACAGCGATCACTCTCCGCAGGAGGGAACATGGGTAAGCACAGCAGATTTCTGGCCACGCTGGCCATGGTTGGCGCGTTCGCGCTGGCCGCTTGCGCGGAAGGGCGGGACGAAGGCGAGATGGCGGAGCCGATCCCCGACGAGACCGGGATTCCGGAACCGGGCCTGGACGATCCGGGCCTCACGGACACGGGCGTCGACGCCGGCCCCGTCGAGATCGGGCTCGAGGCCAAGGCCGAGAGCGGCATCACCGGCACCGCGACCGTGACGCCGATCGCCGACGGCATCGAGGTGAATCTCGACCTGGACGGCCTGACGGCCGGCGAGTCGTACATGGCGCACCTGCATCGCGGCGCGTGCGACAACGACATGGGCGTGGTGGCGCCGCTCGAGGACGTGTCCGCCAGCGGCGAGACCGGCCAGAGCACGACCACGATCGGGACGTCGATGCTGGACCCGACCGCCGAGAGCCTGTTCGTGCAGGTCCACTCAGCGGACGGAACTCCGATCGCCTGCGGCAACGTGCCCGAGGATGCCGGGTTGATCGAGCTCGGCGCGGCGGTGGGCGAGCCGGGCGCGATGGAGCCTGGCAAGACGACCGACGAGTACCGCTAGGCCCGAACATTCAGACGAGCGCGGTCGACACGACCGCGCTGCACCAGGGCGGCGCTTTCGGGCGCCGCCCTTTTTTGTCCCCCCACACAGCCGGCCGCGCCCGGATGCCCTCCGCCATTGTAGCCCACCCCTGGAATCCAGATATTGACCCGGTGAATCCCCCACCGCCCAAGCCCGTCTCCGCGAGCCGCGTCACGATCAGCATGCTGGCGGCGCCCGAGAGCAGGAACATCTTCGGCTCCGTCCATGGCGGGTGGATCCTCCGCCAGGTCGATGAGACGGCCTATGTCTGCGCCGCCCGGCATGCCGGCCGGCACGCCATCACGGCGTCGATCGACCGGGTCGATTTCAAGTCGCCGATCCACATCGGCGATCTTGTCTCCCTGCGGGCGTCGGTGCACTGGGTGGGGCGCACGTCGATGCTGATCGGCGTCAAGGTCGAGGCAGAGGATCTGCTGTCGGGTGAGGTGCGGCACACCAATTCCTGCCTGACCACGTTCGTGGCGATCGACGAGCGCTTCAAACCGGTGCCGGTTCCGGGCCTGATCCGCGAGACCGAGGTGGAAGAAGAGCGGTGGAAGGCGGCCGAGACCCGGCGGCGCGGAACGCATTGAGCTCGCAGACATCCCATTGAACCAGTCAATCGGAGGCCCGTGTGTCCGACACCTACCGAAACTTCATCGCCGGCGATTGGACCGCCGCCGACGGCGGCGCCACGTTCGAAAACCTGAACCCGGCCGACACCGACGACCTGGTCGGCGTCTTCGCTGCGAGCGGCCCGATCGACGTCGAGCGCGCGGTAGCCGCCGCGTGGAAGGGCTTCCGCGAATGGAGCCGTGTCCCGGCCCCCAAGCGCGGTGAGGTCCTGAAGCGGGCCGGCGACCTCCTGACCGAGCGGAAGGACGAGATCGCCGACGGGATGACCCGCGAGATGGGGAAGCCCCTGGTCGAGACCCGGGGCGATGTCCAGGAAGCGATCGACACGGCCTACTACGCGGCCAGCGAGGGCCGGCGGCTGTTCGGCCGCACGGCGCCCTCCGAGCTGCCGAGCAAGATGGGGTTCACTGTCCGCCGTCCGGCGGGCGTGTTCGGGATCGTGACGCCGTGGAACTTTCCGATCGCGGTTCCCTCGTGGAAAATCTTCCCGGCCCTCGTCTCTGGCTGCGCGGTCGTCTGGAAGCCGGCCGAGGAGACGCCGTGGTCGGCGGTCCGGTTCGTCGAGGTGCTGCTCGAGGCGGGGCTGCCGCCGAACGCGATCCAGCTCGTCACTGGGTTCGGCCCGGACGCGGGGGCGCCGCTCGTCCAGCATCCCGACATCAGCGGGGTCTCCTTCACAGGCTCGACCGAGGTCGGCTGGCGGATCGCCGGGTGGTGCGGCGAGCGCGGGAAGCCCGTGTCGCTCGAGATGGGCGGAAAGAACGCCCAGCTCGTCATGGCGGACGCCGACCTGGATCTGGCGCTCGAGGGGATCCTCTGGGGCGCCTTCGGGACGACCGGCCAGCGCTGCACGGCGACCTCGCGGCTGGTCGTCGAGGCGTCGGTCCACGACGAGCTGGTCGACCGGCTGGCCGACCGGGCGGAGAAGCTGGTCCTGGGGGACGGCCGCCGGCAGGGGACCGACGTTGGCCCCCTCATCAACGAGGACGCACGCGAGAAGGTCGAGAAGTACGTGCGGATCGGGCAGGAGGAAGGCGCCACCCTGCGGCTGGGTGGCTCCCGGCCGGAGGACGAGGGGCTGGCGCGGGGCTGGTTCTACCGTCCCACGATCTTCACCGACGTCCAGCCGGAGATGCGGATCGCCACCGAGGAGATCTTCGGACCCGTCCTCTCGGTCCTCAAGGTGGACTCGCTGGACGAGGGGATCGAGGTCATGAACGGAGTCCGCTACGGACTGTCGTCCTCGATCTACACCAGCGACGTCGGCGCGGCTTTCCGGGCCATCGAGCGGATCGAGGCCGGGATCACCTACGTCAACGGCCCCACCATCGGCGCCGAGGCGCACTTTCCATTCGGTGGCGTCAAGGACACCGGAAACGGCCACCGCGAAGGCGGCTGGCCGGTGTACGACTTCTTCACCGAGACGAAGACCGTCTACGTCGACTACTCAGGAAAGCTCCAGAAGGCGCAGATCGACACGTAGCTCGACATCGGAGACCGACGCCAGCCTGCCCATCGCCAAGAGGTGGTAGCTGAAAGGGGGGGGTCGGTAGTATCTTTGGAGTATGAAAGAGAAGACTTCCATCACACTCTCACGCGAGGTGCTGGCCGAGATCGACCGACTTGCGGGAGACGAGTCCCGCTCGGGATTCATCGAGCGCGTGCTCAGGGGTTATCTCGGTCAGCGCGCGAGGGACGCGACGAACTCGCGAGACCTGAAACGGCTCAACCAGGCGGCCGATCGGTTGAATGCCGAGGTTGCCGAGGTGCTCGAGTACCAGGCTCCGTGGCCAGAGGAATGAAGCCGGAGCGCCCGACCGCCAGCTCGCGGGGCTCGTGAGGCGGGGCGAGCTGTATCGGGTCCGGAGGCCGGGCGGGGATCCGAAGCGCCATCGCACGTTCGTGATCGTGAGCCGCCAGGTGCTCATCGATTCCAGGTTCTCGACCGTGGTCTGCGCGCCGGTCTTCACGCAGGGGGAGGGCCTGGCGACCCAGGTCGCGGTGGGTCCGGATGAGGGGCTGAAGACGTCGAGCTGGATCATGTGCGACAATCTGGTCAGCCTGGCCAAGTCGCAGCTCACCCACTTCGTCGGCGCCCTCTCTCCTCCCAGACTCGCCGAGCTGAATAGGGCCCTGACAGTCGCGCTCGAGCTTCCTTGAGGAAGGCATCGCGGCGGGGTCGACAACGTCCGCGCCCGACCTGAACACCGGGGCGCTTCGGGTGTATCTTGGAAGCCCTTTACGCGCCGACTGACGCGTGCCGTTTCAGCAGGAGGAAGATCTTGGCGAAGAACCCCACGAAGTCCGCATCGAAGAAGTATGCGCCCCCCCGGCGAGCGCAGGAGCCCGCTCCCTTCGCCCGCGTGATCTGGGAGTGGACGAAGTCGATCGCGGTGGCCTTCGTCCTGTTCATCGTGATCCGGACGTTTCTGATCCAGGCCTTCAAGATCCCGACCGGCTCGATGGAGGATACGCTCCTGATCGGGGACTTCCTGCTGGTCAACAAGGCCGTCTACGGAGCCCAGATCCCCGGCACCGACCTCCGCCTGCCCG